>JAFUHB010000165.1 GCA_017469085.1 Clostridia bacterium
AGGAGTCATATAATTATTCCAATCGGGCGTACCAACGGTTACAAGGGAAACGTCCTCATACAGCCGAAGCCTCAATTCCCCCAGCGCGCGGAGCGCTCCTTCCGCCATAACGTTGTTGGCGCAGAGCAGCGCGGTCGGCCGCCGCTTTCCGCTCATTACCTTCAGGACGTACTTTTGAGCCTCCTCCGCAGAGAAGTTGGACGGGCTGATAAAACTTTTCGGCAGAGTAATCCCAGCATCCCGCATCACGCCGCGGAAGGCGGCCAGACGGTCGCGGCCCACGGAATGGGTCAGCGTAACATTGATGATGGCTATCTCTCGGTGGCCGTGCTCCAGCAGAAGCCGAGTCAGCGTTCGCGCAGCCTCGGCGTCATTCCAGCAAACCTGGCTGGTGTCGACGTCATTCAGGACACGGTCGATCAACACAATCGGCGTTCCGCTGCTGATTGCTTGCCGGATCGACTCTCCTTCCTGATCGACCGACGCGATGCATAGCGCGTCCAGTCTCTTACTGATCATCGCTTGAATCAGCTGGCGTTCCTTCTCCGGACGACCGTCCGAACTGGCGACCACCAGATGATATCCCTTCGCCATCAAAACCTTTTCAATGCCCTTGACGGCGTTCATAAAGTATTGGTTGGACAGATCCGCCACGATCAGACCTGCCATGTTGGACTTGTTGGAGCGCAGACTCTGCGCAATGGCATTGGGCCGATAATGCAACTCGGCCATTACCCGAGTGACACGCTCCCGCACTTCCTGACTGACAGGATAATTATCATTGATCACGCGGGAAACCGTCGCCACGGAGACCTCCGCCGCGCGGGCGATATCTTTGATCGTCACCTCCTGGGGCACAGCTTTCCCTCCCAATCATTTAGAAAACGTTTTCTATTCGTTTCAAAGAATACACCCACTAATCGTTTTTGTCAATACCCTTTTCATATTTTCCAAAGCAATCTCATTTAGGGCAACACCGTACAATTCATTGCTGGCAATGAATTGTACGGTGTTGCCTTAATTGTTTTATAATTATGAATGTGATTACCCTGTGGTCATTCCCCCGGCCCATAAAGGACCTGCACCCGGTGCTGCCGGCAGGCCTCCATCAATTCATCGCCCGGTCGCCGGTCCGTGATCAGGATATCGATCTGATCCCAGGTAAACACTTGGTAATAGCTGACCTTATCCTCCTTGGTATGGTCCATGAGCAGCACCGTGGTTTCCGCGTTCTCCGAAAAGGCGTGCTTGGAGGCGATGCCCTTGGAATCAAAGCCGGATGCGCCGTATTGGGCGTCCATTGAGCCGGTCGACACAAAAAAGTACCTGGCCCGGCGTTTGCGGATGAATTCCAGCGTGTCCTCCCCATAGAAGGCAGAGTCCCGGGCGTCATAAAAGCCCCCGCAGCACTCGACCGTCTTGGTAGGCTGGCTGGCCAAGAGCATGGCAATGGGCAGGCCGTTGGTAGCCACCGTCAGCTGCATCGAGGGCTCAAGCGCCTTCGCCAGGCAAAAATCGGTGGAGCCGGTATCGATAAAAATATGATCGTTTTCCTTGATCAGGCCGGCGGCCAAACGGCCCACATATTCCTTCTCCCGCAAATTCACCTTGTTGCGCATGTTAAGCGGCCAGAAGTTGGGGCCGTTTTCAATGAAGGAAGCGCCGCCGTGGGTCCGCCGGATGCTCCCCTCCTTTTCCAGCGCGGCCAGGTCGCGGCGGACCGTCGGCTCGCTGATGAACAGGCTGCGCGCCAGGTCGGTGACGGAGACATAGCCCTCGTCGCTGATCAAAGAGAGGATCTGCTTCCTCCTGTCCTCATTGCTCATACCAAGCACCCCCTTGCGATTCAAGGACAGTATACCCCGCCGCCCAACAAACGTCAATCTGATTTGATCGATTTCAATCAATTAGTCGGTATAATTCTTTTCGTTTTTCAATATTTCAGCCGATACTTGCGCATTTTTGATTGTTCATATATACTGCGTTTGTTCTAATTGGCAAAAATTGAGGAGGTAGCAACATGCTTGTCAACCTGAAGGAGATCCTGAGCGCCGCGCAAAAGGAGCGCTTCGCCGTACCCGCGTTCAACACCAGCAGCAATATGATCCTGACCGGCGTCATGGAGGAATGTGTGGCGCAGAACGCGCCCGTGATCATCGCCATCCATCCGGACGAGCTTTCCTTTGTCAAGGACAGCTTTGTCAAGGCCGTGATCGACGAGGCGAATCACGCCCCCATCCCGGTATGCATCCATCTGGACCACGGTGCTTCCTTTGAGCAAGTCATGCACGCCATCGCCGTCGGCTATACCTCCGTTATGATCGACGCCTCCCGCCAACCCCTGGAGGACAACATCGCCATCACGCAAAAGGTCGTGGAGGCGGCGCATTTTGCCAACGTCTCCGTCGAGGCGGAACTGGGCACCATCGGCACCATGGACGTGACCGCTGACGGCTCGGCCGCCGATCAGATCATCTACACCGATCCCCAGGTCGCCAAGGAATTTGTGGAAAAGACCGGCGTGGACGCCCTGGCCATTGCCATCGGCACCCGGCACGGGCTTTACCCCAAGTCGATCCGTCCCAAGCTGCGCCTGGACATCCTGGACGAAATCACTTCCCTGATCGATACGCCCCTGGTGCTGCACGGCGGCTCCGACAACCCGGATGAGGAAATCGCCGCCGCCGCCCGCCGCGGCGTCTGCAAGATCAATATCTCCAGCGACATCAAGAACCCCTTCTATCAAAAGTGCCGCGAGATTTTGAAGGACGAGACCCTGCGCGAGCCCAATATGATCTACCCCCAGTGCATCGCGACCCTGAAGGAGGTCGTCCGCCACAAGGTCCGCCTGTTCGGCTGCGACGGCAAGGCATCCCTGTATTGATCGGAGGAACACATGTATACGCACGTTAAGGATATCCTGCGCATGGCCAAGGAAAGCAACACCTCGGTGATCGCTTTCATCTGCATGGATTACGTCATGGCCCGCACCGTGGTCTGCGCCGCGGAAAAGACCAACACCCCCGCCCTGGTCATGCTTTATCCCGAGCACGTCACCATTCAAAAGACCACCGGCCTCAAGGGCTACGCCGAATCCGTCAAGGAATTGGCCGCCCAGGTGAAGGTGCCGATCGGCCTGCATCAGGATCATGATTACACCTACGAGTCCATCATGCGCGCCGTTGACGCGGGCTTTGAATCCGTCATGATGGACGGCTCCATGCACTCCCTCGAGGAGAATATCGCCATGACCAAGCGGGTCGTGGCGGCCGCTCACGCCCGGGGTGTCTGCGTGGAGGGTGAAATCGGTCACGTCGGTACCGCCGCCGTGGCCGACAACAAAAACGAGGACCTGTTCACCAAGCCGGACGCTGCCGCGCTGTTCTGCCGGGAGACGGGCGTGGATTCCCTGGCCGTTTCCATCGGCAACGCCCACGGCGAATATAAGGAGACGCCCCACCTGGATATCGAGCGGCTGGACGCGATCCACGCGGTCACCGATGTGCCGCTGGTGCTGCATGGCGGCAGCGGTATTCCGGACGACCAGCTGCTGATTGCCTTCTCCCACGGCGTCAATAAGTTTAACCTGGGCACCGATTTCCTGCGCAACTATTTCAAGGCCGTGCAGGATTACTCCCGCGAGTTTGACGCCGTGCAGGATCCGGTCAAGATCATCAACATGCCCGAATATGTACAGGCCAAGCTCCAGCCCTGGGTCGAGAATCGTATGAAGACCCTCTGCCGCTTCTGATTCTTTTCCGGCCCAGCGCCGGAAGAAAATAAAACAAGGGAGGATTCAACATGAATCGCAAGTTCCTGTCTCTGCTGCTCGTTCTGAGCATGCTGCTCGGCTGCTTCGCCATGAGCGCCTATGCCGAGGAGCTCAGCTACGACGACCTGGTCGCCGCCGCTAAGGCCGAAGGCAAGCTGGTGCTGACCGGCGCCAACAGCTACCTGGGCGACGCCGCCAAGCTGTTCGAGGAAGAATTCGGCATCGAGGTCGAATTCCGTCACCAGGGCGAAACCGAAATGATCCAGCGTCTGTCTGAGGAGAGCAAGGCGAATTCCGTCACCGTGGACGTCGCCTGCGCCCAGGACACCTATCGTGTCACCTCTGACCTGCTGAACCCCGGCTACGCCATGAAGTGGACCAACAGCCGCCTGGCCGACATCACCGGCACCGACGACGCCACCGCCGTGATCTGGTACTATGACACTAAGATGTTCATGTACAACGACGAGCTGGTCGGCGAGCATTGGCTGACCAACCTGTGGGCCATCGCTGATCCCGCCCGCAAGGGCCTGTTCACCTTCAAGGATCCTTCCTCCGAGGGCGTGAACATCGATATGATGACCATGCTGACCTCCGAGGAGAACGCCGCCAAGCTGGCCGAGGCCTATCGGGAATACTTCGGCGAGGAGATTCAGCTGACCACCGACAACGCCGGCTGGGAGCTCATCAAGCGGCTGTTTGAAAACGGCGTGCTGCTGACCACCTCCGACACCACCTCCGCGACCACCATCGGCGCCAAGGGCATGGATCAGACCTGGATCGGCTATTTCAGCACCCAGCGCTTCATCACCCAGGAAGCCAAGGACATCCGCCTGGCCTACGACTATGCTGATTGCAAGCCCTTCTCCGGCTACGCCTATCCCGTGTACGCCATCGTGCTCGAGGGCTGCGCCCACCCGAACGCCGGCAAGTTGTTCGTCGAATGGCTGCTGAGCGCTAACGGCTGGAAGGCCTTTGAGACCTACTACGGCGGCTTCTCCGCGAACCCGGCCAACGCCTACGCGACGCCCTACAGCTTCGACGAGCTGAAGCCCTACATCGTGCTGGACGACGCCGACTACCTGATGGAAACCCGCCCCGACGTCGAGGACCTGATCGACGGCCTGCGTTAAATCACTCCGCCGTCGCCCGGACGTTTCACCGGGCGGCGGCCTTCCCCGGGTGTCGCGAGCTCTTCGCGGCACCCGTCCTATTCGGTAAAAGGTAAAGGTGATCGGATTGAAAGCAAAGCTGCGCAGATGTGTGACCTTCCTGCGAAAACCACAAAACATCATCCTGGTCGTGCTGACGATTGTGCTGCTGTACCTGGTGGTCTATCCCCTGTTTTATATTTTCCGGGATACCGTGACCGTGCATACCGCCGAGGTCAACCGCGTCAAGCAGGAGGCAGGGACCTTTACCTGGTATCACTGGAACAAGACCTTCGCCGGCAACGACACCTATAAGACCTTCGTGCAGCCGCTGATCAATTCCCTGCTGTGCGCGGTCCTCTCCTGCGCCGTTGCCATCCTCGTAGGCGGACTGTTCGCCTACTTGGTCATCCGAACGGACATGAAGGGAAAGAAGTTCTGCTCCTCCCTGTTCATGCTCCTGTATATCATGCCGGGCTGGACGCTGGCCATCGCCTGGACCAACTTTTTCAAAAATCAGATGATCGGCGGGGCCAAGGGCCTCTTTGAGGCCGTGACCGGGCTGAGCACCGCCAACTGGTTTGCCTACGGCCTGTTCCCCGTGGTGGTGGTAACGGGCCTGCATTACGCGCCCTACGCCTATATCCTGATCGGCGCGATCCTGCGAAATATGGATTCCAACCTTGAGGAGGCCGCGCAGATTTTGAACGCCTCCCGCGGACGCATCTTCCGCAAGGTCACCATTCCTCTGGTGCGTCCGGCCATTATGTCGACCATCCTGCTGGTGTTCGCCTCCGGCTTGAGCGTGTTTTCCACCGCCCAGTTCCTGGGCCTTCCCGTCGGCTTTCAAACCCTGGCGACCCGCATGTATGGCTACCTGAACGGCACCAATCCGGGCAGGGGCTATGTATACACCGCCGTCATGATCGTGCTGAGCATGGGTATCATGGCGGTGAATAAAAGGATGCTGGGCACGCGCAAATCCTATACCACCGTGTCCGGCAAAAGCAGCAACATTTCGCTGACCAAGCTCCGCAGATTCCGCACGCCCATCAGCGCGGTAATGATCGTCTTTACCGTCTGCGTCACCATCCTGCCCTTCATCAGCTTCGCGCTGGAATCCCTGACGATGGCCAAGGGCAACTATTCTCCCTCCAACTTTACGCTTCTGTATTGGATCGGCGAGAATGACGGCATCGGCAACGCGGGCGTGCTGCGTAACCAGACCTTCTGGGCCTCCCTGAAAACCACCCTGCTGCTCGCGCTGTGCTGCTCGCTGGGCGCTGGCACGGTGGGTTGCCTCGCGGGCTATGCCATGGCCCGCAAGTGGGGCACCAAGCTTGCCTCCTTTGTCAACAGCCTCACCTTCCTGCCTTACCTGGTGCCCAGCATCGCGCTGTCCGCCATCTATCTGGGCATGTTCTCCAATCCCCACGGCCCCATTCCGGCCCTGTACGGCAGCTTTTTCCTGATGGTGCTGATTGGCACGATCAAATACCTGCCCATGGCCTCACGATCGGGCCTGAACTCTATGTTCCAGATCAGCGCCACGCTGGAGGAATCCGCCCAGCTGATGGGCGCGCCCTGGTGGAAGCCGATGCTGCGCATCCTGGTGCCCATCCAGACAACCAGCATACTGTCCGGCTACCTGCTTCCCT
>JAFUHB010000166.1 GCA_017469085.1 Clostridia bacterium
CTCCCGGGCGGAAAAGGCGCAAGGTGCAAATCGCTGGCGCGATTTGGTCCTCGCACCGCACATGTCGCTGCTGCGGATTTCAGTCGAGGGTGTTCCCCCTCGACACTCCCCTCCTATCTCTTCGATGATTTCTTTCTCATTTGGATCAACAGTATAGAATCACTTTCTTCCGCGCAAAAAGCCGCTGCCTTGTCGCAGCGGCTTTTTTTGCGTCCTATTTGTTCTGCGCATCCAGCGCCGCGCGGATGAAGCCGACAAAGAGGGGATGGGGCTTATTGGGGCGGCTCTTGAATTCCGGATGGAACTGCACGCCGACATAGAAGGCTTCCTCGGGCAGCTCCACGGTTTCGACCAGTCGGCCGTCCGGGGAAAGCCCGGAAAGACAGAGACCGGCCTCCTGCAGCCTTTCCCGATAACCGTTGGCAAACTCATAGCGATGCCGGTGGCGTTCGCTGATCTCCGTTTGGCCATAGCAGGCGGCAATCACGGTGCCGCCTTGAAGCGCGCAGGGATACCGGCCCAGGCGCAGGGTGCCGCCCTTGTCGATCTCATCATTCTGTCCGGGCATAAAGTCGATCACCTTATCAGGGGATAATGCGTCAAATTCCCGGGAGTTGGCCTGGGGCAGCCCCGCCCGATGACGAGCGAACTCGATCACGGCGATCTGCATGCCCAGGCAGATGCCAAAATAGGGAATATGATTTTCCCGCGCGTATTGGGCGGCGAGGATCATGCCCTCGATGCCCCTGTCCCCAAAGCCGCCGGGGACGATCAGCCCCTGCATGGGTGCGAGGATGGCCGCAACGTTTTCCTCCGTCAGCGTCTCCGAATCGATCCATTCGATCCGCACCTTCGCGTCCAGCGCATAGCCCGCGTGCCGGAGGGCCTCTGCGACGGACAGATAGGCGTCGTGCAATTGGACATACTTGCCTACCAGCCCGATCCGCACCTCCCGGCCCTGATGGCGGATGCGCTCCACCAGCGCCCGCCACTCGCTCAGGTCCGGCTCACGCGCGTCGATGCGCAGCTCCCGGCAAACGATGGCGGACAGCTTCGCTTCCTCCAGCATCAGGGGCGCCTCGTACAGGTTGGGCAGCGTCACGTTTTCGATCACGCAGTCTTCCTTGACGTTGCAGAAATGGGCGATCTTGGCAAAGATGCTCCGGTCCGTGATCTTTTCATCCACGCGCAGCACGATGATATTGGGGCTGATGCCCATTCCCTGGAGCTCCTTGACGCTGTGCTGGGTAGGCTTGGATTTATGCTCGCCGGAAGCCTTCAGGTAGGGCACCAGGGTCACATGCACGTAGAGCGCGTTTTCCCGGCCCACCTCGAGGCCCACCTGGCGGATGGCCTCGATAAAGGGCTGCGATTCTATATCGCCGATGGTGCCGCCGATTTCGGTGATCACCACATCGGCGTCGGTCCGCTCCCCCACCCGGTAGCTAAAGCGCTTGATCTCGTCGGTGATATGCGGGATCGTCTGCACCGTGCTGCCAAGATACCCGCCCTGGCGCTCCCGGTGGATCACGTTGGAATATACCTTGCCCGTGGTCAGGTTGGAATACTTGTTGAGGTCCTCGTCGATGAAGCGCTCGTAATGCCCAAGGTCCAGGTCAGTCTCCGCGCCGTCCTCCGTCACGTATACCTCGCCGTGCTGATAGGGGCTCATGGTCCCAGGGTCCACGTTGATATATGGGTCCAGCTTCTGCGCGGCCACCTTCAGCCCCCGCGCCTTCAGCAGCCTGCCCAGGCTGGCTGCCGTGATGCCTTTTCCCAGCCCGCTGACCACGCCGCCGGTCACAAACACATACTTTGTCATTTTGAAACGCCCCCTTGCATCCACGCCAAATATTCATCTGAGATCACGGCCTTGAACCGCGTTACGTTTTCGTCAAATCCCTCGAGGAGCTCACGAGCCAGCCGCGACCCGGTCTCCCGCGCGTGCAGCGCCAGCAATCCGCGCAGCTCCTCCTTTTGCCCATCGGGGACCGGGTATGCCCGGATGCCCGCCGCATGCAGCTTGCTCCGCAGCAGGTCCCCATCGTCCAGCACCCAGGCGATCCCGCCGCTCATGCCAGCGGCAAAGTTATCCCCCACAGGGCCCAGCACGGCCACGCGGCCGCCGGTCATGTACTCGCAGCCGTGGTCCCCCAGGCCCTCCACGACCGCCCAGGCCCCCGAGTTGCGCACGGCGAAGCGCTCTCCCGCCCGGCCGGCGATCAGCGCGCTGCCCGAGGTCGCCCCATACAGGGCCACGTTGCCGATCAGCGTGTCCTCCTGCCGCCAAACGCTGTCCACCGGCAGACAGACGGCGATCGTGCCGCCCGACAGCCCCTTGCCCAGATAATCGTTGGCCACGCCGTACAGCGTGATCTTCTGGCCACGCATCAGGAAGGCCCCGAAGGATTGGCCGCCGCAGCCCTGCGCCTGTATGGGCCGATCGCCCCGCAGCATCGCGCCAAAGGCGCGGTCCGCCGTGGTCAGAGTGACATGCTGCTGAAGCAGGCGATAATCGGCGCGCTCCGCCAGATGAAAATCATGTCGGGCCTCAGGCTGGCAGCAGGTGTTTCGCGCGAAGCCGATCAGGGCGGAAAGGTCCGCCGGCGCGTCCTGCTTCATCTTGAGGAGGTCGCTGCGCCCCACCAGCTCCCGCACGGTACGCGCACCAAGCCGCGCCATGATCACGCGCAGCTGCTCGGCGATGAACAGCATCAGGCGCTCCACGTATTCCGGCTTCCCGATGAACCGCTTCCGCAGGTCCTCCCGCTGGGTCGCGATCCCGAACGGGCAGCTGCCCAGATGGCAGACCCGCATCATCCGGCAGCCCAATACCACCAGCGGCGCGGTGGAAAAGCCGAATTCCTCCGCGCCCAGCAGCAGGGCGACCGCGACATCGTGCCCGGTCATCAGCTTGCCGTCCGCCTCCAGGGTCACCTGCTGACGCAGGCGATTTCGGCAAAGCACCTGATGCGCCTCGGCCAGCCCGATCTCCCACGGCAGGCCCGCGTGGTGTACGCTGCTCAAGGGAGCGGCGCCTGTGCCGCCCTCGCCGCCCGAGATCAGGATTCCCCCGGCTCCGGCCTTGGCGACCCCGCTGGCAATCGTGCCGACCCCCGCGGAGGACACCAGCTTGACCGTGACCTTCGCCTGCTCATTGGCGCACTGGAGGTCATAGATCAGCTCGGCCAGGTCCTCGATCGAATAAATATCATGGTGAGGCGGCGGGGAGATCAGGGAGATCCCCGGCGTCGAGCAGCGGGTCCTCGCCACGCTTTCTGTCACCTTCGCACCGGGCAGATGACCGCCCTCTCCGGGCTTGGCGCCCTGCGCCATCTTGATTTGCAATTCCCGCGCGGAAAGCAGGTATTCCCTGGTCACGCCGAAGCGGCCCGACGCCACCTGCTTGATCGCGGAATTCAGCTCCGTGCCGTATCTTTCCGGCGGCTCGCCGCCCTCGCCGCTGTTGGAGCGCCCGCCCAAACGGTTCATGGCCATCGCCAAACATTCATGCGCCTCCTGGGAGATCGAGCCATAGCTCATCGCCCCGGTGCGGAACCGATGGACGATGTCGACCGCGCTCTCCACCTCCTCCAAGGGCACCGGGCGGCAGGCCTCATACCGGAAGGTCAGCAGCGAGCGGATCGTGCGCGGGCCTTCATGCTCGACACGCTCGGCATACCGCGCGAACAGCTCGGGATCATCCTCCCACACCGAGCGCTGTAAAAGCGCGATCGTCTCCGGATCGTACAGATGCGCTTCTGCATCTGGCCCGGCGCAGTGCCGGTGGACGCCTACCCTCGGCAGGCGCTCCTGCCCCATGGCAAAGGCGGCTCCGTGATGGAAACGCAGGTCCTCCTCCACCCGATTCAGGTCCACGCCCTCCAGCGAATACGGCGTATTGGTAAAATAGGTGTCGATCAGCTTCCCGTCCAGGCCGATCGCCTCAAACAGCTGCGCGCTCTGATAGGCCTGAAGGGTGGATACGCCCATTTTGGAAGCGATCTTGAGCATACCCTCGGTCAGCGCCCGATCATAATCGGCAACGGCCTGGCCGACAGGCTTTTCAACCTGCTTTTCCCTGCACAGCGCAGCCACGCAGGCATGCGCCAGATAAGGATTGACGGCCCGCGCGCCGTAGGCGACCAGCAGGGCCATCTGATGCACGTCCCGGGGCTCTCCGCTTTCCAAAAGCACGGACACCGCCGTCCGTTTCCTGACGCGGATCAGGTGCTGCTCCAGCGCCGATACCGCCAGCAGCGAAGGGATCGCCAAATGCTCCCGATCCACGCCCCGGTCGGACAGGATCAGCACGTTGACCCGATCCCGGCAGGCCCGGTCGCAGGCAGAAAATAAAGCCGCCATCGCTTCGCGCAGGCTTTGATCCCGATGAAACAGGAGAGATACCGTGCGCACGGAAAAGCCGGGCCGGTCGATCCCGCGGATACGCCCGAGCTCCTCCTCCGTCAGGATCGGCGAGGGCAGCTCCAGCACGGCGCAGTTTTCAGGGCCCTGCTCCAGCAGGTTCCCATCGTCGCCGATCAGGACGGAGCAATCCGTTTTGATTTTTTCGCGCAGCGCGTCGATGGGCGGGTTGGTGACCTGGGCGAACCGCTGCCGGAAATAATCGAACAGCGAGGGATGCGTGCGGGAAAACAGGGCGATCGGCTCGTCCGCGCCCATCGACACGACGGGCTCGGCGCCATGTCTGGCCATGGGCAGCAGGATATCCCGAACGTCCTCCTGCGTATAATGGAAGGCCCGGCAAAGCGAAAGGCGCTCCGGATCGGCAAGCTCGATTTCCTCCGTCCGCGCCGCCGGCAGCTGGTTAAGGCCGATCATTTGCCCGATCCAGGCGCGATACGGACGCTCGCTCGCGAAGCGGGTCTTGAGCTCCTCGCTCTCGATCAGCCGCCCGGCGCGTAAGTCCGCCTCGAGCACATCACCCGCCCGCAGCTTCCAGCGCCGTAGGATATGCGCATTTTCTTCATACAGCACGCCCGCCTCGGAGGAAAGGATCAGCCGCCCGTCGTCCGTCAGGGCGCAGCGAAGGGGCCGCAGCCCATTACGGTCCAGCGAGGCGCAGACGCTGTCCCCATCCGTGTACAGGATCGCCGCCGGCCCATCCCACGGCTCCATCATGGACGCGTAATATTGATAGAGCGCCCGCCAGGGCGTTTCCTCCTGCGCGCCCTGCCAGGGCTCCGGCAAAAGCACCATGCCGGCCAGCGGCAGCGCACAACCGTTCATGGTCAGGAATTCCAGCGTGTTGTCCAGCATCTGGCTGTCGCTGCCGCCCGCCTCGATCACCGGCAGCACGCGTTTCATCTCCTCCCCCATCACCGGGGAGCGCATGGTTTCCTCGCGGGCCAGCATCCGGTCGTGATTGCCCCGGATGGTATTGATCTCGCCGTTGTGCAGCAGCATCCGCTGCGGATGCGCCTTGCTCCAGGAGGGGAAGGTATTGGTGGAAAAACGGGAATGGACCAGCGCGATCCGCGAGCAGAAGCGCACGTCCTGCAGATCGTCGTAAAAGGAGCGCAGCTGGCTGACCAGCATCATGCCCTTATACACGATCGTCCGGGAGGACAGGGAACAGATATAGGTGTCGGTATCCTGCTTTTCAAACACCCGGCGCAGCACGTACAAACGCCTGTCAAAGTCCTGCCCGGGAGAGACCCATTCCGGCCGCCTGATCAGGCACTGACGGATGCAGGGCATCGTGCGGCGAGCGCCCGCGCCAAGCTGCGCCGGGTGACAGGGCACATCGCGCCATCCAAGCACCTCCAGCCGCTCGGCGGCGGCCAATTGTTCAAAGATCCGGCAGATATTCCGAACGCCCACCTCGTCATCCGGCAGGAAGAACATCCCCACGCCATAGTCGCCGGGCTGCCCCAGCGATACGCCCTCCTCCCGCGCCCAGGCCTCGAGCAGGGCGTGGGGCAGCTGCGTCATGATGCCGACGCCGTCTCCCGTCGTCCCCAGGGCGTCGCTGCCGGCGCGGTGAGCCAGGCGCTCCACGATGGTCAGCGCCTGGTCCACGGTCCGATGCGTCGCGCGGCCGCGCAGGTCCACGATCGCGCCGACGCCGCAGCTCTCGTGCTCCATTTCCTCCCGATACAATGGATATTGCGGGTCCCGCACGCTCACTCCCCCTTTTGCTCCTCGGACGCGATGATCCGGGCCGCGCAATCGGCCATCTTGACGCCATGGTTCATGGCGTACTGCTGGATCGCCCGGTGGGCCTCCGGCTCGGTCATCCCCTTTTGCCGCATCCAGATGTGCTTCGCCCGCTCAACGAGCTCCCGCTCGACACCGGCGCGCTTGGGCATCCGCATGCGATGCAGCTGGCTGAGCATCTCTACCGCGCCCAGGATCGCCTGCGCCGAGGTGGGGAGCGCCAGACGAAATACCTCGCCCGCCTCGCAGCGGTCCAGCACTGCCGGCTTGGCGATCAGGAGGAACTGCGCCCGATCCCCGTAATCCGCGACGAAGTCGTCCGGCCCGCCGTCGGGCAGGCCTCCCGCCAGGATCACGACGCCATCCTCGCAATCCGCCAGCGCCCGCCTGAGCTCGCCGCCCGAGGCGCAGCACCGAAAGACCGGATAACCGGAAGAAGCCAGCAGCCGGAACAGCTGCGCGCGGCTTGCCTCCGACGCGCCTGCAATCACGATCCTGGCCACTGGCTTCCCCTCCTCTCTCTTGAGGTTGTGCGATCCATATTTTGTATCAGATCAATACATGACGATGTAGCGCTCGATCTCCCACTGGCTCACATGGGTGCGATAGGCGTCCCATTCCTTTTCCTTGCCCTCGACGTACTGCGAGAGCACGTGCTCGCCGAGCGCTTCGCAGATGACATCGTCCGCCTTCAGGCACTCCACCGCCTCGATGAGCGTGCCGGGCAGGCTGTCGATGC
>JAFUHB010000167.1 GCA_017469085.1 Clostridia bacterium
CTGATTCTCTTCTAATGAATGTATATATGTCGGATGGGTTTGGTGTCAGATCAAGGAAGGCACCCGAAAGCGTACCCGTAGGTACGGTGAGGGTGACTGACACAGAGCTGGCGCCAAAGGCACCGACAGATGTGCATGAATTAGATGAGAATCAGTATTATTCTTCCGTCAGCCGCAGGATCTCGGGGGCGACCCGATCCCGCTCTTTTTTGAGCACCCGCTGGTACAGCGGCCAGGCCGCCCCGATGCCGGCGAGCCCGATCAGCCCGACGATCACGCCCAGCACGGGCAGCCGCCACACCAGGAAGCAGGTCATGCCGACGCCCATGATCAGCGTGCCTATGATGCCAGTACAGAGCCCGGCGATCATTGCCCGGCTCTCCGCCCGCTCGTCCAGGCGCCGGGCCTTCTCCAGGTTCGTCGGTCCTTTCTGGGCCTCGGGCCGATACTTGGCCCGGATCTCTTCCAGCTCCTTTTGCTCCTCGGCGGAATCATGGATCTCGACGCCGTTCTGCTTTTCGCTCATCTCAGGCACCCTCCTGCTTTTCAGTACGCTGTCCTTCGGTTTTCCCACCGGACACAGGTATCTTACCAGGCTTTTATTGAAGTTTGGTTTGCGTTTTGTTAGAGAATTGTTAATGCGAAGCGTTTTTCTGGGCCTGAGGGGCCGCGGCGCTTCGCGCGATCATCAGCGCTGACAGGGTGATCAACAGCGCCGTCACCACCGCCCCGCCGATCGCGTTCATGGTGCGGGCAAACTCCCCCGCCCCGTCGCCGAATTGACTGGTCAGGGCCGTTTGCAGCGCGAGCATGGACATCAGCGCCTCGGCAAACGACAGGCACCGCGCGGCGGCCAGGGCCTTATTCTCCTCCCTGCGGCGGCGAATGAGATTGACGACGGCCGAAATCATCTTCACAAAGGCAAAGAGCGCCATTGCGTAGATCAGCACGCCGGCATACTGGAAGGCGCGGTTTTTGATCACCATCTGCACAAAAACGCCGCTCATCACCAGCGTCAGCATGTTCAGCTGCCAGGCGGTCCTGCGATAGGCCGTCCGTCCCTGATCCTCGCTTGGTTGATTCATCGACCGCATCAGGGAAAAACGCAGGGCGGCCAGCACGGCGTAATAAACGCCCAGCGCGGCCAGCCAAAAAGAACGGTAGTAAACGCCGCATCCCAGCTTGAATGTCGCGTAAATCAAATTGAGCGCCAGCGACGCGCGCAATAGCAGGGCGGACCGATCCTCATACCGCGTCAGGGAACGCAGCAGCCTGTCTGCCCCCGCGTGGCCGGTGGACAGGGTCTGCGCGCGGGAAAACAGCGCCCGCATCCTCGGGATCAGGCGCGTCCCCTGCATGCAGAGGGCAGTCAGCGTATAGGCGGACAGCAGATAAGCGCCGTAATCGAGCGCCGTTTTTTGCCTGTCCTTTTGCAGGTCGACAGCCAGAAGCGCGATGGACAGGACCGTCAACGCCAGCGTGACGATCCAGCCGGGCGAAAAGAGCCTGCGAAGCCTTTCCTTCATGCGGCGCTCCTTTTGACGCGCACGGTAAACGCGCTGCCCTTCCCCACCTCGCTCTGCACGGTGACCTCGCCGCCCGTCAGGTCGACCACACGCCGGACAAGCGCCAGGCCCAGGCCGTTGCCCTCGGTAGCGTGAGAGGCGTCTCCCTGATAGAATTTATCGAAGATATGCCGCGCCGTCTCCCGGCTGATGCCGCAGCCCGTGTCGGCCACCGAGACGGCCGCCCATTCCCCATCGGGATAAACCGATACCGTGATCCGGCCCCCGGAGGGCGTAAATTTGACGGCGTTGGACAGCAAATTGTTCCATACCAGCGTCAGCAGCTCCGGATCGGCGGTGATCGGTATCCGCTCGTCCATCTCGCAAATCAGCTCGATATCCTTCCGCGTCAACGTTTCCTCAAAACCGATCAGACATTCCGCCACCTGCTCGGTCAGGTCATACTCCTGCACCTGGGGGCTGATCTGCTGATTTTCCAGCTTGTTCAGCTTCAGGATATTGGTGATCAGCCCGGTCATGCGCTGCGCCGCGCGGTCGATGCCCTGGGCATACTCCAAGCGCTGGTCCTCATTCACTCCGTCGCTCTTCAGCAGCGCCGCATAGTTGCGGATCACCGTCAGGGGCGTTTTGAGCTCATGAGAAACATTGGCGATAAAATCGGTCCGCAGCGCGCCAGTATTGCAAAGCTCCTCGGCCATCACGTTAAAATCATTCGCGATCCCGTTAAAATCATCGCTGAATACGCGGAACTGGGAGGTATCGACGCGCGCAGTCAAATCGCCCCCGGTCATGCGCCGCGTGGCCTCCCGGATGAGCCGGATGGGCTTATCCACCGTCAGCTTGCGGATCAGCCATTCGGACAGGCAGCAAAACGCGCTCAGCATCCCGATATTCCCGAAGGTGACCGCCGCGTTGCGCCGGATCAGCGCGGGGTCCAGCTGCATCGAATCCAGAAAGAGCAAAAATGAGCAGGTGACCACAAAGGAGATCAGCAGGAAGAAGGTGACATAGCGCCAAATGAGAAAGGCCCTTCGTTCTCTTTTCATGAGCGGATCACCGCCTTATAGCCCAGCCCCCGCACCGTCTGGATCTCAAACGCCTCGCAATCGGCAAACTTCTCGCGCAGCTTAGTCATGTACACGTCCACCGTCCGCAAGGTCGATGAAGAGTCGGCGTCCCAGAATTCATCCATCAGCTGGGCCCGTGTGAAGGTCTTTTTGGGGTAGGACAGCAGCTTGTAAAGGATATTGAATTCCCGGGCGGTCAAGGAGACCTCCTCGCCTCTGACCGTACACGCCCGCTCGTCGGCATCCAGCACGACGTTCCCAACCTCCAAATGATGGCTGCTGGCGATCCGGGCCCTGCGCAGCAGCGCGCCGACGCGCAGCACCAATTCCTCCAGGTCGATCGGCTTGACCATGAAGTCATCCACGCCGATCTGGAAGCCCTGCCGCTTTGCCGCAAAATCGTCCCTGGCCGTCATGAAAAGGATGGGCAGGTCGCGGCTCGTTTCCCGAACGGTCTTGGCAAAAGCAAAGCCGCCCATACCCGGCATCATGATGTCGGATATGACCAGGTCGTAAAGCTCATTGTACAGCGCATTAAAGGCGTCGTTCGCGTTCAGGCAGCCGACGGCCTCATAGCCGTTTTGCTTCAAATAAGCGCACACCTGCCTGTTCAGCTCGCCGTCATCCTCTACCACCAGAATCCGAAACATGGCCTTGCCTCCTCCCTATCGATCCTGTTGATTATATCACAGGAATTGTTAAAGTTGCGTTAATGCTGATCGCATGAAAAACGCTCCGCGGAAGGACCGCAGAGCGCCGACCAGACCATCATTTACGATAATTGCTTCAGGTCCTCCACGCAGGAGAAGGCGGCCACGCAGCCGTCGCCGACCGCCTTGGCCACCTGCCTCGGCGCGCCCGCCGCGTCGCCCGCCACATAAACGCGGGGCACGTTGGTGCGAAGGTCAGGCGTATGAACGATGCCGGCATTGGACGTTTCCAGACCCGGAAGCAGGGTGCCGGGGGCCACGGTGGGCCGCAGCACAAAGGCGCAATCCGCGCTGACAGCGCCCTGGTCGGTGATCACGCGGATCGCCTGGCCCGGCGCGCCGTCTCCCTTTTCAATGGCCTGCGGCTTGGCCGTGGACCGCTCGACCCGCTCGTCCAGGGCGCTCACATCGTGCTGTTTTTCGCAAAGATACATCACCCGGGAGGCCAGGCCTGCCAGGAAATTGGCCTCCTCAACGGATTCTTCGTCCGTGCCGATCACGATGACCGGGCGCTTCCGATACAGCATGGCGTCGCAGGTCGCGCAGTAGGACACCCCGCGGCCCACCAGCTCCTTTTCTCCCGGAAGCTCTTTGCCTCGCGCTGTGCCCACGGTCAGGATCACCGCCCGGGCGGATACGATCTCGGAGCCCACGATGGCCGAAAAGGTGTCCCCCATCGAAAGCAGCTGGCTGACCTTTTCCTTGCGCAGCTCCGCGCCCGCCTCCTGCGCCTCGGCGCGGAAAAGCTCGATCATCTCCCGGCCTGTTTTGCCGCGCAGGCCGGGATAATTGTTCATTTTTTCCGCCAGGCCCATCGCGCCGTCCCCGGTATAGGCCATCAGGACGCTCTTATCCCGGTTGCGCAGCGTCAGCGCCGCCGAACAGCCCGCCGGACCGGCTCCCACGATCAACACGTCATACGTTGCCATTTTGAATACATCCTTTCTTAGAAAAATGGGATATATTCCTCTCTCCGCCGACCGATTCCGGTCAGTTTTCCCTACTTTTCGCTTCCATTTCCGGCCCCTGCCGGGGGACGTTCACCCGCGCCCAGATCACACGGCGGTCCTTGATCTCCTCCACGTCGATCTTAAGGCCGTAGGCCGTCACGCTGGGATGCGTCCCATCCTTGGGGATGGTCGCCAGGCGGCTGAACACCAGGCCGCCCAGTGTATCGTACTCCTCGCTGGGGGGGATCGGGACGCCCAGGGCCTCGCTGACGTCCTCCAGCCAGGAGGAGCCCGCCACCCGCCAGACGCCGTCGCCCACGGGCTGGATGTCCTGGGGGCGCTGGGGGTCGTACTCGTCGTCGATATTGCCTACGATCTGCTCCAGCAGATCCTCCATGGTGATCAGGCCGGCCGTGCCGCCGTATTCGTCGACGACGATGGCCAGATGCGTCTTGCGCTTCTGCATCTCGCGGAACAGTACGTCCGTGCGCACCGTCTCGGGCACGAAATAAGCCGGGCGCACGATGTCACGAAGCTTCCGGGCGTTTCCGCTGACCAGGTTCAGCAGGATGTCCCGGGTCGTCACCGTGCCCTTGACGTCGTCCAGATTCTCGCCATATACCGGGAAACGGGAAAGCCCGCTCTCCCGGATGGTGCGCAGAACGCGGGCGTTGCTGTCGTCAATCTGCAGGGCGGTCACGTCGGTGCGGTGGGTCATGCAGTCGGCGGCGGTCATATTGTTGAACTCGAACACGTTCTCGATCATGTCGTGCTCGTCGCCCTCGATGGTGCCCTTTTCCTCGCCGATATCCACCATCAGGCGGATCTCATCCTCGGTCACGTTTTCCTCATCCGCCTTGGGGTCGATCCCGAACAGGCGGAGCACGCCGTTGACCGTATGACTGAGCACAAAGATGATCGGCCGGAACACCTTGCTCATGACGTTCACCGGGCCGCACACGAACCGCGCCACCTGATCGGGGAACTTCATAGCGATCCGCTTAGGCACGAGCTCGCCGAATACCAGCGTAAAGAAGGATAACAGCAGGGTGATCAGCACCACCGCCACCGTATTGAGCGTAGCCCTGGGAAGGGCCGTAAAGCCGACGCCGTCGATCAGCCAGTCCACCAGCAGGTCCGAAAAGTTATCGGCCGCGAACGCGCTGCCCAGGAAGCCCGCCAGCGTGATCGCCACCTGGATGGTGGACAGGAAGCCCGAGGGCGAGAGCACCATCCGCAGCATGGTCTGCGCCTTGGCATCCCCCTCCTCGGCGGCCTTGCGCAGCTTATTCTCATTGAGCGAGATGACGGCAATCTCCGCCGCGGCGAAAAAAGCGTTGATAAAGATCAGGATCACCTGCAGCAACAGCAGGCCGCCCACCCCACCCGATGAGCCGTCGGAAACGTCCAAGTAAAAGCCCTCCCGTTCGTCGTTCAAATACGCTCACATTATAGCATAACCTGCTGCGCTTGCAAAGACCCGCGTTCATTCCTCCCGACTTTGCCACATAGATCATCAAATTCAGCTCACATCAAGGCATGGAAAGCAAGAAAATCCAAGAAGTTTTGCTTGCTTTTTTCATCCGGATATAATACAATATAATGGCACGTATAATATACTATCGAGGTGAGATGATGACGATCGAAAAATACAGCTCAAATGGAACCGAATATATCCGCTTAGTGAGAACCTACCGTGTCAAG
>JAFUHB010000168.1 GCA_017469085.1 Clostridia bacterium
GCCTGCTTCGGGAGTATCGGCCCAAGAGCGCGGTTATGATCGGCGACTGCACCTGCGACATGGAAGCGGGCAAAAAGAACGGCCTGCGCACGATCGGCGCGGCCTACGGATACGGAAAAAAGGAGGAATGGTCTTCGGCGGATGACATCGCGTATACCGTCGGGGACGTGGCGGCGCTGGCAAAACAGCGCGCGGGTGATTTCCGATGAGCCTTCAAAAGCATAAATACCTCAAACAGTATATCGGCGACGCGGCGTTTTACCGCACGCTGTTCGCGGTGGTTCTGCCCATCATGCTGCAAAACGGCCTGAGCACGTTTGTGAACCTCCTGGATAATATCATGGTCGGTTCCGTCGGCACGGAGCAGATGAGCGGGGTTTCCATCGTCAATCAGCTGATGTTCGTGTTCAACCTCTGCCTGTTCGGCGGGGTCGGAGGCGCGGGCATCTTTACCGCGCAGTTTTTTGGAAAGCACGACGACGAGGGCATCCGGCATACCTTCCGCTTCAAGCTGCTGCTGTCCCTTGGCCTGCTCGCGATCGGGCTTACCGTGTTTCTTTTCTTTGGCGAGCGGCTGATCGGGCTGTATCTGCATGAGGGCGGCGAAACGGGCGACATCGCCCTGACTGCCGTGGAGGGGCAGAAATACCTTTCCATGATGCTGTTCGGCCTTCTGCCCTTTGCCCTTGTGCAGACCTACGCAAGCACCCTGCGCGAGTGCGGCGAGACGATGCTGCCCATGAAGGCGGGCATTGCCGCGATCGCAACGAACCTCGTAGGGAATTATATCCTGATCTTTGGCAATTTCGGCGCGCCCAGGATGGGCACGGAGGGCGCTGCGCTGGCGACCGTCATTTCCCGATGGGTGGAGCTTTTGATCGTGGCCCTCTGGACGCACAGACATCCCGAAAAAATGCCGTTCATCCGCGGCGTGTACCGCCGCTTCACCATCCCGAAGGCGCTTTGCCTTTCCATCGCGGTGAAGGGCTTGCCGCTCCTTCTGAATGAAACGCTCTGGTCCGCCGGGCAGGCCGCTCTGACGCAGAGCTATTCCACCAGGGGCCTTGCGGTGGTGGCGGGCATGAACGTGGCTACCACGATTTCCAATCTTTTCAATATCCTGTGGATCTCCATGGGCACGGCGGTCTCCATCCTCGTAGGCCAGCAGCTTGGCGCGGGCGAATTTGAGCGCGTCAAGCTGACAGCGAAGCGGCTGCTCGCGTTTTCGATCGCCATCGCCATGGCGGCAGGCGCCGTGCTGTTCCTGCTTGCGCCGCTGTTCCCGCGGCTGTACAATACGACGGAGGAGGTGCGCGACCTTGCCGTCGGCTTCATGCGCGTGACGGCGGTTTGTTCCCCGCTGTACGCGTATTGCAACGTGGCATATTTCATGCTGCGGGCGGGCGGACGCACGGGCATCACCTTCCTGTTTGATTCCGTGTACCTCTGGGTGCTCAAGATCCCGGTCACGAGACTCATTATCCGGGACGCGGGGCTGGCGGTTGTGCTGGTGTTTGCCATCGTCGAAGCGCTGGACCTGGTCAAGTGCGTCCTCGGGTTCATCCTGATCAAAAAGGGCGTCTGGCTGAGAAACCTCGTCTCGGAACAGAAGGAATAGATCGAACCGGCTGAAAGGAGGCGTCCATTGTGGATACGGCAGCCTATGGGATCCTTGCGCTTTTCATGCGGTATGTGTTCGTTCTGCTCTCGCTGCTGATCCTCCTGGGCGTCGTCCGCTCGCTGCTCAGCGACCGCGCGAAATACCGCCGGGAAATGAAGCGCATGCCGGACGCGGGGTACGTGGGCAAATGGGTGGATCTGGATTCCGGGCAGGTTTTTCTTTTGCAGCGGGAGGGGACGATCGGCACCGCCAGGCAGGCGGACGTGCGACTGAGCGGACAGGGCCTTGCGGCAATCGAAGCGCATTTTGCGTTTGAAAACGGAAAGGGGCTCCGTATCATCCCGGAGCGCGGCCGCCTCCTTGTCCTGGACGGGATGCCCATCGAGGGCAGTGTCTATGCCCTGAACGGGAGCGAATTGCAGGTGGGCAACACGGTCCTGTCTCTTCGCCTGTTAGCCGGCCTTCCGGTGCCGCAGGGACGGCGTGCAGCTGTGCCTGAAATGATGGAGGACGGCGAATGGATCGAGGTGATGCCGCTCCCGGTGGATCACATCGAGGGCGATTTGAACGCGGTCCAAGGGCAGACTGCCCCGTATGATGAGGATGGAAGGGGGGAGATGATGCATGGCGAGGAAAAAACGTGAGCGCGCGCCGTCGCCGTTTTCCGTCCGGCTTTCCATGCTGTTCTATTTCCTGGCCTTTTTTCTGCTCTTTTTGAAATCCTGGGATTTTCTTGCGCTGGCGCTGGCGGCGGGCGTGCCCGTTATGATCCTGTTTTTTTCATCCTTTCTTCCGCGCCGGTTTGGGCTGGATCAGCCGGTGATGACGCTTTTGCATTTTCTTGCGGCGCTGAGCGTCCTGATCCTCTATCGCTTTGACCCGGAAAGGGGGCTGCGGCAGGGCGTTCATTACCTGATCGGGCTGGCGGTGCTGTGCTTTTTTGCCATTGCCGTCGGCCGCTTTCCGCATAGGGCGGTCATGACGGTCCTGCTGACGGGACTGTCGCTCGCTCTCTTGGCCGCGCCTCTGCTTCTTGGCAGGGAAATCAACGGGGCGAAGAACTGGATCTTCATCGGCGGCGTGTCATTCCAGCCGTCGGAGGCGATCAAGCCCGTACTGCTGCTGGTGCTTTCGCATCTGCTTTCCGAGCGAAAGCGCGTGCTTGCGGCGGTGTTTTCCGCGCTGTGCCTTGTTCTCCTCATGCTCCAGAAGGATCTTGGGACGGCGTTTCTGTATTACGCGGTCACGCTGATCCTTTTTTACCTTTCCACCGGCTCCGTGCTCCTGGTCGCCGGGGGCGCGGCTGCGGGGGTCGGCGCGGCCTTTTTCGGCTACCGTCAGTTCGCGCACGTCCGCCGCAGGGTGGCCATCTGGATCGACCCCTGGGCCGACCCCAGCGGGGACGGATATCAGATCGTGCAGGGGCTGATCGCCCTGGCAAACGGCGGCGCCTGGGGCGTGGGGCTCGGGCTTGGCAATGCCAGCGTGGTTCCGTATTATTATAACGATTTTGTCTTTTCGGTCATTCTGAACGAATTCGGCGCGGTTTTCGGCCTGATCGTTCTGTGCATGTACCTTGCCATTGTGGCGCGCGGACTGATGCTGGCGAGAAGGGCCCGTACGGCGTTTGACACCCTGCTTGCGGCGGGCAGCGCCTGCCTGATCGGCCTGCAGACCTTTGTGATCATCGGCGGGAACATCAAACTGATCCCGCTGACCGGGGTGACGCTGCCGTTCATCTCCTATGGCGGCACGTCGTTGCTCTCCAGCATGGCGGTGCTCGGCCTCATGGCGGGGATCGCCGCCCGTGTGGACCAGTCCCTCGGCGAGGACAGGCGCGTTGCGAACGCGCTGGAGGA
>JAFUHB010000169.1 GCA_017469085.1 Clostridia bacterium
ATGAAAATCCCTCGCCGGGCAACAAGGCGGGCGGCATTACCACCCTGGAGGACAAGGCGCTCGGCTGCACCCAAAAGAGCGGGTCCTCCCCGGTCAAGGGCGTGCTTCGCTATGGCGAAAAGGTACAGGCCCCGGGCCTGAACTTGTTGAGCGCGCCCGGCAACGACCTGGTGGCTTCCACGGCCCTCGCGGCCTCCGGAGCGCAGTTGATCCTGTTTTCCACCGGGCGGGGCACGCCGTTTGGCTGCCCGGTGCCGACGGTCAAGATATCCTCCAACAGCCCGTTGGCCCGGCATAAGCGGGGCTGGATCGATTTTGACGCCGGTCGCCTGCTGGAGGGAAAGACCCTGAACGAGCTCGGAGAGGAGCTTACGGACTTTGTGCTGGCCGTCGCCTCCGGGCAAAGGACCAAGAATGAGCAGAACGGCTTCCATGACCTGGCGATCTTCAAGCAGGGCGTCACCTTATGACCCTGCTTTGACCGAAAATATGAACAGTATTTGAAGGAGGAAACCCACATGACGGAAATGATGCAGCGCCTCAAGACCCTGGGCATTGTGCCCGTGGTGGTGCTCAATGACGCCGAGGACGCCCTGCCCCTGGCCGAGCGCCTGGTGAAGGGCGGGCTGCCCTGCGCGGAGGTCACCTTCCGCACGGCGGCGGCGGAGGAGGCATTGCGCCGGATGGCCAAGGCTTTCCCGGAAATGATCCTGGGCGCGGGCACCGTGCTCACCACCGAGCAGGCCGACCGCGCGATCGACGCGGGCGCCAAGTTCATCGTCAGCCCCGGCCTGAACCCAAAGGTCACCGAGCATGTGCTCAAGAAGGGCGTTCCGATGACCCCCGGCGTATGCACGCCGACCGAGATCGAGGCGGCCCTGCAGTTTGACCTGGACGTGGTCAAGTTCTTCCCGGCGGAGCCGAGCGGCGGCCTCAAAATGATCAAGGCGCTGGCCGCGCCCTATGTGGGCCTGAGCTTCATGCCCACCGGCGGCATCGGCCCTGACAACGTGCGGGACTATCTCCGGTACGACCGCATCGTGGCCTGCGGCGGCAGCTGGATGGTCAACGGCGCGCTGGTCAAGGAAGGCAAGTTCGATGAGATCGAGGCGCTGGTCCGCGAGGCGGCGCAGATCGTCAAGGAAATCAGGGGGTAAATCAAATGGCTGTGAAAGTTGCTACCTTCGGCGAGATCATGCTGCGCTTAAAGAGCCCCGCCTATGAGCGGCTGATGCAGAGCCCGGCCCTGGAGGCCACCTTCGGCGGCGGCGAGGCCAATGTGTCCGTCTCGCTGGCGAACTACGGCATGGAGACCAAGTATGTGACCGTGCTGCCCGATAACGACCTGGGCCGCGCCTGCGCCCGCGAGCTGCGGGGCTTTGGCGTGGACGTCAGCGATATCGTTTACAAGCCCGGCCGCATGGGCATCTATTTCCTGGAGACCGGCGCCGT
This sequence comes from Clostridia bacterium, assembly GCA_017469085.1. Lineage (GTDB taxonomy): Bacteria > Bacillota > Clostridia > Christensenellales > Aristaeellaceae > UBA4246. Next base: position 1,453 of record JAFUHB010000169.1, read on the forward strand.
GCAGCGCCCCAGCAAGGTCATCTATGACCGCGCCGGCAGCGCCATCGCCGAGGCCAAGGCAGAGGATATCGATTGGGAAAGGGTGTTCGACGGGGCGACCTGGTTCCACATCACCGGCATCACGCCGGCCATCAGCCAGGGCGCGGCCGATCTGTCCCTGGCCGCCGTCAAGGCCGCCAAAAAGCTGGGCCTGCACGTCAGCTGCGACCTGAACTACCGCAAAAACCTCTGGAAATACGGCAAGACCGCCGACCAGGTCATGACCGAGCTGGTCCGTTACGTGGACACCGTGATCGCCAATGAGGAGGATTTCCAGAAGTCCCTGCTGCTGAAGGCGGAAAGCGCCGGAAGCGTCGAGGAGGGCGCCCTGAACCTGGACAATTACAAGGCCATCGCCCGGCTGGCGATGGAAACCTATCCCAACATCCGGCGCGTGGCCATCACCCTGCGCGAGTCCAAGAGCGCCAATCACAACGATTGGAGCGCCTGCCTGTATAACGGCAAGGACTTCTTCGTTTCCCGCAAGTATCAGATCACTGACATCGTGGACCGCGTGGGCGGCGGCGACAGCTTCGGCGGCGGCCTGATCTACGGCCTGAACACCTATGAGGACGAAAAGACCGCCCTGGAGTTCGCCGTGGCCGCCTCCTGCCTCAAGCACACCATCCCCGGCGACTACAACCGCGTGACCGTTTCCGAGGTTGAAAGCCTGATGAAGGGCAGCGGCTCGGGCCGGGTGCAGCGGTAAATACGCTTCTGTCTTTTTCTGTGCTTGAAAGGAGCGAATCATCATGAAGCCATTTATGACCAGCGAATTCCTGCTGGATACGGAAACGGCACGCGTTTTATATCATGAGGCGGCCGAAAACCAGCCGATCATCGATTATCACTGCCACTTGAGCCCCAAGGAGATCTGGGAGGATATTCGTTACGACAATATTACTCAGGTCTGGCTAGGCGGGGACCATTATAAGTGGCGCCTGATGCGCTCGGCCGGGGTGCCCGAGAAATATATCACCGGCGACGGCTCCGATTATGAAAAATTCTGCGCCTACGCCGAGGTTATCGGCAAGGCGATCGGCAACCCGCTGTACCATTGGAGCCATCTGGAGCTTCGGCGCTTCTTCGGCTACGAGGGCGTGCTGAACAAGGAGACCGCTCCCGAGGTTTGGGCGCTGGCCAATGAGAAGCTGCGCAGCGACGGCTTTACCAGCCGCGGGCTGATCCTTCGCAGCAATGTGGACGTAATCTGCACCACCGACGACCCGGTGGACAGCCTGGAATACCACGAAAAGCTGGCGGCGGACCAGACCTTCCCCGTGACCGTGCTGCCCGCCTGGCGGCCCGACAAGGCGATGAACCTGGAAAAGGATACCTACCTGGATTATCTGGCGCAGCTGGAAAAGGCGTCCGGGGTCAGGATCGACAGCTTTGCCGCTCTTAAATCCGCCTTGGAGCGCCGGTTGGATTTCTTTGCCGCGCATCAGTGCCGCCTGAGCGACCACGCGCTGAATTACGTCATGTACGCGCCCGCCGCCGAGGAAGAGGTCGAGCGCGTGTTCAAGGCCCGCCTGAACGGCGTGATCCCGAATGGCTCGGAGGAAGCCGAGTTCAAGTTTGCCTTCATGACCTTCATGGCCGCGCAGTATCACGACCGCGGCTGGGCGATGCAGCTGCACTACGGCTGCCGCCGGGACAATAACCCGACCATGTTCCGCCGAATGGGCCCCGATACCGGCTTTGATTGTGTGGACAATACCGCGCCCTCCACGCAGACCGCCGCCTTCCTGGGCGCGCTCGAGGAGCAGGACAAGCTGCCGCGCACGATCCTCTATTCCCTGAACACCAACGACAACGCCGCGATCGATACCATCCTGGGCTGCTTCCAGACGGACGAGGCTGTCGGCAAGATTCAGCACGGCGCGGCCTGGTGGTTCAACGATCACTTCGACGGCATGACCGAGCACATGCGCTCGCTGGCCAATCTCGGATACCTGGCCGGGTTCATCGGGATGCTGACGGACAGCCGCTCCTTCCTGAGCTATCCCCGCCACGATTATTTCCGCCGGATCCTGTGCCGCCAGCTGGGCCGGTGGGTGGAGGACGGCTTCTATCCCGACGACCTGGACACCCTGAAGCAGATTACCGCCGACATCTGCTACGGCAACGCGAAGCGGTATTTCGATTTCCCGAAAAAGAAGGTTTGATCGTCAGGAAATCCGACCGTCATCAAAACATCACGGCCCGCCGATTCTGTCGGCGGGCCGGAATGTTTGACAGGGTTTACGTTAAGCTTTCTTTGCCTCGGCTTCGGGGAAGATGATCTTGTTGACGAAGAAGAAGATCACCATCGAGACGCCGCCGTTCAGGACGGTGGTGCCGATGTTGTATACCCAGTCAGGCACGAACTTGGCCGCGACCGCCACCCAGATGCAGTTGATGGAGTTGACGATGCAGGTGATCACGATGAAGGCCAGCAGATACCAAAGAATCTGCTTCCAGATGTTCCCCTTGCTGCGGAACACGAAGTTGCGCTGGATGGGGAAGTTGATGCACTCGCCGATGAACATGGCGATCATATAGGCCACAAAGTAGCGAAGGCCGCCGTGCGCCTGGTCGTAGCCCAGGATGTTCCATTTGAAGGTCTCGCCGAACAGGGTCATATCGATCCCCGGCCAGCCGAAATCAGTGTCCGGCAGGCTGGTCAGCATCCCCGGCAGGAATTGCAGGATCAGGTATTTGAGCACCGTGACCAGGTTGCTGACGATGACGAACAGCCCGCCCTCGCGAATCCACTTGGCGGCCTTGGGATGGTTTTCAACAAATTTGCTCCAGAAATTCATGGTCGATCACTCCAATGCTTTTGCTTTTTTCGCGACGCCGCGCTGCCTGAAGAAGCCGCCGATCAGCTTGCCGAGGCCCTTGAAGAAGCCGATCGCGTGCCCGTTCACGATATCCAGGATGCCGTCGCACATATCCTGGGACACCATGCCGCCCGCCATTTTGCCGATCGCGCGGATGGGCATGTTGTAGATGAAGGTGATGTTCAGGTCGGGCGTGCCCTTTTCGATGGATTTGTTGAGCATGTGGGTGAGCACGCGCCAGACCAGGCGGGCCTTGAGGCTCTTGGCGTAGTACAGCTGCGCGATCGCGTCGTTGGGCTGAATGGTGCCGCTCCACTTGCCGTCGGGGATCTCGTGGCCCAGCAGCGCCTCGAATTCGGCGTCGGAAACGGCCTTGATCTCGCCGCTGACATAGCTGGGCAGGCGACTCAGATCCTCGCAGGCGGGGGCTTCCGTCCCGGTCACGCTGACCGTGCCGTTCAGCCGGATGTCGGCCACCGACGCGCCGATCAGGATGTCGTACTCCCCGCCGTCGATCTCAAAGCGGCCTGTCCGGTCGTTCCAGTAACGGAAGGCCTTATCGTCCAGCGGGATCGTGACGGTTTTGCTTTCGCCCGCCTTCAGGAATACTTTTTGGAAGCCCTTCAATTCCTTGGCGGGGCGATACATGCTGGGGTTCTTGGCGTGTACGTACAGCTGAACCACCTCCGCGCCGTCCCGATCGCCCGTATTGGTCAGGGTAAAGACGGCTTCTTTTTCACTGACCTTAAGGTTTTCATAGGCGAACGAGGTGTAGCTGAGCCCAAACCCAAAGGGGAAGGTGACGGGCACCTTGGCCGTTTCGTAATACCGATAGCCCACGTACAGGCCTTCTCGGTATTCGACCGTGCGTTCCTTGGCGGGGAAGTACGGGGCGCTGGAGCAGTCCTCATAGCGGACGGGGTAGCTTTCGCTGAGCTTGCCGGAGGGGTTGACCTCGCCGAGCAGCACGCGCAGCACCGCGCCCGCGCCGGCCTGCCCGCAAAGGTAGGCGTGTACCAGGCCCTTGCACTGATCGAGCCATGGCATTTCGACCGAGGAGCCGGCGGACAGCACGACGATGACGTTCGGATTCGCTTGGGAGACGGCGCGCAGCGCTTCGACCTGGCACTCTGGCAGGGCAAGCGTGGAGCGGTCGAGCCCCTCGGACTCGGAGATCTCGTCCAGGCCGATATACATGAGCACATAATCCGCCTGCCTGGCCAGCGCGACCGCTTTGTCCCGCAGCGCGGCGTCCGGCGCTCCGTGGCGCGGATAGGCGGGCTCAAAGCCGACCACGTTCAGGTCGAACCGGTTGATAATGTCCATGGTGTGGTCCAGCGTCGTGCAATTGACCACGGAGGAGCCGGCGCCCTGGTAGCGCGCCTTCTGCGCGAACTCGCCGATCACGGCCACCTTCGCGCCCTTGGCAAGCGGCAGGATGTGATTCTCGTTCTTGAGCAGCACGATGGATTCCTCGCTGGCGCGCTGGGCGAAGCGGTGATGCTCCACCTGGTCGAAGGGCTTGCCTTCGGCGGCGCTCACGCGCTTGCGGACGTCCAGCATGACGTCCAGCAGCTCGTCCACGCGCACGTTGACCTCGTCCTCGCTGATGCGGCCCTCATAAACCGCCTGCATCAGCTGGCGCGGGCTGTCGCCGCCGGTGGTGGGCATTTCCAGGTGAGACCCGGCGCGGACGCCGTCCACGAAATCATTGCAGGCCCCCCAGTCGGACACCACGAAGCCGTCGAAACCCCACTCGTCCCGCAGGATCTCCTGCAAAAGGTGGGCGTTTTCGTTGGCATACACGCCGTTGACCATGTTATAGGCGGACATGATGCTCTTGGGGCGACCTTCCTTCACGGCGATTTCAAAATTGGTCAGGTAAATTTCCCGCAGGGTGCGCTCGTCCACAACGGAATTGGAGGCCATGCGCCGCAATTCCATGTTGTTGGCGGCAAAATGCTTGGGGCAGGCGGAAACGCCGCTTTCCTGAATGCCGCGGACATACCCGGCCGCCATCTTGCCGGCCAGGTAGGGGTCCTCCGAGAAGTATTCAAAATTCCGGCCGCAGAAGGGATTGCGCTTGATGTTCATGCCTGGGCCCAGCAGCACGCACACGCCCTGGCTGGCCGCCTCCACGCCCAGGTGACGGCCAAGTTCCTCGCCCAATTCCGGATCCCAGCTGTTGGCCATGGTGGCCGCCGTGGGGTAGCAGGTGGCCGGCACCGAGCCGTTCAGGCCCAGCTGGTCGCCCGCGCCCTCCTGCTTGCGGATGCCGTGAGGGCCGTCCGACAGGGTGATGCTCTCCACGCCCAGACGCTTGACGCTTTGCGTCTGCCAGAAATCCCGTCCTGAGAGCAGATGACATTTTTCCTCCAGCGTCATCTGCTCAATAATGTCCAGATGCTTCAACCGCGTCCCTCCCTTTTCATTTTCCGAAATCCTCCGGCATTACCGGGGGATCGTTTCATACTGATCCTACTGATCATATCATATTCCATCCGAAAAGTACATGCTAATTTCGTAAACGGCGCTTTTTTTGGCATAAACGGTATATCAAACGGTGTTCTTTGTTTTTTGTGGTTTTTTTCATTCTGTGGTATACTGTTTTATCATGATCGGGAACGGCTGAGGACGGAGGCGCTGAGATGGCGGGGATCGGGCTGGAAGAGGCGAAAAAAAGGCTGAAGCAGGAGCTTGCCAGGGAACGGGACAGGGCCGTGCGGGCCACCGATGACCGCACGCTCCGGCAGCTGACGCAGCTTTTGTATCAGCGGCAGGCGGACTCGCTGGACTGCCTGGATCTGGTGCGCGCCGAGACGGAGCAAAAGGAGGCTCCCATTGGCGCGGAGGACAGGGCGCAGCGGCTGATCCTGCATCCGCTGACCGGGCTGATCCTGCTGGCCGGCGCCTTCACGCTGCTGAGCTTTCGCCAGTATGTCTGGAGCGGGCTGTGCCTGGTGCTGGCGATGCTCGTGGAATTGGCCCGCCTCCTTCAGCCGCGTTTGGAGAAGGGACGGGAGCGGACGCCCGCCGCCCGGCCCGTCCTGACGGAGGACGACCTGGAGAGGCTTTTATCCGTCCTGATCCGCAAGACCGAGGTGGACCGTCAGGACGTCGCCGCCCTCTTTGAGGCGCGTGACCTGGACGCCGACAGCCGGGGCCGCGCCGGCCTGGCCGATCTGTACTGCGCGCTTTGCGAGCTTGCGGCCGATCATCCGGACGCCGCGGCGGACCTGGATTGGCCCCTCAAGCAGGCCGAGGTCATGCTGGCGCAAAGCGGGCTGACCGCGGTGCATTACGCCGAAGATACCGCGGTGTATTTTCAGACGACCCCGACCAACGGAGCCGGCCAGGAGCGTTACCCAGCCATCCTGGATCGGGAGAGCGGGGCGCTGATCAAAAAAGGGGATTACCTTGAACGGATCTGATAAGGAGAGCGGCGTGCGATATTTTGGTTTTGACCTGGGCGACGGTGAAAGCTGTGTCTGCCTGCTGGACGAGCTTTCGGGCCTGGAGCCGACGCCCGTTGCCATCAACGGCCGGCACAGCTTCGTTTCCGCCGTCGGTACCTACGACGGCGAGATCGTGGTCGGCAGCCTCGCGGCGGACAACGCCGATACCGAGGACCTGCGGGTGTGCTTTAAACGGGATTTTGTGTTTACCGATGAAAACGAGCGGCAGTATGTCCGCCAGGAAGCGCGCGATACGATCCTGCGGTTTGCCAAGGGTGTGATGGCCGCCCTGAAAAAGGTCAAGGGCCTGCACGATGTGCAGGACCCGGAGCAAAACGCGTTCCTGGTGGGCTGCCCGGCGGAATGGAAGCCGGAGATTCGCCGTCAGTATCTGGAGCTGATGGAGGAGGCGGGCTTTCCGAACGTGCGGATCGTGTCCGAGAGCCGGGCTGCCTTTTTGTACGCCAGCCGATCCGGGCTGACCGGCGCGGGGGATCGCACCCTGCGCGAAAGCACGCTGCTGGCCGATATCGGCTCCTCTACGCTGGATTTCGCTTATGCGCCCAACGGCTCGCCCTATTATGTGAGCACGGTGGGCAACGTGCGTTTGGGCGGCGGTTTGCTGGATGAGATGATCGTGGACGACGCCCTGGACCGCCTGGCGAAAACTGATCCCAGGGAAGGGGAGGCCATCCGGACGGTGCTTTCGCAGGTACCTGCCTGGAAAAGCCGCGTGATGCTCGAGGCCCGCGATCTCAAGGAAAAATATTTCCTGGGCGAGGAGACGTACCTGAAGGGGGAGGAAACCCTGCGCCGGAACGCGCGGATCTTCTGGGATGGGGCGCATGTGCTGTCTCTTACGCTTTCTCCGGAGCGGGTGCGGTCCATCATCAACCGTCCGCATCCCCTGCTGGACAGGCAATCCTTCCTGTCTCGCCTGAACGACGAGCTGCTGAACGTGCAGCAGAAAACGGCGGCCAAGCCCCCGCGCACCCTGCTTTTGACCGGCGGGGCTTCCCGCATGGCCTTTTTCCAGGAGCGGTGCCGCGCCGCCTTCCCGGAGGCCGATATCTTCGTTTCTCCCCAGCCGGAATATGATATCGCGCGGGGCCTCGCCCTGGCGGGGCCGACGGACAAAAGGATGGCCGCCCTCCTGTCCGACCTGCAGAAATACGAGCAGAGCGGACAGGTGGAGCGACTGGTGCGCGATGAGGTCGGCGACCTGACGGAGGCGATTTCCGACGCACTGGCCGAGCCGATCATGGCCTGCGCCGTGGAGCCCGCCCTCCGGGAATGGAAATCCGGCCGTCTTTCGACCCTCAACGATTTTGAGCAGAAGGCCGTCCTGCTGATGAACGAATATACCCGCGGCCCGGAATACCTTCAGGTGGTGCGGGAGGCCTCGCGGGATTGGGTGTCCTCCGTGATGCGCTCCGTGCAGCGGGACATCGACCGCCTGTGTGAAAAGCACGGGGTGGCCTGCGACGTGATGCAATTGCAGAACCTGACTGTGGCCGCCGAGGGCGCCGGGGGGGAGCGCGCCTCCTTCGATATCCCGATGATGGATATGATCAGCGCCATATTGGCGTCGGTTACGGCCATCGTGGGCGCGGCGCTGTGCGGCGGCGCGGAGACCGCCCTGATCATGACCGGCCCGGTGGGCATTACGATCGGGGCCATCCTGGGCCTGGCCGTTGGGGCGCTGGGCGGCACCCTGGTGGCCAATCAATTAAAGCAGGTCAATTTGCCCCGCTTCGTGCGGGCGATGGTCACGGAGCACTCCATCGTCAACGGCAAAAACCTCGACAAGGTGCGACAGGACATTCGGGACACCTTGAACGGGGACGACGCGCTGATCGAGAGCCTGACCGGCCAGATTTGCGCGGTGATCGACGGCGCGATCGCCAAGATCGTCACCGAAAAGAGCCTTCAGACGCTTCCGGTGGGGGAATGGGAAAAGGCTTGATCATTGCCTCCGTTTGCGGTCCTTTTCGACGGCGTCCTTCCAATCGGGGCTCAAGGGCGCGGTGTCAAAATCCCGGAAATGATGCACGGCGGCGTTGACCGAGGCGAACTGCGCCTGGATGCCCTCGCTGTCCGCAAAGGCGGTGACGGTGTTCTCCCGGGGGATGAACAGCTCGTCGGCCATCGCTTCCGCGTTGATGTTCGCGCCCAGGAAGAGGAACTCCCAGCCCCGTTCTTCCCGCGCCTTGCGGATCATATCGCCGACCGCCGCGAAGGTAAAGTGGCGGCTCGCGTTTTCCATGCCGTCGGTGTTGATCACCACGACGGTCTTTTCGGGGCGCTCCGCTTCGGCGGTGTGGGCCTGGGCGTTTTCTATTTTGCGGATGGCAAGCCCGACGGCGTCCAGCATCGCGGTGCATCCGCGCACAAAGTAATCCTTGCCCGTCAGCGGCGCAAGGCCCCTGATCGCGGCCCGGTCGTGCAGGAGCTCCGCCCGGTCGTCGAATAAGATGGTGGTCACCAGCGCGTCGCCCGCCTTTTGCTGCTGCTCGGCAAGCAGGCCGTTGAAGCCGCCGATCACGTCGCTTTCCTTCCCGGCCATGGAGCCCGAGCGGTCCAGTACGAATACCAGTTCCGTCAAATCCTTCTTCATAAAACGATCCTCCTTCTGCCGCCCGATTCTTCCGGGCGCAAAAGGAGGATATCATTTTTGCCTGCGCAAAAGGTCGCTCGCCGGGCGACATTTTTATCAGGACGCGCCAAGCAATTGCTGGTCGAAATCAAACAGCGTTTCGTTGATCAGGTCGATGTCATATTGCCCCTGGTCGATGAACCAGGCCACGATCAGATCGCTCTTGAGCGCGCCGGAGAGGGCGAAGCCCGCGGCGCCCAGCAGTTCGTTCGTTTCGGAGCGGTTCAGGCGAAGGGCCACGCACAGCGCGAGCACCGTGTTCTTTCCGGGGCGGTAATCGGCGTGGCGCAGCTTGGCGAAATGCCGCCTGTCCAGGTTGGCGCGGTGATACACCTCGCTGTCCTTGAGCCCCCGTTCGTCGATCAGGCGGAAAAGCCGGGTCGAAAAGGGCGCGTCCAGCTCGGATAGCAGCCGGCGGATATCCTGGGCCTGTGAGGGGGCGGGCGCGGCTACGCGATCCGAGAACAGGGTGTGAGCGGGCTCCCAGGGCCCGGCGGCGCCGTCCGAGAAGCTGGCGTCGTCCGGCATGGTAACGCCGTCCGTAAACAGGGGAGCGGCCGCGGCGTACTGGGATTCAAACGGAGCGGCGGGCAGCGGGGAAAGGTCGATGGTATCGTCCGGATCCTGCTTCCTGCGTTTGTCCGGGCGAACCTGATGATCCTCGATGTAGGCGGTGATTTCCCGGTGCAGCGCGGTTCCCGCGTCAAAGGCGGCCCGGTCGTACAGCGCCAGGGTGACCTGCAGATCCTCCTGTCGATCCAGGAAATCTCGGATCGAACGGACCGCCACCTTCAGCGCCTGGGCGGGCGGATATCCGTAAGTTCCGGCTGAGATCAGCGGGAAGGCGACGGAGGAAAACCGGTGCGCCTGGGCCAGGCGCAGGGCCGACTGATAGCAGGCGTACAGCAGCGCCTCCTCGCCATGCCGTCCGTCCTGCCAGCGCGGGCCGACCGCGTGGAGAATGAACTTGGCGTTGGGCAGCCCAAAGGCGGTCGTCAAAACGGCCTGGCCCGTTTCACAGGGCGCAAGCCGGTCGCAGGCGGCCTGGAGCAGCTCGGCCCCGGCCGCCTCAAAAATCGCCCCGCAGACGCCGCCGCCCGCCTTGAGGTCGCGGTTCGCGGCGTTCACGACGGCGTCCGCCCGGACGTTGATGATATCGTTTCTAACGAAGGTCAGCGGCATCAGAGCTTCTCAAACGGGTAATCCTGGCCGAAGGTCTCCACCCGCACGCTGCGGATCCGCTGATCGGTCAGCGGCTTATCGCGGAAATCGCGCTTGGCGTTGACGATGGTCTCCGCCGCCTCCATGCCGCTCAGCACCTTGCCGAACGCGGCGTAGGCCCCATCCAGATGGGGAGAGTCGCTGGTCATGATGAAAAACTGGCTGCCCGCGGAGTTGGGCATCATGCTGCGGGCCATGGACAGCACGCCGTAAGTGTGCTTGAGGTCATTCTGGACGCCGTTTTGCCGGAATTCGCCCTTGATGGAGTAGCCGGGGCCGCCGACGCCTGTCCCCTGGGGGTCGCCGCCCTGGATCATGAAGCCGGGGATCACGCGGTGGAAGATCAGCCCGTCATAAAAACCGGCGTTGGCCAGCGCGACAAAATTGCCGACCGACTGGGGCGCGATGTCGGGATACAATTCGCCGGTCATCCGGTCGCCGTTTTCCATTTCGATCACAAACGTGGGATTCTGAGCCATCGTTTACTCCTTCTTTCTAAATCAAACAAAAGTATAAATAAAACAAAAGGGAGCGGAGCCCCCTTTTTGCTTGGTCACACCGGGGTGAAGGCGCTCTTGTCCAGTCCGCAGACCGGGCACACCCAATCCTCGGGGATGTCCTCAAACTTGGTGCCGGGCGCGATGCCGCCCTCGGGATCGCCCACCTCGGGGTCGTAGATGTAGCCGCACGGGCACTCGTACTTTTCCATGATAACGTCTCCTTTCATTGATCGGCTTGCGCCGCCGCCCCGATTATACGGGAAAGTCCGGTCAATTGCAACCCTTGGACGCCTTTTCCTCTCGGCCCTTCAGGCCTCCCGGGCGGAAAAGGCGCAAGGAATGAATTTTCGCTCCCG
>JAFUHB010000170.1 GCA_017469085.1 Clostridia bacterium
TAATCGTAGCGCTCCAGCGCCGCCTTTTGCGCGGTATCCTGAAGCCGGAGGCGATAACACTTAAGGCAGCGCTCCCCGCCCTCCGGAGCGTCGTGAAGCCCTTCGGCGATCGCTTCAAAGCGCTCCGGCTCATATGCCCCGATCTCAACGGCCGGTTTCCTTGTGAGCGGCATTTCTTCGGTAAGGCGGGTCAGCTCGGCGGCGCGGCGCTCAAATTCCTCGCGGGGGGAGATATTGGGGTTATCATAATAGCAGGTGACGAAAAAGGCGCTGCAAAGGGTATCCAGACAGGCGCTCGAGCAGGGCGCGCAGCAGACGTGCAGCAGCAGGCGGGGCGTTTTTCCCGCCTGAGCGAGCGCTTGAAGCTCATTTTCCATGAGCAGCTGATAGTTTGTCTTCATAATGCGTCGAACCCATTAAATAATGTTAAAAGTTTGTTAAACGGGGAATAAAAGGGGGCTTCCTTGCGTTATAATAGTGAGGATACGCAAGGAGGGGATGCCAATGTTCAGAAATTGCCTCGCGTTGCTGCTGGCTTTGACGCTGATTGCCTTCGGCTGTTCGTTTGCCCTGGCGGACGACGGCGCGGTGTTTGGCGATTATTATTACCCGACGCCCCGGCTGTCCGCGCTGACGCATAACTGCCCCAACACCGGGAAGATGCTGCCGGAAACGTTTAACCCGAATGTGACGTCCTATATCCTGACGGTCGCCAGCTGGGTGTCCCGCGTCAGCTTTACGCCGACCGCCAACGACCCGAACGCGACTATCCGCGTCAACGGCGTCGCGATCCGCAGCGGAGCGGAGACCTCCTACTTTAAGATGACCGATCACCCGCAGCAGGTGACGATCGAGGTGTCCAACGGGATCGGGCAGAGCACGGTGTATACGGTGTTTTTGCAGCGGCGGCCGAGTGAAAAACGGACCCGCGTTTCCGCCGGGTACATCACGGAGATCTATCAGCGCAGCGGCAAGTGGTATATCAATGCCGATTTGGGCACCGTCACCTATGGCAGCGGCAACATGTCCACCTTTGTCAATAAGACGAAGGACAGCTATAAGTACGCCTGCACGGATAGCTGCATCTTCTATTTCGGCTCCATGTCGAACCCCAATCGCGCCTACAATATCAACGATTTTAAGGCGAATTATAACGCCTCGGCCCTTTACCGGTTCATTTATATCGAGGACGAGATTGTGGCCGTGCTGCCCTATTCGGCCGATTACTGATCGTCCGCCTCATCCAACGCCCGGAGCATTGCTTCCGGGCTGTTTTCATGCAGGAACAGCCTGTCCCACTGCGGGGCCAGAAAGCCGTCCCTGCGCATCCGCTCCACAAAGCGCAGCAGGTCGTCAAAATAACCGTTTACGTTGAGCAGGCCGATCGGCTTATGAAATTCGCCGATCTGAATCGCGGCACATACCTCGCTGAATTCGTCCAGCGTGCCCATGCCGCCGGGCAGGGCGATAAAAGCGTCCGCGTGGGCGATCAGACCGGCCTTGCGTTCGCGTACCGTGTCATAAACAAAGTGAGGCTGGTCCTTCAGCAGGTCGCTGTCCTGAAAGAATACGCGCAGGGAATCGCTGATCGCGCTCCCGCCCGCCTTTAAGACCGCATCGGCCGTTACGCCCATCAGCCCGCTCCTGCTGCCGCCGAACACGATCGTGCGGCGCTGGCGGCCCATGATGTCGCCCAAGGCGCGTGCCGCCATCTCATAGATAGGATCGCTTCCCAGGGAGGAGCCGCAGAAAACCGCAATGGATCGCTTGAACATCAGAAATCGTCCTTCTTGTTGATGTGTTGAATCAGGTCGTAAATACATGAGGTCATTTAATCATTAAAGGGCAGCCCGAGGAATTGCGCTGCGATGCGCACCAGCCGGCGGGCCGAACGGACGGTGTCGCTTTCCGCGAAGATGCGCAGGCGCGGCTCCGTTCCGGAAAAGCGGATGATGATCCAGCTGTCGTCTGTAAAGTACACCTTGCAGCCGTCGTAATAACTGACCTTGGCAATCTCTTTGCCAAAGTCCGGAAGCTGATGCTCTGTGATGACGATGCGCTGGATCTCTTTTTTAAGGTCCGCCGTTAATTCCCAATCGTATTCGCCCGTATGGGCTTCGCCGAATCTTGCGTAGATTTCCTGCACCAGCTCGCTCATGGATTTCCCCGTGACCGAAAGCATTTCCACAAGCAGGCTGGCGGCGTAGAGGCCGTCCTTGCCGGAGATATGACCGCGCACGGTCAGGCCGCCGGAGGATTCGCCGCCGATCAGGGCATTGTGCTGATCCATGCCGGAGGAAATATGCTTGAAACCCACCGGCACCTCGACGCATTGCTGCCCATAGGCCGCCGCGACCTTATCCAGCAGATGGGTGGTCGCGATATTGCGCACCACCGCGCCGCGCAGCCCCTTGTAGGCCAGGAGATAATAGTAAAGCAGCACAAGGACTTCGTTGGCGGAGACGTAATTGCCCTTTTCATCGATGATGCCCAGCCGGTCGGCGTCTCCATCCATTGCGATGCCGACATCCGCGTGATGCGTGCGAACGGCATGCTGGAGGTCCACCAGCGTTTCTGGGGTGGGGGCGGGCAAATGGCCGCCGAAAAAGGCGTCGTGATTATCATTGATCACGTCGATATCGCACCGCGCGGTATACAGGATGGTCATCAAACCGGTGTGACCCACCCCGAACATCGGGTCCAGCACGACGCGGGGACGGCGGGCGCGGATCGCGTCCACGCTGACCTGCTTCATGATGGAATCAAGATAGCTGTCCCGCGGATCGATCAGCAGGATCCGTTTTTCCTGCTTCGCCTGGTCAAAGGGGATGGAGCGGATGCCGTTTTCATCCAGCTCGTTGGCCTCCTGCCCGATCGGATCGGTAAATTCCTGTGAAGCGTCCCGACCGCCCAGGGTGAAGAGCTTGATGCCGTTATACACCGCCGGGTTGTGGCTGGCGGTGATCATGGCGCCGTAGGGCAAATACATGTTTTTTACGGTGAACATGATTTGCGGCGTGGGGCAGTTCAGGTTGACAAAATAAACCTTGACGCCCTCGCCCGCGGCGACCTCGGAAAACCAGATCGCCGCCTCCCGGCTCAAAAACCGGCGGTCATAGCCGATGCAGAGCCCCCGGTCCGCACAGCCCTCCCGGACCATGCGCCGGGCCAACGCGGCGGCGACCCTGCGAATATTCGCGCGCGTGAACACATCGCCGATGACGGCGCGCCAACCGCCCGTGCCAAATTCGATCATGACCATTCCCTCCCGCCGACCTTCATTTGCTTCCGAAGGTCAATTCATTCTATCATGTTTTTGCTCTTTGTGAAATGGTGTCGCTCGTTCTTTTGCGTGGAAATTTTACGCGCATGGAAAAGCAATCAAAAAAGACATCGCCGTATTCCAGGCAACGTCTTTTTATCAGGTTCCTCTATAATGTTATCGAGTGTAATACGATCCTCAATCGATCGGCTTCATCGTGGGGAACAAAAGCACGTCGCGGATCGAAGGGGAGTCGGTCAGCAGCATCACCAGGCGGTCGACGCCGAAGCCGAGGCCGCCGGTGGGGGGCATACCATACTCGAGGGCGTTGACATAATCGTAGTCCACCTGGGCGCGGCTTGCGGGGTCGATAGCCTTGCGCGCCTCCACCTGCTTTTCAAAGCGCTCGCGCTGGTCGATCGGATCGTTCAGCTCCGAGAAAGCGTTGCCAAATTCAGTGGCGTTGATGAAATATTCAAAACGCTCGGTGAACATGGGATCGTCGGGCTTGCGCTTGGCCAGCGGGCTGATCTCCACCGGATAATCGTAAATGAAGGTGGGCTGGATCAGGTTTTCTTCGACAAAGGCGTCAAAGAATTCGGCTAAGATGGCTCCCTTGGTAGGCGCCTCGGGCAGATTGACGTGATGCGCCTTGGCGGCGGCGATGGCGTCCTCATCCGTTTTCCAGTCCGCAAAATCGACGCCGCTGTACTTCTTGACGGCCTCCACCATGGTAAGCCGTTCCCAGTGCCCGACGTCGATTTGTTTCCCGTCGTAGGTGATCACCAGGCTGCCGCAAACCTTCTGGGTGACGGTTTTCATCATGTCCTCCACCAGGTCCATGATGCCGTGGAAATCGGTATAGGCCTGATAGAGCTCGATGCTGGTAAATTCGGGGTTGTGCTTGGGGTCCATGCCCTCGTTACGGAAAATGCGGCCCACCTCGTACACGCGGTCCAGCCCGCCGACGATCAGGCGCTTCAGGTAAAGCTCCGTCTCGATGCGCAGCACCATATCCATATCCAGGGTGTTATGATGCGTGAAGAAGGGACGGGCGGAGGCGCCGATTTCAAAGGGGGTCAGGATGGGCGTATCCACCTCCAGGAAGCCCCGGCCGTCCAGAAACGCCCGCAGCTCGCGCAGAATGCGGCTGCGCTTGACAAAGGTATCCTTGACGTCGGGATTCATGATCAGGTCCAGGTAACGCTGAGGATAGCGGAGGTCCTGGTCCTGCAGGCCGTGGAATTTTTCGGGCAGGGGCTTCAGGCACTTGGTCAGCAGGCGGACCTCCTGAAGATGGACGGAGATTTCACCGGTTTGCGTGCGGAATACAAAGCCCGTGCCGCCGATGATATCGCCGATATCCCAGGTTTTGAAGGCGGCGTAGGTTTCTTCGCCCACGTCATCCCGACGAACGTAGATCTGGATATCTCCCTCCGTGTCCAGCAGGTGGGCGAAGGAGGCCTTGCCCATCACGCGGCGGCTCATCATGCGCCCGGCGATGGTCACGGTTTGCCCGTCGTACTGTTCAAAGCTCGCCTTGATTTTGGCGCTGCGCGCCGTCACGCCGAACTTGGTGATCAGGTAAGGGCTTTCTCCCTTTTCCGTCAGCTCCGAAAGCTTGGCGCGGCGGATCTGCTCCTGCTCCGAAAGGCTGGGGGCCGTCTTTTGATTCTGCTGGTTGGCTTGTGCTTCCTTTGGCATAACGTTTCTCCGATGTTTACTTTCTGGCGCTAATATCCAGGATTTTGAAGGTGGCGGTCGCGTCGGGCAGCTCGACCAGGACGAGCTCGCCGGGGCGTTTGTTCATCAGAGCGGCGCCCATGGCGGATTCGTTGCTGATTTTATTGCCGGCGGGGTCGCTTTCGCGCGCGCCGACGATGGTGAACAGATCCTTTTCGCCGACCTCATAGAGGTCCTCGTCGCTGCACTCCACGCACTCGACGGTCACGGTCGCGCCGATGCCGACCTTGTCGGTGTTGATATCGCTGTCGTCCACGACGATGGCGGTAGCGATGGTGTGGGTCAGCTCCTGAATCTCGGCCTCCAGCTTGGACTGCTCGTTTTTCGCGGCGTCATATTCCGCGTTCTCACTCAGGTCGCCGTAGCCGCGCGCAATGCTGATCTGCTCGGCCACCTGGGGACGACGTACATTTTCCAAAAAGCGCAGCTGCTCCTCCAGCTTTTTGAGTCCCTCCGGGGATACGATCGTGCGCTTTTGTTCAGTCTGCTCGCTCATGATCAAGCTCTCCTTTATCAATTCGGATTTTAGACAAGTAAAACAACAATGAAGACGATCGGTCTTCATTGTGTACGCGGTTCATTATACACGGCGCGGGCCGGAATTGCAAGCGAAAATCACGGAACTTCTCATAAATCACGGTGATACGAGCAAGATAACGTACAGTAAGGAGCGATTAGGCGAACAGGTCGTCCATCCCATACAGCCCGGCGGGTTGCGTGCTGACGAAGGCGGCCGCCCGAAGCGCTCCGTTTGCGAATATAGCGCGGCTCTGAGCGGAGTGGGAGATGGTGATGACCTCGTTGTCCATCAGGAAATCGATCTCATGCTCCCCACACAGCGTCCCGCCGCGGACGGCGTGAACGCCGATCTCATGGGGGGCGCGCAGGGCTTCCTTGCCGTTCCGACCGAATACGGGCTGCGTTTCCTTGTCAGAGATGGCTTGCAGCAGCGCCAGGGCGGTGCCGGAGGGGGCGTCCGCCTTATTGCGGTGATGCTTTTCGATGATTTCAACGTCCGCGCCGGGCAGCAGTGCGCGCGCCTGCTGGGCCAGCTTTTTCAGCGCATATACGCCGACGCTTAAATTGGCGCTGACAAAGAGGGGGATTTCCTTTGCCGCTTCGGCGATCAGGGCGTTCTCTCTCTCACCGTATCCCGTAGCCGCGAGCACACAGGCGATACGCCGTGCGCGCGCAAAGGCGAGCAAATCGCCCAATGCCGCCGGACGGGAAAAATCGACGATCACGTCAGCGTCCGATGTGATTTGCGAAAAGGAAGCGTATACCGGAAACTCGACGTCCTGACGAGGGCCGGCGTCCACCCCGGCCACGATCGAGACGCCAGCCTGCCGGGCGGCCAAGGCTACCTCACGGCCCATCCGGCCGTATGCGCCGCAGATGATGATGTTCATTCAGGCAAGCACCCCCAAACGGATCAGTTCATTTTTCAGCAGCGCCCGATTGCCTTCAGTCATAGGAGTCAGAGGCAGCCGCAGCGCGTCCTCGCAGAGCCCCAGCATACTCATGGCGGCCTTGACGGGAATAGGACTGACCTCCTTAAACAGCAGGCGGATCAGCCGGATATAGCGAAGCTGTAAATCAGCGGCATCCTGTACCTTGCCGTTCAGGTAAAGCTCGGCCATCTGCGCGGTCGGCTGGGGCAAAAGATTGCTGAGCACCGAGATGACGCCCTTTGCGCCAAGGGACAGCATCGGCACGGTCATCTCGTCGGACCCACAGTAAATGGGCAGGGCGTCGCCGCAGGCGTCCCGGATATCGGCGACGCGTCCGATATCGCCGCCAGCCTCCTTGAGCGCGATGATTTGGGGCATCTCGGCCAGCCTGACCAGCGTTTCCACCGCGATTTGCATCCCGGTGCGGGAGGGGACGCTGTACAGGATGATTGGCAGGGCGCTCTGCTCAACGATGGCCTTGTAATGCAGCAGAAGGCCCTCCTGCGAGGTTTTGTTGTAATACGGCGTCACGCACAGCTGCGCGTCCGCGCCCAGCGCCTTGGCTCGCTTCGCGCGCAGGATCGTATCGGCGGTATTGTTGCCGCCGGTCCCGGCGATCACGGGTACGCGGCCCCTGGCCAGACGCACCGTTTCGCCGACCACGGTTTCCCATTCGGGATAGGTGAGCGTCGCGGGCTCGCCGGTGGTGCCGCAGGCGATCAGGGCGGCGATGCCGCCGTCCAGCTGGTTTTCGATCAGGCGCTCCAGGGCGGGCAGGTCCAGGCTGCCGTCTCCCCGCATGGGGGTGATCAGCGCCGTCGCGGCGCCCTCAAATAATACTTGTTTTTTGATCATGGCTCACTTGCGCTCGATGGCGCCCGTCTGACAGAGCAGCTCGGCGGATAAAACGCCGCCGCCGGCAGCTCCGCGCAATGTGTTGTGGGAGAGGCATACAAAGCGCCAATCAAAGATCCGGTCCTCGCGGAGCCGACCCACGCTGACGCCCATGCCTTTTTCAAAATCCCGGTCCAGACTGGGCTGGGGCCGGTCGTTTTCGCTCATGTAGCGGATAAAGGGCTTCGGCGCGCTCGGCAGGCCCAGCTTTTGCGGCACCGTCTCCCAATCGCTCCATGCCTTAAGGATCGTATCGTGATCCGGCTTTTCACGGAAGGCCACGCTGACCGCGGCGGTATGACCGTCGGAGACGGGCACGCGCAGGCATTGAGCGCTGATGATGGGGGAGGAAGCCGGGATCACCCGGGACTTGTCCTCCGCCAGGCTGCCCCAGATCTTCAGCGGCTCCTGCTCGCTCTTTTCCTCCTCGCCGCCGATATAGGGGATCACATTGTCCAAAATCTGCGGGAAGGTCTCAAAGGTTTTGCCGGCTCCGCTGATCGCCTGGTAGGTGCACACAAAGATTTTTTCTGGGCCGAACGGAAGCAAAGACGTCAGCGCAGGCACATAGCTCTGGATGGAGCAGTTGGGCTTGACCGCGATGAAGCCGCGGCGGGTGCCCAGGCGTTTTTTCTGCGCTTCGATGACGGCGGCGTGCTCCCAATTGATTTCGGGGATCAGCATGGGCACGTCCCCCAGCGCGCGGCAGGCGCTGTTATTGGAGACGACCGGCGTTTCGGCCTTGGCATAGGCCTCCTCGAGCGCGCGGGTTTCTTCCTTGGTGGCCGCGATCGCGCAAAACGCGAAATCGATTGCCGAGGCCACGTCAGCGACGTCGTTCGCGTCCTTGAGGACCATTTTCTTGGCCGCTTCCGGGATCGGGGTTTTCATGGCCCAGCGTCCCTGAACGGCCTCCTCATAGGTTTTGCCTGCGCTGCGCGCAGAGGCGGCTACCGCGGCAAGCTCAAACCAGGGATGATTTTCGAGCAATGTAACGAAGCGCTGGCCGACCATTCCCGTCGCGCCAATCACGCCGACCTTGTATTTACGCATGAAAATGCCTCGCTTCCTTCGGTTTCGCCGTCCGAGGGACGGCTTCCCCAAGTATATCATGCTTTTTCGGCAGCGGCAATCGCCAAAATTCCCGAAGCATAAAAGAACACGGAAAGTGCAGAATAATAAGTAATTACTCTCCGCGCTTTCGTCATCACAATTCAAAGCAAAATCCCGTCTGGGAACGGGCTGCTATGAAGCGATAGAGCGCGCTCTCCAAACGGGCGTTTATGCTGTCAACGGGTGATCAACTCAGGGATTAAGTCAATATACAGGCTCTGGCAGGCTTTGAGCTGCGGAAGCAGGCGATGCCCTCCACATGGGAGACTTCCGCCTGCGCGTACATTTTGGCCAGGCGTTCCCGGAGGCTATTCTCTGTTTCGTAAGGGGGCGTGAAATAGCCCTTCACCTGATACAAGTGCTTGATAAACCAGTCCGTCCTTGCGCAGGCGCCCTGAATGTAGAAGCAGCCGCAGAAGACGCCGCCTGTTTTGAGCACCCGGAAGGTCTCCCGGTAAGCGGCCTCCTTGTCCGGAAAGGCGTGAAAGCCGTTCAGCGAGAGAACGACGTCAAAGGATTCATCTGGGAAGGGCAGGGCCCCTACATCCCCCTGCTGAAAACGGACGTTCTGCATGTCCATGGCGGACGCTCGCCGCTGCGCCGCAGCCATCATGTCCTTGGAGTAATCCAGACAGGTGATGTCCGCACCGGGCAGTCCCTGATAGACCGGCATGGTCAGCACGCCGGTGCCCACCGGCACCTCCAGCAGCTTACCGGAAAAATCCTCCGGGATGCCTGACAAGGCCTGCTCCAGGTAGCGGCGATTCTTTTCGCCGTCCATGTTCCACACGAGGCGGCAGATGGCCTTGCCGGGGGCGGAGGAATAGGTGATCATGCCGTCGTAGAAGTTGGCCATGCTCCCGGAGGTCTTATATGCCTTCTGAATCTGCTCATGCCGGTTCATACGGGTTCCTCCATCCATTCATCAATGGCTTTTAGAACCGGGACGGCATACCTTTCCTCGCCGAAAAGCCACTGCTCGTGCTGCATATCGAACGCGCGGATCTCTGGGTCGCGGAAGTATTTCTGATAGCGCTTCAAATACTTTTCGCCCATTTTGGTCGCGTAGATAAAATAAACTTTTGTATGGGCTACGTGGATATCGTCATCCAGCCAGGTGAGCAGATCGGTATAGTACTCGTTTTTGATAGATTCCGGCGAGAACTTTTCAAAGCAGCTCATGAACCTGTCGGCGGTCTCGTCGCTCATCTCAAAGAAGCTTTTGATCTTTTCCCTGGTCTTGGCCTTTTTCTTTTCGCCCTTCGTAAAGCTGGTCAGCAGGGGCACCACCAGCTTGGATTGCAGCCAGGCAGGGAACTTGCCGCACTGGTCAAGGTCGGGGCTGCCGAAAATGCCGTGATCCAGGTGTACGTTCTTGCGCTGAATCAACTGCCCGACAAAGCTTGAGCCGAGGGAAGAACCGATAGCGCCATCGATGCTGCCCCCAAAGTGCTCGGTGATGTAGCACTCGATCTTCTCCGTGACCGTGATCATATCCGGAAAGATCAGATCGCTGCCGTCAAATCCGTCATAGTTCACGCAAATCAGGTGATATTTTTCTCCCAGCTGATCCAGCACGGAAGCAAAGTTCGTCTGATAATCGCATGCCGTGCCGGGCAGCAGCATCAGGGTTTTGCCTGTCATCACGCCCATTTCGTCAAATTGCATGGTGCGCCTCCCATCTCACAGGATGTTCAGTCAGGATAGCATGATTACCAGGATCATGAATCGATGACTTCCTCCATTACTTGTGTTAGATTCCACTAACTATTATACCCTATCGCCTCACAAACATCAAGACCGTTTCAAAGGCGATTCGATGGAATTGGTGATTTTTTGTATTCGGCTCATGGGGACATGGGAAGTCATTCTTGCGCCGGAATATATTTTAGCATCTAAATGGGATGGTATGATATGGAAAGCTGCGAATAAAGAAAAGGCCCGCTTTGTCAGCAGCTCCTGCTTCAAAAACGGGCTATTTTGGCGATCCCGGCGCGATTCGAACGCGCGGCGTTCCGCTTAGGAGCACAGGATGTTACCTCGTACACCGTGATCGCCCGTGACTTCCAATGTCGTAAAACCCTTGAAAACACAGGCTTTTTTGGCGATTGGCCTGTTGTCTGATTCCGCTCGGTGATGCCTGATTCTTGCTAATTTTGCAGCGTCCAATTA
>JAFUHB010000171.1 GCA_017469085.1 Clostridia bacterium
CTGATTCTCTTCTAATGAATGTATATATGTCGGATGGGTTTGGTGTCAGATCAAGGAAGGCACCCGAAAGCGTACCCGTAGGTACGGTGAGGGTGACTGACACAGAGCTGGCGCCAAAGACACCGACAGATGTGCATGAATTAGATGAGAATCAGTATAAGGAGGCGTAGCAGAGCTACGGCGACTGAAAAGAAGCGAAGCCAGAGCAAAAAAGACGACCAAAGATTTGTCCTTTTAGAAGGAGAACAGTATTAAACAATCCTCAGGAGGTCCTCGCATGGACGCGTACAAGCTGCTGATTTCGGGGGATATCCCGCTGACCGGCCACACCAGCGTGTCGGGCGGCAAAAATACCTCCGTAGCGCTCATTCCCGCCGCGCTGATGTGCGACGACCCTTGTACGCTGGACAACCTGCCCGACATCGAGGACGTGCACGTGCTCGTGGATATCCTGCGGGGGCTGGGCGCGAGGGTGGATTACAGTACCGTTACCAAGCGCATGGTGATCGATCCCCGCGGCGTCAACGCCTGCACCGTGCCCTATAAGCAGACGCAGCGGATGCGCGCCTCTTATTATCTGCTGGGAGCCCTACTCACCCGCTGCGGCGAAGCCAACGTCGGCTATCCCGGCGGATGCGCCATCGGCAACCGTCCCTTTGACCAGCATATCAAGGGCTTCCGGGCGCTTGGCGCCGAGGTCAGCGAGGAGGGCGGCATGATTTGCGCCAAGGGCTCTCTTCAGGGCCGCACGGTATTTTTCGACCGGATCACGGTGGGCGGCACCATCAACGTGATGCTGGCGGCCGTCAAGGCCAAGGGGCAGACCGTCCTTTGCAACGCCGCCCGCGAGCCCCACGTGGTCGACCTGGCCAACTTCCTGAATTCCATGGGCGCTTCCGTCAAGGGCGCCGGCACGGACACCATCCGCATCCGCGGCGTGCAGAAGCTTCATGCCAGCCAGTATACCGTGATCCCCGATCAGATCGAGACCGGCACGCTGATGATCGCCGCCGCCGCCACGCACGGGGACGTGACCGTGCACGGCTGTATTCCCACGCACATGGAGGCGCTGACCGCCAAGCTGCTGGAAATGGGCGTCAGCGTGACCGACGAGGACGACGCCATCCGTGTCCGTCCCATCGGCCCGCATCGCGCCATCAACGTCAAAACCCAGGAATACCCAGGCTTCCCGACCGACCTGCAGCAGCCCATGAGTGCCCTTTTGTGCAAGGCGCAAGGCACCAGCGTCGTAACAGAGACCATTTTTGAATCCCGTTTCAAGCACCTGTCCGAAATGCGCCGCATGGGCGCGCGCGCCCGCATCCTGGAACAGACCGCCTTTATCGAGGGCACGCAGGAGCTTCACGGCGCGCCCGTCACCGCGACCGATCTTCGCGCCGGCGCGGCCCTGGTCGTCGCCGGATTGATGGCTACGGGCACCACCGAGATCTACGAGCCCGGCTTTATCGAGCGCGGTTACGAGCATCTGGAGGAAAAGCTTCGCGCCTTGGGCGCGATTGTACGCCGGGAGCCGGTTTAAGCCGATCCCATACAGCCAATAGAAATAGCATGATGATGATGGAAGAAGCAACCGCATATCAGGTCCTGGGTCTGCAATTGGGAGCGGATACGGAGGCGATCAAAAAGGCCTATCACGCCCTCGTCAAGGCCTGCCACCCCGATCAGTTCCCGGCAGGCGAACGGCAGCAGCAGGCCCAGGAGGAATTGGTGCGCCTGAACCTCGCCTACGAGCAGGCCCTCAAAACGGCGCAGGACAAAGCGCCCGTTCCCTGCCAGGAAATGCCCCTGCCCGAGGCCAAGGCCTTCGCCAAGCGACTGCTCAAGGCGGGGCAGTATGAATCCGCCCTGCGCCAGCTGGCCCGCACGCCCGACAAGGACGCCGAATATTACTTTATCCAGGGCGAGATTCTGTACGCCCTCAAGGAATACGGCAGCGCCCACCAGGCCTACCGCGCGGCGGTGCGGATCGACCCGGTCAATCAGACGTATCACCGCGCCGCTTTCCAAGCCGCCGTCACCTATAAAAAGCACCAGCGCCTCCCCTACCGCATCGCGGATTGGGCGGGCGGGCTGTTTCATCCGCGCAGGAGGGATAACCCATGATTGCCGCCGTGGTCAACGCGGCCGCCATCGTACTGGGCACCCTGCTGGGCGTTTTTTTCCGCAAGGGGCTGCCGGAGCACGTCAAAAAGGTGCTGACACAGGGCATGGGCCTGAGCACGGTGCTGATCGGCCTGCTGAGCGCCATCAAAACGCAGAATCAGATGGTCGTGCTGCTGTCCGTGATCGTCGGCGGGCTGATCGGCTCGCTGATCGGCATCGAAAAGTGGCTCGACCGCTTCGGCGCGCGGGTGCAGCGGCATTTTTCGACCGGCGCCGGGGATGTGGGCCGCGCGTTCGTCAGCGCGACGCTGATCTTCTGCGTGGGCTCGATGGCGATCGTCGGCTCGATCGACGCCGGTCTGCGCGGCGAATACGGCACCATCTTCGCCAAGTCGGTGCTGGACGGCGTATTCAGCCTGGTGCTGGCCTCCACGCTGGGGCCGGGCGTCGCCCTGTCGGGATTGGCCGTCCTGGTCTATCAGGGAGGGCTGACCCTGCTGGCCGGCGCGATGGCCCCGCTGCTGACCGAGCGCACGATCCTGGAGATGGGCGCCGTAGGCGGCCTTCTGATCGTCGGTATCGGGCTCAATATGTTCCGGGACCAGCATCTGGCCGTCGGCGACCTGCTGCCCGCCGTTTTCCTGCCTCCCCTCTTCCTGCTGTTTTTAAGCTGATATGGCCGCGCCGAAGATCCTGATCGAAAAGAGCCTCCGCCGTCTGACGCTGCTTCGGGAGGACGGGCCCGCCTTTTCCTGCCCGATCGCTCTTGGCTCTCAGCCTGTCGGGCATAAGGCGCGGGCCGGGGACGGCAAAACGCCCGAGGGCCAATATGCGGTCTGTCTGATCAAGGAGCGCGGCAAATTCGGCCCCTCCCTGGGGCTCAGCTACCCCAGCCTGCGGGACGCCCGGGCAGCCGTTTTGGACGACCGGCTCGATCCCGCCCTTCTGCCCCTGTTCGAGGCGGCGGAGAGGACCGGGAATCGTCCCCCCTGGGGCACCCCGCTCGGCGGGGAGATTTACATTCACGGCGGCGGCGCCTCGTCCGATTGGACGGCCGGCTGCGTCGCGCTTCATGACGACGATATGGCGGCGCTTTTTCCCCTGTGCCCCCTCGGCACGCCCGTAGAGATTCTGCCCTGAACCAAAGGAGGTCCCATGGTCGATATCAATGATTTTTCCGGCAAGCGGGTGCATATGATCGGCATCGGCGGCTCCAGTATGTCCGGCCTGGTCGATTTCCTGCTGGACCGCGGCTGCGTGGTCACCGGCTCCGACCGAGATCACTCCCACCATGTGGAGGCGCTTGAAGCCAAGGGCATCCGGGTGTTCATCGGCCATCGCGCGGAAAACGTGCGCGGAGCGGACCTCGTCGTTTTTTCCGCCGCGATCCGACCGGAAAACCCCGAGCGCGCCGAGGCGGCCCGCCTGAATATCCCGCAAATGGAGCGCTCCGTGCTGCTGGGCGAGTTGATGCGCGGATGCCGGACCGCGATCTGCGTATCCGGCACTCACGGCAAAACCACCACCACCGCCATGATCGGCCAGGCGCTGGTTGAGGCGGGGCTGGATCCCAGCGTGCACCTGGGCGGCGAATTGGACGCCCTGGGCGGCGGCACGCGCCTGGGCGGACGGGAGGTGTTCGTGGCCGAGGCCTGCGAATACCATTCAAGCTTCCTGGAAATGCACCCCACGATCGCCGTGATTTTGAACGTGGACGGCGATCACTATGATTATTACAAGGATATCGACGATTATGAGCGAGCGTTTGGGGATTTCCTGCGCCTGCTCCCTGAGGACGGAGTCGCGATCGCCAACGGCGGGGACGCGCGCGCCCTGCGCCTGCTGCTCAAAAGCGGCCGCCGAGCCGTGACCTTCGGCCTGTCTGAAAACGACGATTATTATCCCGCGCAGCTCCGCTTCGACGATTTCGGGCGGCCCGCCTTCGACGTAATGCGCCGGGGCGATCGCCTGGCCTCCGTTCAGCTGGCGATCTCGGGGGATTTTACGGTGCTCAACGCCCTGGCGGCCTTCGCCGCCTGCATGGAGGCCGGGGCGGACGCGGAGCGCGTGGCCGCTACGCTGTCCCGCTTTGGCGGCGTGCACCGGCGTTTTGAGCTGACCGGCATCATCGACGGGGTACGCATGTATCACGATTACGGCCACAACCCGGCGGAAATGGCCGCCGCCATCTCGGTCGCGAAAAAACAAAAGGCGGGCTGCGTCTGGGCCGTCATGCAGCCTCATACGTACAGCCGCGTCAAATCCCTGTTTGACGATTATCTGACCTGCACGGCCGCCGCCGATAAGACGCTGGTGACCGATATCTGCGCCGCCCGCGAGTCGGACCCCGGCGACATCAACAGCCGGATGCTGGTGGACGGGATGCGTTCCCACGGGATCGACGCGACGCTGACCCCCTCCTTCGATGATACGGAGCGCTACCTGCGCGCCCATTGGCAGCCCGGCGACCTGGTGCTGACCATGGGCTGCGGCGATATCAACCTTCTGAACGAGCAAATGACCCAGCACGGGGACACCCGGCCAGAATCCTGACACCTTCGGACCATAAGGAGGAGCCCCTTGCCCTATAATGATTTGAGCGCCACCCGAAATTTCTGCATCATCGCGCACATCGACCACGGCAAATCCACCCTGGCCGACCGCATCCTCGAAAAAACGGGCGTATTTGAAAAGCGCGAGATGGTCGAGCAGATCCTGGATTCCATGGATGTCGAGCGGGAGCGCGGCATCACGGTCAAATCCAAGGCCGTGCGCATGGAATATCAGGCCAAGGACGGGAAAACGTACCGCCTGAACCTGATCTACACCCCCGGCCATGTGGACTTTGCCTACGAGGTCAGCCGCGCGCTGGCCGCCTGCGAGGGCGCGATCCTGGTCGTGGACGCCACGCAGGGCGTCGAGGCTCAAACGTTGGCCAACGTATATATGGCCCTGGAGCACGACCTGGAAATCGTGCCCGTCATCAACAAGATCGACCTGCCCAGCGCCCAGCCCGAGGAGGTCAAAAACGAAATCGAAGAAGAGATCGGCCTGGACGCGGAGGACGCGCCGCTGGTTTCGGCAAAGCAGGGCATCGGCATCGACGAGGTCCTGGAGGCCATCGTCACCCGCATGCCGCCGCCCGAGGGCGACTCGGAAGCGCCGCTGCAGGCCCTCGTTTTTGACGCCGCCTACGATAATTACCGCGGAGCGATCTGCTTTGTGCGCGTCAAGGAGGGCGCGGTCCGCGCCGGGATGCGGATGCGCCTGATGCAGACCGGCGCGGAGTTTGATATCGTGGAGGTCGGCGTATTCACCCCCGGCTATACCCCGGTGGACGAGCTTGGCCCAGGCGACGTGGGCTATATCGCCGCCTCCATCAAGGATGTGGCGGACACCCGCGTGGGCGATACCATCACCGACGCGGCGCGTCCCGCCACGGAACCCCTTCCCGGCTACCGGCAGGTGCAGAGCGTCGTATTCTGCGGCATTTATCCCGCCGACGGCGCCGATTATGAAAACCTCAAGGACGCTCTGCAGAAGCTGCGCATGAACGACGCCTCCCTGACCTTCGAGCCCGAAACCAGCACCGCCCTGGGCTACGGCTTCCGCTGCGGTTTTTTGGGACTGCTGCATATGGAAATCATGCAGGAACGCCTGGAGCGCGAGTTCGACCTGGACCTGATCACCACCGTCCCGAACGTCGTCTATGAGGTGGTCAAGACGGACGGCACCGAATTGTCGATCGATAATCCCGCCGCTCTCCCCCAGCCCACCGAGATCGCCGAGATGCGCGAGCCCTATGTACGGGCCACGATCTACACCCCGGAGGAATTCGTCGGCCCGCTCATGGATCTCTGCCAATCCAAGCGCGGCATTTTCGCGGACGAGCAATACGAGGGCAAGCGCGTCAAGCTGCTGTACGACATCCCGCTGAACGAAGTCATCTACGATTTCTTCGACCAGCTCAAGTCCCGCAGCCGCGGCTACGCCTCCTTCGACTACGAGATCACCGGCTATCGCAAGTCCGACCTGGTCAAGATGGATATCCTGCTGAACGGGGATATCTGCGACGCTTTTACCATGATCGTGCACAAGGATCGCGCCTATCCGCGCGGCCGCGCGATCTGCGAAAAGCTCAAGGACGTGATCCCGCGCCAGCAGTTCGAGATCCCCGTGCAGGCGGCCATCGGCGGCAAGATCATTGCCCGGGAGACCGTCAAGGCCGTCCGTAAAGACGTGCTCGCCAAGTGCTACGGCGGCGACATCACCCGCAAAAAGAAGCTCCTGGAAAAACAGAAGGAGGGCAAAAAGCGGATGCGCCAGTTCGGCACCGTGCAGCTGACGGGCGAGGCCTTCATGGCCGTGCTCAAAATGGATCAATAAAGCGGCTGTGCTACCCCGATCAAGAAAGAAGGTGACCCATGAACCCCTTTGATATCGTCATTTTGGCTGTGATCGCGCTGAGCGTGGTTTACGCGCTGTACCGCGGATCGGTGCAGACGGTGCTGAACGTCGGGGCGCTGGCGGTCGCCATACTGATCACGGGGTCGGCCTCCTCCAAGCTGGCGGAGCGCCTTCGGGGCAACACGGCCGTCACCTCGGTGCTGACCACCTATACCGACGCCGTGGCCCGCGTAGGCGATTATGACCTGGCGTCCTTGCGCGTGGCCGGCATCACGGAGGAAACCGTGGACCGGGTCATGGAGGGAGCCGCGCTGCCCTCCGCGCTTTCTAATGTGCTGCGGCGCAACCTGCTGGCCGGCGCAGCCGTCGAATCGGACGCCACCGTGAATGATTACGTTTCCGGCGCGATCATCGCCTCCGCGATCGACGTGCTGTGTTATCTGGTCCTGTGTCTGCTGATCTACGCGGTGCTGTCCGTGCTCATCAGCCTGATCGGGCATGTATTTGAATATCCCATCCTGCGGGTGCTCGATTGGGTCCCCGCCGCGCTGTTCGGCGTGGTTCGCGGGGTGATGCTGACCGGGCTGATTTTTCTGACGGTGCCGCTGATGGCGACGGTAATCCCCTTAAGCGCGTTCCAGGAAGCGCTGGCCGAAAGCGCGCTGGCGGCCCGATTTTCCTCCGACGCGTTTTTTGCCTTCGTCCTGACCGGGCGGATCCTGTGAGGCCAGCATGAGCGAACGAAACGCATTTGGCCCTTATACCGGCGTCCGGCTGGATGAAACGGACGCTCTGTTTTCCCCGACGCGCGGGCCCGAGGGGCTGGAGCCGCTTTCGGGCGCGCCCGGTTTTTCCGCGCAGGCGGCGCAGCTGTCCCTGGAGCTCGCCCGCACGGCGTATCAAATGGACTTTGCTCCCTGGCATCGGGCGGGCTGGACGGACTTTTCGCTGCTGGTCAACGGCGCGCTGTATACGGGCGAGCGGCTGAACGGCGGAAAGGGCCTGACCGGCGACCTGGCCCGCAACGCCCTGCAGGCCCTGACACAGCTGCGCCTGGCGATGCCCGATTCCTTCGGGCAATACGCCGAGCTCCGGAAAGAAGGCGCCCGCAACGCAGAGGCCTGCAAGGCCGTCGTCATGCTCCGGCCGGACAGGGAGGGCTTCCTTGTGGCCGTCGGCTTTATGGGCACCGGCCGCCATATTGACGATTGGGCGGCCAATCTGCGCATGACGTTAAAGGACGGCCTGCACGAGGGCTTCCTGCAATTGGCCGAGGAATTTTTCGCGCAGCGCACCCAGATCGAATTCCCAACCGCTGCCTCCGCCCTGGGCCGGGAGCGGCTGACCCTGCAGGACATATTAAGCAGCCTGCGCGGTGGTGAAAAGATTTTCCGCATATGGAGCGCCGGCCACAGCCAGGGCGCGGCCATCATGCAGGTCGTGTTTGACCGCCTGCTTTCCTTCGGCGTGCCGGCGGATCGCCTGTGCGGCTGGGGCTTTGCTTCCCCCACCGTCGCGGACGCCGCTTATCCCGGCGCCCGTCGCCGATACCCGATCACCCATCTGATGAACGCGGACGACACCGTCCCCCGGATCGGCGCCAGCCTGCATCTGGGCGCCTGCTATTTATTTGCGCCCAATCGGGCGGACCAGGTGCTGTTTTACGGCGACCGGCTCGAAAACCCGGCCTTCCCGGAGACGCTTGCGCTGCTTCGGAGCCTGAGCGGAACGGAGGATGCCCTGCTCTGCCTGATCGCCGTGCTGAGCATCCTCAACGAGCAGCCGCTCGAAACCCTCCAGCATGCCCTGAACGGCCTGGAGCCCCGACTGACGCCCGACTGGCTCCGGAGCCTGACGGAGGAAAAGACCCTTCCCCTGATCGGCTATATGGCCGGCCGCATGACAGACCGCTATCATGACGTCACGGGCCGCGCGGCCCCGGACGAACGCCGCTATGCCCTGATCCTGGGGCGGCATCGCAACCTGATCGAGCGGTATGGCTTCCTGCTCTGGCTCCGCGCCGTCAAAAACGCCGGGACGCTGCCTCATAAGCTATGCCGGGATGAAGAGCGTGCCCTGACGGCCCCGTACCAATATATGACGACCGAAGGGTTTGCCCGCCTGCGGCGTCTGCCGCAGACCGCGTCGTCCCCCCTTCCCCTTTCCTTTGCGGAGCACAGGCGCTGCCGGCGCTTTGCGCCCGCGCCCTCCCCCAGGCTGTCCGAGCAAAGAAAATTTCGGCGGTATCCGTCCGATCATGCAATAAAACGGCCCTCCGTTTCGTCTAATATAACAGAGATGCCTTCACCCGCCCCGACCGCGGTACGCAGACGGCTTCCCGCCACCCGTCTGACCCGGCGCGTCGCCCTTCGGCGGATCGCCTCCAGTTTCCGCCGCCGTCCGAAATGATCCTTCCCTTCCGGTTCAAGCATCAAGGAGCCATCATGAAAAAAACGTTGTACGCC
>JAFUHB010000172.1 GCA_017469085.1 Clostridia bacterium
CCAGCGCTATTGGGGCGAGCCCATCCCGATCATCCATTGCCCGAACTGCGGCACCGTGCCGCTCAAGGAGAGCGATCTGCCCCTCCTGCTGCCCGACGTGGAGGCCTACGAGCCCACCGATTCGGGCGAAAGCCCCCTGTCCCGCATGACGGAGTGGGTCAACGTCAAGTGCCCCTGCTGCGGTGCCGACGCCAAGCGAGAGACCGATACCATGCCCCAGTGGGCGGGCTCCAGCTGGTATTTCCTGCGCTATACCGACCCGCATAACGACCGGGAGCTGGCTTCCCAGGAGGCGCTCGATTACTGGATGCCGGTGGATTGGTACAACGGCGGCATGGAGCATATCACCCTGCACCTTTTGTACAGCCGCTTCTGGCACCTGTTCCTCCACGACATCGGCGTGGTCAAGGCTCCCGAGCCCTATCAAAAGCGCACCAGCCACGGCATGATCCTGGGCGAGAACGGCGAAAAGATGTCCAAATCCCGCGGGAACGTGATCAACCCCGACGATATGGTGGCGGAGATCGGCGCGGACGCCTTCCGCATGTATGAGATGTTCATGGGCGCGTTCGACCAGGCGATCCCGTGGTCCACCAACGGCGCCCGCGGCTGCCGCAAGTTCCTGGACCGCGTATGGCGTCTCCAGGAGCTGCTGACGGATGAGGAAGGCATCAGCGCGGACATGCTGGTGCCCGTCAACCAGACCATCAAAAAGGTGACCGAGGACTTCGAGAGCATGAAGTTCAACACGGCCATCGCGCAGATGATGACCCTGGTGAACGCGATCTACGCCAAGGGCAGCATCACCCGCGGGGAGCTCCGCGCCCTGCTGCTGATCCTGTCTCCCGTCAGCCCCCATATCTGCGAGGAGATCTGGCAGCGCTGCGAGTTCGGCGAGCCCCTGCATCACCAGCCCTGGCCGGCCTGGGATGAGGATCACCTCCAAGAGGATACGGTGGAGATCGCCATCCAGATCAACGGCAAGGTCCGCGGCCGCCTGACGGTGCCCAACGGCATGACCCGCGAGGAGGGCCTGGCCCAGCTGCCCGACCGGGACGAGGTCAAAAAGCTGGTTGGCGATAAGCAGATCGTCAAAACCGTCTTTGTGCCCGGCAGGCTGCTCAATATCGTAGTCAAATAAATATCAACGAAATAAAACAATCCGCCAAAAACACGACCGCCGCGAGATTCGCTCTCGCGGCGGTATCGTTGATCGGGGTTGAGCCGTTATTCTGCGGCAGGCTCGTCGTCCTCCCATTCGGGCGTGAGGGCTTCCTCTTCGGCGCCGTCGTCCGCTTCTTCATCCACGGGCGCTTCGGGCTGGCTGTCCACGAATACGGCGCTGGCGACGGCGGGCGTCACGGGCTCGTCGCTGCCGGCGGGAGCGGTCAGGGTCAGGCCCTCGGGCAGCTCCAGCCATTCGACCAGCATATACCCGTGGATCCCCTTATCGGACTCGATTTCCGCCCATTCGCCCTTGATCTGGAGCACGGTCATGTCCTGCAGGGTCGCCAGGGTGCGCACCTTTTTGCCGTTCTTGGAATCGGAGGAGCGCAGGTTGATGGTCGTCTTGCGCTTCGGACGATCGGGGTCGCGGATGGTGCCGCGGGCCACGTCGCCCTGCCAGGCCGACCGGAAGGAAAGATAGCTGTTTTGCAGGTATCCGTCGTAGCGGCCGTACAGCACGTGGGAAAATGTCTCGCCCTTCTCCAGCACTACGACGTAGCTGCCGTCGTCCACCTTGGTCAGGGTCTTGGAGGAGGCGCTGGCCGTCTTGTGTAGCGGCAGCTGCTTGGAACGCTTGAGGAACACGATCGCCAGCTGACTGTCGGTATCCTCGCCGCTGAAATTGAGGTCCTTCGTGCGGACGTACAGCTTGGCCTCCGCGTCGCGCAGGCGGCACCAGCCCAGCCCCAGCGTCTGCACCTCGACGGTCTCGCCGAAGGCCTTGGTCGCGAGCTCGCCGCTCTCGTCCATCGCGCCGTAAATTGCCGCGCCGCTTTCATTGGCGATGACCGCCTGGATCTTCTTGCTGACGACCTCCGGGATCAGCTCCTCGGCAGGGGCGTCCGCCAGCGCCAGCGCGCTGAATAGGCAGAGAACGGCTGTGAGCAATGCCAGCCACTTCATCTTTTTCATCGATTCTTACCTCCATTTCCATGGAATCCTACCTTATTTTACACATTCGGCAGGACAATTGTCAATCCTTTTCATAGATATAACGACAAAAAGACCGGTTTTCATCCTTGAGAAAACCGGAAAAAAACAGTATAGGGCGCGCCTTTCAGAACAGCGAGAGGGAGGGACGGGCGTTCAGGTCCAACCCCGCCAGCTCGCCGCGGCGCAAGCGATAATAGGCGGCGGAGCCGATCATCGCCCCATTGTCCCCGCAAAGGTCCAGGCGAGGCATATACAGGCGGATGCCGCGGCGGTCGCAGGCGCTTTGCATCTCCCGGCGCAGCAGGGAATTGGCCGAAACGCCGCCGGCCAGGGCGAGCGTGGAGGCTCTCGCGTTTTCCGCGGCCAGCATGGTCTTTTCCACCAGCTGGCTGACCACGGCAGCGCGGAAGGAGGCGGCCAGGTCTTCGGCGGGCATCCGCTCGCCCGTCTGGTCCTGATGATGCACGGCGTTGATGAAGGCCGTTTTCAGGCCCGAAAAGCTGAAGTCATAGGGGCCGTCCGTATGCGGGCGGGGCAGCTTCAGCGCCTGAGGATCACCGGCATCCGCCAGCTTGTCCAGCCGGGGGCCGCCCGGATAGGGCAGGTCCAGCACACGGGCCGCCTTATCGAAGGCCTCGCCCGCCGCGTCGTCCTGCGTGCAGCCCAGCAGCCGGTATTCCCCGTAATCCGTTACCTCCAGGATATGGGAGTGCCCGCCGCTGACCACCAGGCATACGAAGGGAGGCTCAAGCTCCGGCCAGGTCAGGTAATTGGCGCAGATATGACCCTCGATGTGATGGACCGGGATCAGCGGCTTGCCCGTCATAAAGGCCAGGCCCTTCATGCAGCTGACGCCGGCCAGCAGCGCGCCGACCAGCCCCGGGCCGTAGGTGACGGCCAGGGCGTCCGCTTCCTCCAGGGTCATGTGGGCCTCCCGGAGCGCGGCGTCCACCATGGCGTCCACCTTTTCCACGTGGGCGCGGGAGGCGATCTCCGGCACCACGCCGCCATACAGGGCGTGCAGGTCGATCTGGGTGTACACGCAGTTGGAGAGGATTTTTCTGCCATCCTCCACCACGGCGGCGGCGGTCTCGTCGCAGGAGGTTTCCAGCGCCAGGATGCGTACATGCTCCTTTTGTTGAAGCGCCGGGAGCGCGGCGCGAACGGTGTCCGAATACGTCATTTCGTTTGTTTCTTTACGGCGCGCAGGGCAAAGGGCAGCGCCGCCGCAAGCAGCAGCGCCGGAAGGAGCGCCAGCGCGATCTGCCGGAGATACCAGACGAAAAACTCGGTCGGCATCAGCGCCAGCAGCAGGTCGGTGTGGGGATTGAGCAGCCAAAGGTCGTTGCGGAAAAAGAGCCGGTGGAAGGCGATGAACAGGCCGTCGAAATCCAGCCAGGCCAGGATGCCGATGATTGCCGAAAGCAGCACCCAGAAGCACGCGCCGACCGTGAGCCCCCGCAGGGCGGCCAGGAGTGCGTTTTCCCGGTCCTCCCTACGGCGAAGCAGCAGGAGGAGCAGCAGCGCCGCTACGAGCGCGCCCGAGGAAACGCGCAGGACGTTCAGGAGCCTGACCAGCCCCCTGACGTCCTGCATGTGCAGGTTTTCCTTATCGCTGAAGGCTTCCTCGCCCTGCACCGTCATCCGCTCGGCTTTCCCGCTCAGGTAATCGGTGATGGCCTGGGCGTACTCGGCGTAGCGTCTGGGGGAAACCGGAAATTCCTCCGTGCGCGCGTAGCTTAAGAAGCCCTGCTCCATCAGCCTCGCGTTGGTCACCTGCGTATAGATCACCGAGGAGAGGATGCAAAGGAACGCCAGAATCCCAGCGATCGCAAAGCCAATTTTTCTCAGCATTACTGCATCTTCAGGTAGGCGGTCGTAAAGCCGTCCAGCCCGCCGTTCATCACGTCGTCAATGTTGCCGGATTCATAGCCTGTCCGATGGTCCTTGACCATGGTGTAGGGCTGGAACACATAGGAGCGGATCTGGCTGCCCCATTCGATTTTCTTCATTTCGCCCTTGATGTCCGCCATCTGCTGTTCCTTTTCGCGCTCGCGAATCTCCAGCAGCTTGGCCTTCAGCATCTTTAAGCAGGTCGCGCGGTTTTGCACCTGGTCGCGCTCGGTCTGGCAGGATACCACGATCCCGGAAGGAAAGTGCGTCATGCGGACGGCGGAGGAGGTCTTGTTGACGTTCTGTCCGCCCGCGCCGCTGGAATGGTAGGTGTCCACCCGGACGTCCTTCATGTCGATCTCGATCTCGCCGTCGTCCTCCTCCAGGATGGGCGCGACGTCCAGGGACGAAAACGAGGTGTGCCGGCGCGCGTTCGCGTCGAAGGGGCTGATGCGCACCAGGCGGTGCACGCCCTTTTCGCCGCGGAGGTAGCCGTAGGCGTTGTCGCCGTCCACCTCGAAGGAGACGGATTTGATCCCCGCCTCGTCGCCCTCCAGATAATCTAGCAGCTTGACCTTGAAGCCCAGCTTCTCGCAATAGCGGGTGTACATGCGGTACAGCATCTGCGTCCAGTCCTGCGCTTCCGTGCCGCCCGCTCCGGCGTGGAGGGACAAGATGGCGTTGGAATTGTCATAGTCGCCGCGCATCAGCGTTTCCAGCTCCAGGGCCTCGACCTTCTCGGTCAGGCCGCTCAGCTCTTCGCCGATTTCGCCGACCATGGATTCGTCGTTTTCCTCTTGCGCCAGCTCGATCATGACCTCCAGGTCGTCCACGCCCTGGCACAGGCTCTCGTAATGCTTGATTTTGCCCTCGATCTGGGCGATGCGGCGATTCACGTGGGTGGAGCGCTCCAGGTTATCCCAAAACCCGTCCGCGTTCATTTCCTCGCGGAGCTCGGACAGCTCCTTTTCCAGGTCCTCCAGGTGAAGCCCGCCCGCGATCTCGGACAGCTTATTTTTCAGGGCGGCGACGTCCTGCACATATTGTTCCAATGCTACGATCATATTTCATTCCTCGTCGATTGTTTGGGTCAGGGCATGGGGGAAAGGGCTGCCTTGCTACAAGAAAAATTCGCTGATCAGCACCGTCGCGCAGCAGGCCACCGATACCGTCAGCAGGCTCTGCCCCGACCAGGCCAGCGCCACGCCGGCGATCAGCGCCAGCAGCCCTGACCAAACGCTGTTCGTGGCGTGCAGGATGTCCGGAAAGGTCATCACCGCCAGCGTCACATAGGGCACATAAAACAGGAAGCTGCGCAAAAACCGGTTTTTGATGGGCCGGCGGATCAGCGTCAGCGGCAGCGCCCGGATCACATAAGTGACGAGCGCCATCACCAGGATGTACAGCCAGACGTTATCGTTCATCCTGCTCCTCCTTGACCGGGAACAGCGCGGCCGCCGCGGCGGAAAGCGCGACCGTCAGGATGATGACCCGCATCCCGGAGGATAATGAGGCCAGCGGCTCCATCACGGAGGCCAGCCAGCTGCATCCCATGGCGAGCAGGATCAGGACCAGCACCACCCGATCTTGTCGGGCCTTGGGCACGATCGCCGCCAGGAACATCCCGAAAAGACCCACGCTCAATGCGCTGACCAGCCGGGCCGGCAGGATATTGCCGACCACGACGCCCAGCATGGTGCCCAGCGTCCACCCGAAGGCCGACACCGTGAAAATGCCGTACCCATACCGGGGGTTCAAGGGGCCGTCCACGCCGATGCAAAGGCCGAAGATCTCATCCGTCACCGTCATGCCCAGCGCCAGGCGGTGCCGCATCGGCGTTTCCTCCCGGAGCTTCTGGCTGAGGGCGCAGCTCATCAAAAGGTAGCGCGCGTTCGCCACCAGCGTCATCAGCGCCACCTGGATCAGCCCCGCCCGTTCCTCGATCACCTTAAACCCGGCGTATTCGCCCGCCGAGGCCATATTCAGCAGGCTGGCGACGCCCGCCTGCAGGGCCGTGATCCCGGCGTTCCGGGCCGCGATGCCCAGGGTGAAGGCCACGGCGAAATAGCCCAGCATGATCGGCACGCCGTCGCGGCACCCGCGCAGAAACCCGTTTTCCTCCGCCCGATCCAATCCGGCGCGCCTCCCTCGGTGCATACTGATTCCGGTCGTTCGCGACGCGAAACGACGGCTCTATTCTATCCCATGGCATCCGAAATGTCAATGAAAGCAGCAGCACATCAAAATCACAGCGCGGCTCGAACGTCGTGCTGTGATTTTGATCGGTGACGCTTATATGCGCTATGCCCTTCCGCGGTCCTGTCCGTCCGTCCAAAGGACGGGCTCTCCCCGCTGCAGGGACGCGGGCACGTCGAGCAGGCGCTGGTTGCGGCTGCCGCGGAAGCGAAGCAGCAGGTCCTTCTGCTCCTGGATGAAGGGGCCGTCCACCAGCACGTCGGCCAGGGAGAGGATGGGCAGGGTCCATACGGTATGAGGATGCGCACCCTCCCGCAGCATGTTTTCGAGCGTGTAGCCCGAAAACATCCACAGGTCCTTGCCCGGATATTGGTTCCGAAAACGTCGGAGGAAGGGATACAGGGTCTCCTGATTCTCCGGCTCGAAGGGCTCGCCGCCCAGGATCGTCAGGCCCCGGATATAGGCGGGGGCAAGCAGGCGGAGCACCTCGTCCTCCGCCGCGCGATCAAAGGGCCTTCCGTAATCGAAGGCCCATGTCTGCGGCTGGAAGCACCCGGGACACCGGTTCCGGCAGCCGGATACGAACAGCGTGATCCGGACCCCAGGTCCATCCGCGATATCACAGTTTTTGATTTCTCCAAAGTACATATGATATCAAAGGTGCAGCACGCGCTCCCTGATTTCCTGCGTGCGCCCCTGATTCCAGAATTGCGTGCCGATGTAGCCGCAGGTCCGGCGGGCGACGTTCATCTTGTCCTGGTCGGTATTGCCGCACTGCGGGCAGCGCCAGATCAGCTTGCCGTTTTCTTCCTCGATGGCGATTTCGCCGTCGTAGCCGCACAGCTGGCAGTAGTCCGTTTTGGTGTTGAGCTCGGCGTAAATAATATTGTCGTAGATGAATTTCATGACCTCGAGCACGGCGTCCAGGTTGTTCTGCATGTCGGGCACCTCCACGTAGGAGATGGCGCCGCCGGGGCTCAGGGGCTGGAACTGGCTCTCAAATTGGAGCTTATCGAAGGCGTTGATGTTTTCCGTCACGTGGACGTGGTAGGAATTGGTGATATAGCCCTTATCCGTGATGCCAGGGATCACGCCGAAGCGCTTCTGCAGGCATTTGGCGAACTTATAGGTGGTGCTTTCCAGCGGCGTGCCGTACAGGGAGAAATCGATATTATGCTTGGCCTTCCACTCGCGGCAGGCGTCGTTCATATGCTGCATTACCGCCAGCGCGAAGGGGGTGGCGTCCGGATCGGTGTGGGACTTGCCGGTCATGTACTTGACGCACTCGTACAGGCCCGCGTAGCCGAGGGACAGCGTGGAATATCCGCCGTACAGCAGCTTATCGATCGGCTCGCCCTTCTTCAAGCGCGCGCAGGCGCCGTACTGCCAGAGGATGGGCGCGGCGTCGGACAGGGTGCCCTTCATCCGGTTGTGACGGCACATCAGGGCGCGGTAGCACAGGTCGAGCCGCTCGTCGAACACATCCCAGAAGCGGTCCATGCTGCCGCCGGAGGAAAGGGCGACGTCCACCAGGTTCAGGGTCACGACGCCCTGGTTGAAGCGCCCGTAGTACTTGGGATGGTTGTTCTCATCCACATAGGGAGTCAGGAAGGAGCGGCAGCCCATGCAGGGGTAGCAATGCCCCTCGCCGTTCTTATCCTTCTTGAGCTCCAGCATTTTCTTTTCGCTGATATAATCGGGCACCATGCGCCGGGCGGTGCACTTGGCCGCAAGACGGGTCAGATACCAGTAGGGGCTGTCCTCACGGATATTGTCCTCCTCGAGCACATAGATCAGCTTGGGGAAGGCCGGCGTCACCCAGACGCCCTTCTCGTTTTTGACGCCCTGCCAGCGCTGCTGGAGGGTCTCCTCGATGATCAGCGCGAGGTCGTGCTTTTCCTGTTCATTGCGGGCCTCGCCCAGGTACATGAACACAGTCACGAAGGGGGCCTGGCCGTTGGTGGTCAACAGGGTGACCACCTGATACTGGATGGTCTGTACGCCGCGGCTGATTTCCTCGTGCAGGCGCTTTTCGGCGATGGAATTGATCAAGTCGTCGGAGAGGGTCTCGCCAACCTCGGCGAATTCTTCGCGCACGGAGCGGCGGATCTTTTCACGGGAAACCTGCACAAAGGGAGCCAGATGGGCCAGGGAGATGGATTGGCCGCCGTACTGATTGGAGGCCACCTGCGCGATGATCTGCGTGGCGATGTTGCAGGCCGTGCTGAAGGAGTGGGGCCTTTCGATCAGCGTGCCGGTGATGACGGTGCCGTTCTGCAGCATGTCCTCCAGGTTCACCAGGTCGCAGTTGTGCATGTGCTGGGCATAATAATCGGTATCGTGGAAATGGATGATGCCCTCGTTGTGCGCCTCCACGATGTCCTCGGGCAAAAGCAGGCGGTTGGTCAGGTCGCGGGAGACCTCGCCGGCGATATAATCGCGCTGGGTGGAGTTGACCACGGGGTTCTTGTTGCTGTTTTCCTGCTTGGCTTCCTCATTGTTGCACTCGATGAGGCTCAGGATGCGGTCGTCGGTCGTGTTGCTCTTGCGGACCAGCGAACGGGTATAGCGATAGGTGATATAATGCTTGGCCACCTCGAACGCGCCGTGAGCCATGATCTGGTCCTCAACAAAATCCTGGACCTCCTCCACCGTAGGCGTGCGGCCCATTTCCTCGCAGTTCAGCACGACGGCCTCCGAGATCCGGCGGATCTGGACGTCGGTCAGCTGGTAGGGCTCCTCCACGGTGGCGTTGGCCTTGGTGATGGCGTTGACGATCTTGGCGATATCAAAGTTTTCTTCGGCGCCGTTGCGCTTGATGATCAGCATAGTTATCCCCTTTATCCCTATTTTGTGGTCCGAGGTCCTCGAAGACCACCATATTTTGTGTTCTCGAAAGGCTCGGGCCCAATTATATGACAAACAGGGACTTTCGTCAATAGCTATTTGAGAATTCTTATCGATGTCAATCAGCATCAGCGTGAAACAAACAAAAAGGAAACAAAAGGAACCTTCGACCACGAAGCTTTTGTGGAAGAAGGTCCCTTTTGTTATGGCCCGAAACTGGGGTGTGCCTGATCCGACCGTTTATACCGGGTACGCGTCGTAATAGCCTCTGCCCAGAGCGTAAGAACCGACGTACAGCCCGTCCGGCTCGAACCAGATCCCCCAGGAGCTGTCCTCGTCATAGCAGATCAGGGCGGGTTTATAGTTTTGATTGCTTTTGCCCTGCACGGCGGTGCCGCTGATGGTGTAGGTGTGCGTTTCCACCCCGTCCTTGCAGCTGAAGCGATCGACGGTGTAGGTGGTCTGGCCGTTTTGGGTCTTTACGGTAAACAGGTAGCGGACGTCGCTGAAGAAGTCGTTTTTGCCGTAGCTTTCCGGGCTGTTGTTGTACGGATAGAAGTTCCATTGGCCGTTGACGTTCCATACGTAGGCGGCCTCGCCCAGGTCGTAGGTGCCGTCCCAGTAGCCCCCCTGGGCGTCCGTATAGAAGGAGATTCGGACGACCAGCTCGTTGGTTTCGTCTACGAAGCGGTGCTTGTTTTGGATGGCAAAGCGGTAGACGGTCGCCTGGTCCTGATCCTTGGCGGGGGAGCCCACGAGCGTCAGATTTCCAAATTTCTGGGCGTAATATTCCTGCACGTAGCGGGTCTGGTCCCGGTCGGAGGCGGTGATCTCAGGCTGGCGGTAGGTGCGCTGGCTGTCCAGCCGCCAGGAGTTCCCGCTCTTTCGATACAGCAGGCGGTAATAGGCGGTGACGCGCATATCGGCGTCGCTCATGGCGACCTCCGCGTATACCTGGACGCCGCCCTCCGTTTTTTCGGTGCTGCTGACGGTCACCTGGTTCACGTTCAGCAGATGCTCGACGGGCTTCTGCGCAAAATCGTGCAGGGTATAGGTGCGCATCTGGTCGGTCAGCGAGTTTTTGATTACGTCTACGGTGACGGTGTCCTCGGCGCATCCGCCCAGGATGGCGCACAGCGCGAGCAGCACGCACAGGATCACAAGCTTACGGAGGTTCTTCATGTTTTGTTTCTTCCTTTCCGGGCGGCCTTGATCAGCCGCTTCATTCGTAACATCCCTGAGCGGGGGAAAAGGTTACACGGGATCGGCTGAAAAAAATATTTTTTTTCAGCCGTTCAGTAATACAGATTGCCGAACCAATTCATGGCGTCCAGCCATTCGTGGCGGACCAGGATGCCGGAGGCGTAGGGGAAGAAGCCGATGAACAGCGCGGCGGTCAGCGCGATGTAAACGCCGAGCGCGGCGAGGCAGCGCCGGTCGGCCGCGGCGGCTGCCCGGTCCTGCTGCGCGGAGCGTTCGCCGCGCAGG
>JAFUHB010000173.1 GCA_017469085.1 Clostridia bacterium
CGCGCCAAAGCCGCCCATGGACAGACCGGCGATATACGTGTCCTCCCGGCGATCAGACAAATGGAATAAATCTCTGGAATACTCGACCAGGTCCTGGCCCACGAAGCGGCCGAAATGGTCGTGCGCGCGACGATCGGAATAGAATTTATTTTCACCGGCCGGCATGATCACAGCCAGGTTCTTGGCGTCCGCCAGGCGGGCGATACGGGTGCGGGTCAGCCAATCGAGCTGACTGCCGTACAAGCCGTGCAGCAGGTACAGCGTTTTCATCGGGGTTTCGCGGGAGATCAGCTTTTTGCCGTCGAAGCCGCGCTTGTCGTTGGGAATGACGCATACCGCGTCTACCGTGCGCATCAGCGCCGCCGAAAAGAAATTCATTTGCAGGATTGCCATGCCGTCGCCTCCATATTTTCACCTATCAGATTTCAGCGGATCGAAAAGCATCATATCACCTTTTCGGCTGACAGACAATGATTCCCTTTACAAAAAAACAAAAATCCCGTATCTTATATGAGTCATATTAGTGGGAGAGGGCACGAAGGAGGCGCGTGCTTTGAAATTCAGACGAGTACTGGGAGTGATCTGTTTGGCGATGTTGATGGCCGTAGCTGGGGCGAAGGCGGAGGATATCCCCGTTTTTTGGCTGGCGACGGATATGCACTATATTTCGCCGGAGCTGACGGACCGTGGCGCGATGTTCACGCAGCTGGTCTCGCAGGCGGACGGTAAGGTGATGCTGTACAGCGAGGAGCTGATGGAGGCCTTCACAGAGCAGGCGATCCGGGTGCATCCGGATGTGTTGATCCTTTCGGGCGATTTGACCTTCAACGGGGCCAAGCAAAGCCATATCGACTTGGTCGCTAAGCTCAGGCGCATCCGGGAGGCCGGCGTGCATGTGCTGGTGATCCCCGGAAATCACGATCTTGATTCCAGGCAAGCCGCGCACTTCATCGGCAGCGTCTACCAGCGTGTATCGAATTTGCCCGCGGAGGAGTTTGCGGAGCTATACGCTGATTTCGGTTATGCGGATGCGCTTTCTCGGGACGACAGCTCTCTCAGCTACGTGGCAAGACCCGTAGAGGGCTGGAGATTCCTGATGCTGGATGTCAATACCAAGGCGGCGCCCTGTGCGGTTGCGCCGGCTACGCTTGAATGGGTCGAGCGGCAGCTCCGGGAAGCCCGGAAAGCGGGTGATCGGGTGATCGCGGTCAGCCATCAAAACCTCTTCAAGCATAACAGCCTTTTCTACGCGAATTTTGTGATTGCCAACGCGGATAAGCTGTACGCCCTGTATCGCCAATACGGTGTGCGTCTGAATTTGAGCGGCCATATGCACATGCAGCACATCGCCGAGGCAGGCGGCGTCACGGAAATCGCCACGTCCGCCCTGTCGGTATCCCCTTTGCAATACGGTGTGTTGCAGGCCGACGGCAGCCAGGTGCGTTATGAAACGGCAATCGTGGATGTAGCCGGATGGGCACGGGGAAAAGGGCTCAGCGACCCTGATTTGCTGGATTTTGACGCCTATGCGCGCCGCTTCTTTGATCAAACCACCAAATCGCAGATGCTGGAACGGCTCAAGGGACGGGAAAATGCCGAGGAAATCGCCCAGTTTGCGGCGGATCTGAATCATCTGTATTTCGCCGGACGCACGGATTTGATCGATGCCGATTCGCCCCTGTGGGATGAGCTGCCAAAGGACGCGTTCTTTACTTTCTATATGTCCACCTTCCGGCGGGAATCGAGGAACGCGACGGTATGCGCCGTGGCGTATGAGGAGATGGGGGAATGACGGAAATGTTTTCCACGCCGTTTCGGGTGGCGGCGTTTGAAAAAGTGTCTTATGAGCAGTACCGGCAGGATATGCGGGAACTGTTCCCGGATTGGCCGGAGGAGCGGTTGTATGCCGCATACGACGCGATTGAGCTTCCTTGCCGGGCGACTGCGGGCAGCAGCGGGTACGACATCCGGGCGCCGTTTGCGTTTGCGCTCGGCGCAGGGGAGGATATCTGCGTCCCAACCGGTCTGCGCGTGAGGATTCAGCACGGCTGGTGGCTCATGCTGATCCCGCGGTCGGGGCTGGGCTTCCGGCTGTATACGCGTCTGGCAAACACGGTCGGCAATATTGACAGCGACTATTACCAAGCCCGGAACGAGGGTCATATCATGATCAAGCTGCGCGTGGAGGCGAGTGAAAAAAACCTGCCCGAGCCTCGGCGGTTCGAGCAGGGAGCGGCCTTCTGCCAGGGGGTATTTGTGCCTTATGGCATTACGCTTAATGCCGATGCCGCAGCGGAGCGTACCGGCGGCTTTGGCTCAACCGGGCAATAACGTTTGAATGGGGACGAGTAAAGATATTCATGCGTCCTTGATCATGGAAAGC
>JAFUHB010000174.1 GCA_017469085.1 Clostridia bacterium
CAATGGCGAATTGAGGTTGCCGCC
Organism: Clostridia bacterium; assembly: GCA_017469085.1. Taxonomy (GTDB): domain Bacteria; phylum Bacillota; class Clostridia; order Christensenellales; family Aristaeellaceae; genus UBA4246. The sequence goes on from JAFUHB010000174.1 coordinate 25, forward strand.
CCGAGGAGAATTTTCGCGAAGGTTAGCTTGCCATCCGAGAGCGAAAATTCATTCCTTGCGCCTTTTCCGCCCGGGAGGAGCGCGAAGCGATCCGAGAGGAAAAGGCGTCCAAGGGGTGGTGTTGGCGGGGAATGGATTTTCCCGCCAAGGGTTCACGCTCCCCTGCGTGAACCCTGATATTATACGCTCAGGTTCCGCCTGCCCGTCAGCCTGAAGAACAGCAGCAGGGAAAGCACGCTGGTCACCGTCAGGACGGTGGAATAGGCCGCGGCGTTGCCGAAGCAATCGCGAATGACCTCGGTATACACGGATACGGTCAGCGTCTGCGTATTCGCGCGATACAGCATGATCGAACTGGACAGCTCGCTGATGACCGTCACCCAACTCATGATCGCGCCGGAAATCACGCCGGGCATCATCATGGGCAGCGTGACCTCGGTGAAGGACTGCATCTCGGTCGAGCCCAGGGAGATCGCCGCCTCCTCGATCGAGGGCGAGATCTGGCTGATGATCGCCGTGCTCGAACGGATGGTATAGGGCATGCGGCGCACCGTAAGGGCGATGATGATGATCCAGGCCGTGCCTGTCAGCGCCAGCGGCGGCTTGGCGAAGGCATAGAGGAAGCAGATGCCCAGCACCGAGCCTGGGATGATGTAGGGTAGCATGGTCAGCGTATCCACCGTCGAGGTAATGATCGAGCGGCGGCGCACCGCCAGATAGGCGATCAGCACGCCGAACACGATCACCAGCACGATGGCAGCCAGGCCGTACAGATAGGTGTTCGGGATCACGCGCGGGTTTTTAGAAAAGATCGTCTGGTAATTGATCAGGCTGAGTTCATTGGTATAAATGCCCGGCGTGGACTCCTTGAGGAAGGAGGTCACGATGACCGTCAGCTGAGGCAGCAGGCCGATCAGCACGACCAGATACACAAAGACGTGGCACAGCACCTTGGGCAGGGTGCGCTGCGGACGCGGCTGCATGGGCTTGAGTGCCGACATCGAATAGGAATACTTGCGGGCGATGAAGCGCTGAAGGAAGAAGAAGAACAGAGTGATCGCCATGATGATCACGCACAGCGCGGCCGCAAAATAGCTGTCGTTCGTCACCTCGCCCATGAACTGATTATACAGGACCACGGGGAAGGTGCGATAGCCCTCGCCGATCAGCATCGGCGTGCCGAAATCGGAGAATACCCGCATGAACACCAGCAGCGAGGACGCCAGCACCGTGGGCAAAACCAGCGGCAGGATGATGCCGGTCACGCGTTGAAAATTGTTCGCGCCCAGGCTTTCCGCCGCTTCATTCAGGGAATTGTCCAGGTTTTCAAGCGCGCCGCACACATACATGTACACCAGCGGGAAGGATTGCAGGGAGAACACCAGCACGATGCCCGCGAATCCATAAATGCCGTCGAACTGCACGCCGGGGATCATGTTGATCACCCGCGTGAAAATCCCCTTGCGGCCCAGCAGCTGGATCCAGGCATAGGCGCCGATAAAGGGCGGGGACAGATAGCTGACGACGATCGCGATGTTCAGCCATTTGCCGCCGCGGATGTTATACTGCTTGGTAATGTAGGCCATCACCAAGCCCAGCGCAGCGCTGATCAGTGTGGCCACCACGGTCACCTTAAAGGAATTGAGCAGCGTGTTGGTATAATACTTGCGCCCAAAGAAACGGGTGAAATTTTCAAACGTCAGCCCGTTGCTCTTGGGATCGATCACGCTTCGGTACAGCACCAGCACCAGCGGATAAACCACGAAGATCACAAACACCGCTAAGATAGCCAGCGCCAGGAAGGTCCAGATCGGGGAATGCTTCTGCTTCACTGCGCTCAGACCCCCTCCCGGATCAGGGTGCGGTGCGTCGACGCGTCGAATACGTTGACCTTCTCGGCGACCACGCGCAGCGCCACCTCGGTTTCATCAGGAATCACGTCGCTCAGATCGCTGGGCACAACGACCTCCAGTTCCTGACCGTCCTTCAGCGCCATGAAATAATGCAGCGTCATGCCCAGGAACACGCTGGATTTGACCACGGCGGGGATCCCGGCCTCGCCGCCGGAATGGATGGTGAATTCCTCCGGCCGGACCGCGACGCGCACCTTCTCCGGCGCGCCGTCGACCAGCGTCGGCACCTCGGCGCGGTAGCCGCAGCCAAAGTCCAGCACGCCGCCCTCGTGCTTGGCGTCCAGGAAATTGCTGAGCCCGATGAAGCCGGATACAAATTCATTGGCAGGCCGCTGATAGATGTGCTTGGGCGTGCCGATCTGCTGGATGACGCCGCCGTGCATGACCGCGATCCGGTCGGAGATAGCCAGCGCCTCCTCCTGGTCGTGCGTCACGTATACGGTGGTGATGCCGACCTGCCGCTGGATGCGCTTGATCACGTTGCGCATTTCCACACGCAGCTTGGCGTCCAAATTGGAGAGCGGCTCATCCATCAGCAGCACCTCCGGCTCGATCACGATGGCGCGCGCCAGGGCCACGCGCTGCTGTTGGCCGCCGGACAATTGGGCCGGCATCCGATCGGCGTACTGATCGATCTTGACCAGCTTCATGATCTCCTCCGCCCGGCGGTAGCGCTCCTGCTTGGGGATGCGCCTGTTTTTCAGGCCGTAGGCCACATTGTCCCGCACGTTCATATGCGGGAAAACCGCGTAGTTCTGGAATACCATGCCCATGTTGCGCCGGTTCGTGGGGATCTGATTGACGACCTTGCCGTCAACCAGGATCTCGCCCCCCTCGATCGTGTTGAAGCCGATGATCATGCGCAGCAGCGTGGTTTTTCCGCAGCCGGAGGGCCCGAGCAGCGTAAAAAACTCCCCTGGCCTGATCTGCGCGGACAACCCTTGGATCACGATCGTTTTGCCGTAAGCCTTTGTTACATTGTTGATTTCGATGGATACACCCATGGAAGCGACACCTCGTTCCCTCTTTGGTATAGGTTGGGCCCCGCAGCGTACCGGCGGGGCCCTTTTTGTAGCGCCCTGCACAGGGCGGCGGTCATCGGATCATTCCAGGGTCATTTCGATATGATCCAGGTAGGTGGACACGATCACCGGCTTCATCTCGGCGATATAAGTGGTGGAATAGGTGTCGAACATCTTGATCTCGGAGTCGGGAGTCATCTTTTCGTTGACCGAGACGCCGTCGCGGCAGGGGCGCAGGTTCAGCGCCGCGCAAACGGCCTCCTGGCTTTCCTGGGAGAGAACGAAGTCGACGAACTTCTGAGCGGCCTCCATATGGGGCGCTCCCTTAATGATCTGCACGGATTCGCCGGGATAGATGGTGCCCTCAACCGCGTATACCACCTTGACCGGGTGCGTGCCGGCAGCGGCCAATTCGACGCAGGGATCCTCATAGCTCAGGCCCACGGCATATTCGCCGTTCGCCACGCCGTTGTACACCTGGGAAGAGGAGGAAGCGATCTTGCCGTCCAGATTGACCAGGAATTTGTCGATGAAATCCCACGCCTCGGCGCTCATCGGATCGCCGTTGCCCATGCCGTACAGCATGCCGATCAGGCACTGGAAGGCGGAGGAGGAGTTGGCGGGGTCGGCGGAGATGATCTTGCCCTTGAGCTCGGGCTGGATCAGGTCGGCGTAGCCGTTGACCTCGATGCCCATTTCCTTGAGCATGTCGGTATTGACGATCATGACGTTGGGCTCGGCATAGGCGTTATTGAAGCAATTGGTGCCGTCGTTCTTGAAGGCATCGCGCAGATTGTCATTCTCCGTGGAAACGTATACCTCAAACAGGTCGCGGTTGGCGGCCAGCATGGTTTCATCCGCCGCCCAGTGGATATCCACGGTCACGTTGCCGGATTCGACCTCGCTCTTCACGCGCTGCAGGACCTCGCCGGAGGAGCCGGTCACCATTTCGACATGGATGCCGGTCTTGGCTTCAAAGGCAGGAATGACGATATTGTTGAGACGCTCGTTGCGGGCGGAGTAAATGACCAGCGTCTCCTCCGCCATTGCGAAGGAGGACACGCCTAGCAACAGGCACAGGGTCAGCAAAATGGCGAACAATTTCTTCATATAGGTTCTCCTTTCAAAAATGGTTGTTCAGGGAACGTTGCTGCCAGATAATTCATTTTATCACACCGTTTGTCCCATGTCAATATCCGCGCAATACCAAATTTGACAAGTTTGACAATATATGAAGCATGTTCAGGTCATGAAGGCGCTGCAAGAATACGGCCCGCGGCCGTTTACCCTGCCGCGGGCCGTCGCTTATATGACGGATATGCTGAACTATCAGCTGTTTTTTGCAATCAGCAGAAATACAACCTCAATCTTATTTAATACGGATCAGATTACCGGAAACAAACCCGGTCTGCTTGCCGATCTTGACCTGATACCAGCGGCCGGTACGGCCGATCACGGTCATTTTGCTGCCGGCGGGCAGCAGGGTAATGGCGCTGTATTTGGTGCCGGGGCCGACGCGCAGATTGACGTTCCGCTTGGCGACGGCGGTGCCGGACATGGCGACCTTCGCGTTGATCTGAGTGGAATATTCCTTCAGGTAGGACTTATACATGTAGCCGGTGGTGCCGTCCGCCGTGCGCACATGATACCAGAACTTGTTGTTGACGTCGGTCAGCACCGTCACCAGCTTATCCTTTTTATAAGACCGGACTACTGGATATTCCATACCAGGGCCCGTCCTCAGGTTCAGCCAGCTGGCGGTGATTTTCATTGTATAGTCCGCGCCGGCTGCGATCGGCAGAGCGGTCAGCAGCGTCGCCATGATCATCATGACGGCCGCGAAACGGAAAAAACGCTTCATGTCATCAAACCTCCCCGGTCAGCGGTCCAACGATCGCTTTCTCATCGATTTTATTATAAACAACATTCGTGTCTATTTCATATAGCAATTGTTAAATAATAAAAACAAATACATTGCGAAATTTGCAGATTCATTTATCTCTGATGGATTAGACGATTTTGCGCTGCGCCGAAGCGATTTGCTTGTCAATTCCCGCGAAGCGTGATAAGATATCAAGCGTTCCCATCCAAGGGAATCGGCGCGTTCCATCCAGCGCCATGAATGAATGATGAACGGAGCGATTATGAAAATCGTAGTAATCGGCGATGGTAAGATCGGCTTTACGCTGACTCAGGCGCTGGTACAGGAGGGGCACGACCTCGTGGTGATCGACAACCGCAGGGACGCCCTGACCCAAACGGAGGACAGCCTGGACGTCCAGGTGCTGGAGGGCAACGGTGCCAGCGCCAGCGTGCAGAAGCTGGCCGGCGTACCGGACAGCGACCTGCTGATCGCGGTGACCAGCGCGGACGAGACCAATCTGCTGTGCTGTATGGTAGCCCGGCAGCTCGGTTGCCCCAACACCATCGCCCGCATCCGCAGCCCCGAATATACCGAGGACGTATATCTGCTCAAGGACAGCCTGGGCCTCAGCATGACGGTCAATCCGGAGCGTTCCACCGCCAAAGCCATCCACGGACTGCTGCAATACCCCTCCTTCCTCAAGCGGGATTCCTTCGCCAAGGGCCGCGCGGAGATCGTGGAGGTATCCGTGCGGGAAAACGGCAAGCTGGACGGCATCCTGCTGGCCGATCTTTACCGCACGCTCAAGATCCGCGTGCTGGTGTGCGCGGCGGAGCGCGGCGGCAAGGTCTATATCCCGGACGGGCGTTTCCGCCTGCAGGCGGGCGATCATATTTATGTAACGGCCGCCATGAGCGACCTGGTGAGCTTTGCCAAGTCGATCGGGCTGGAAATGCCGCGCGTGCGCTCGGTCATGCTGATCGGCGGCAGCCGGATCGCGGTTTATCTGGCGCAGATGCTGATCCAATCCGGCATCGACGTCAAGATCATCGAAAGCAGCCTGGAGCGCTGCGACGCTCTCAGCGAACAGCTGCCCAAGGCGGAAATCATCCGGGGCGACGGCACCGCCTTCCCCATCCTGCGCCAGGAGGGGATCGAGGAAATGGACGCCGTGGTCGCCCTGACCAACCTGGACGAGCAGAACATCATCATCTCCATGTACGCCAACCACATTCAGATCCCCAAGGTGGTGTGCAAGATCAACCGCACGGAGTATACCTCCATCCTGCCCGACAGCGTGGTGGACTGCGCGATCACCCCGCGCGTGCTGACCGCCAACGGCATCCTGCGCTATGTGCGCGCCATGCAGAACCGTCCCGGCGAGGGCGTGATCACCCTGCACCGCCTGGTGGGCGAAAAGGTGGAGGCCCTTGAATTCCAGGTGACCGATTCGACCTGGTACGTGAACAAGCCCCTGCGCGACGTGCCGGTCAAGGAGGATATCCGGGTGGCGCTGATCACCCGGCGCGGCGCGATCATCGTGCCGGGCGGCGACGATTATATGCAGGCGGGCGATACCGTGGTCGTGGTCACGACGGCTGCCCGCAGCTTTGACGTGCTGAACGATTGCTTCGCGGAAGCCCCGCGGGGAGGCAGAAATTGAACTATCGAATGCTCGTGCGCCTGCTGGCCGGCGTGCTGCGCATCGCGGCTGCTTTCATGATTCCCGCCGCGGCCATCAGCTTTGCGCACGGGGAAACGGCCGCGCTGCACGCGTTTTTGATCACCATCGTGATCATGCTGGCGATCAGTTGCGTTTCCTTCCTGTTCCCGCCCAAAAAGCGCGCCTTCTATGCTCGCGAGGGCTTCGTGCTGGCCGCGCTCACCTGGTTCATGGTGTCCCTGCTCGGCGCGCTGCCCTTTGTGCTGAGCGGCGTGCTGCCCAACTATATCGACGCGCTGTTTGAAACCGCCTCCGGCTTTTCCACGACCGGCGCGAGCGTCATGACCAATCTGACCGAAGCCCCTCGGGGCATCCTGTACTGGCGCTCCTTTACCCACTGGCTGGGCGGCATGGGCGTGCTCGTGTTCCTGCTGTCGCTGGAGTCGCTGGGCAGCGGTTCGGATTCCATGCATATCATGCGGGCGGAGTCTCCCGGCCCCCAGGTCAGCAAGCTGGTGCCCCATACCATGAGCAGCGCCCGCATCCTCTACGGCATTTACATCGGGATGACGCTGGTTTTGATGGGCCTGCTGCTGTTGGGCGGCATGAACCTGTTTGACGCCGTTACGACGGCCCTCGGCACGGCGGGCACAGGCGGCTTTGGCACCCGACCGGACAGCATGGCCTCCTTCAGCCCCTTCCTGCAATGGGTGGTCGGCGTCTTTATGGCGCTGTTCGGCGTCAACTTCGGCATCTATTACCTGATCCTCCAGCGTTCCTTCAAAAAAGCGTTCCGCAACGCGGAGCTGTGGCTGTACGTCGGCATGATGGCGGTTTCGACCGTGATCATCGCCTGGCAGATCTTCCCGGAATACGGCCTCGGCAGCTCGGTGCGGCACGGTTTCTTCCAGGTGTCCTCTATTATGACGACGACCGGCTTTGCCACGGCGGATTTTGACCGCTGGCCGCAATTGGCTCGGACGCTGCTGGTGATGCTCAGCCTGATCGGGGCCTGCGCCGGCTCCACGGGCGGCGGCTTCAAAATATCCCGCCTGCTGATCCTGTTCAAGAGCCTTAAGCGCGAAATGCAGCGGGTGCTGCATCCCAAATCCATCGTCACCGTACACATCGACGGCGAGCCGATCTCCAAGGACACGATCGGCAACACCTACGCCTTCCTGGTTGCCTACTGCCTGATCATGGCGCTGTCCATCCTGCTGATGAGCCTGGATAAGACGAGCTTTGAAGCCAACGTGACCGCCGTGATCGCCTGCCTGAACAACATCGGCCCGGGCCTTGGCCAGGTGGGCCCGATGGGCGGGTACGCCGAGCTTTCCTCCCTGTCCAAGCTGGTGTTGACCATGAACATGCTGTTGGGCCGCCTGGAGATCTTCCCCATCCTGATCCTCTTTATGCCCGGCGTCTGGAAAAAGGCGAGAAGCTGACCTCTATGAAAACGGAAACCGAGCTTGCCGCGATCATCGCGCGCAATATCGCCGCCCTGCGCAAGGCCAACGGCTGGACGCAGGCGCAGCTGGCCGAAAAGCTGAATTATTCGGATAAATCCGTATCCAAATGGGAGCGCGCGGAGGGCATGCCCGACATCACGGTGCTGGTCGCGCTGTCCGACCTGTTTCAGGTATCCCTGGATACGCTCTGCCGCGAGGAGGCGCCACCTCCCGACCGCGGCGCCAACCGGCAGCGAGCGCTCACGCTGATCCTGTCCATCGGCCTTTGCTGGCTGATCGCCACCGTTTTTTTCGCCGCCATCCGCCTGTTTAACGCTCCCTGGGAAAATGCCTGGCTGGTTTATGTTTACGCCCTGCCCGCCTCCTCCATCATCGCGGTCGTGTTCACCTCGTTGTGGTGGCATTGGGGCTGGCAATGCCTCAGCGTCACCTGCCTGATCTGGACCGGCGCGCTGGCGCTGGATCTGTCGCTGGCAAATCCCCAAATCTGGCTGGTTTACATCATCGCCGCCGTGTTGCAGGTGCTGACCGTGCTCTGGTACTGGCTCAGGCATGTGCGCAGGCGC
>JAFUHB010000175.1 GCA_017469085.1 Clostridia bacterium
CCAACGACAAAAGCGCGTCCAGCAGCTTATAGCCGTAAGCTGTCGACTGCAGCCGCTCGATCCGGGCGGCGATCTCGGCCCGGACCTGCTCGAACAGGGAGCGCTCCAGCGCCGCCGCCTGCTCCTCCGCGCCGGTGATCTTAGCCTCCAGCGCGCGCAGCTCCTCGGTGGTAAAGCGTTCGGCGTTGGTCAGGGTCTGACGGCGGAAATACCGGTCGGGCACCAGCGCGTAGTTGGATTTTGTGACCTCGATATAATAGCCGAAAACCCGGTTGTACTGGATGCGGAGGTTTTTGATGCCGGTGGCCTCGCGTTCCTTTTGTTCAAGCTCCAGCAACCATTGCTTACCGGCCTTGGAGGCAAGGCGATATTCATCCAATTCAGGGCTGTACCCCTCCCGGATAATGCCCGGATCGGCGGCGGAAAGCGGCGCGTCCTCCGACAGAGCGCCGGACAGGAGCACCGTCAGATCCTCCACCGGGTCCACGCGCTCGCGCACCATACGCAGGGCGTCCGAGCCGATCCCGTCCATCAGCCGCAGCACCTCGGGCGCCTGCTCGAGGGAGCGAAGCAGGGACAGGCAGTCCCGCGGCCCGAGCGTCTGGTAAGACACCTTGGAGAGGATGCGCTCCATATCATAAACCTTGGACAGCGTATCCCGCAGCGCCTCGGACAGGATGTTGTTTTGATACAGCGCCTCCACGGCGTCCAGACGCGCCTCGATTTTGGCGCGGTCGGTCAGGGGCTGCTCGACGAAGGAACGGAGCATCCGCCCGCCCATGGCGGTCACGGTGCGGTCGATATGAGCAAGCAGGGTATTTTTCCCGCCGCGGCCCCGGACGGTGTCGCACAGCTCCAGGTTCTGGCGGGTATTGATATCCAGAGGCATGGTGTCCTCATCCGTCAGCACACGGAGGCGGGAAATATGGGAAAGCGCGTTCTTCTGCGTGTCGCTCAGATAGGTCATGAGCGCTCCGGCGGCGCAGGCGGCGGGGGCAAAATGCGCGTCCAGGCCCAGCGCCATCAGCGAATTGACCCGAAAATGCCTGAGCAGCGCCGCCTTGGCCTCCTGCGGGCGATAGCGAACAGCGTTATAGGGGCTGGCGGAGATATTGGCCAGCTTCAGCAGCTGGTCCGCGTCGTTTGCGATGATCTCGCTCGGCGCGATATTGGAAATCAGGCCGCGGAGGCCTTTTTCACTCGCCGATGTCACCCGGGCGTACATTTCTCCGGTGGATACGTCGGCGTAAGCAAGGCCTGCCCGCTTCCCGTTCAGACAGACGGACAGCAGATAATTGTTTCGCTTGTCGCCGATATAAGCGGCGTCGGTCAGCGTGCCGGGGGTGATAATGCGGATGATGTCCCGATCGACGAGCCCCTTGGCCGTCTTGGGATCCTCCAGCTGCTCGCAGATGGCGACCTTGTAGCCCTTATCGACCAGGCGGGTCACATAGGTGTCCACCGCGTGATAGGGAACGCCGCACATGGGAGCCCGCTCCTGGAGGCCGCAATCCTTACCGGTCAGGGTCAGCTCCAGCTCCCGGCTGCCGGTAATCGCGTCCTCAAAGAACATCTCGTAAAAATCACCCACCCGGAACAGCAAAAGCGGCTCCGGATTATTTTGCTTGATGCGCATATACTGCTGCATCATGGGAGATAGATTCGCCATGTCTGAACCTCGTTACGCTGACAAAAGCAGAAGGGTCAATACGGATCAGCGACAGCCTGCGCAGCCGCCGCAGCGCCCGCTGCAGGAGGCCGCCGGCGCGTCGGGGGCGAGCACCTTTTGCAGCTCCGCGTTGACCTCGTTCATCATTTGCGTGAAATCGCGCCGCGCCTGCTGGACTGCCTGGGCCAACGGCAGCGCGTTATACCGCGCCTGGATGTCCTCCAGCTCATGGGAAAGCGCCATCATGACCTCGTAGTCAGGATCGTCCTGCAAAGTCAGGCTCTCGACCTCCCGACGCTTTTCCTCATATTCGCGGGACAGGGCGGCGAGCGCCTCGTCCTGCGAGGCGGCGTCCTCCGCCGCGCGCATGCAGATATATTCAGGGCTGAGCTGGATATGCCGGGCCAACTCCCTGGCCTTTTCCATGACCGCCTGACTCATGCGGATACCTCCATCTTTTCTCCCCGCAGGGTCGTTTTCCCGGCGGAGGTGATCTTAACGTTCAGTACTTTTCCGATATCCTCGGGCGTTCCTGCGAAATTGACGCTGATATTCCGGCCGCATTTACCGGTCAGCATGGTCTCGTCGCGCTTGGAACGGTCGGTGACCAGCACGGAGACCTCGCTCCCGATCATGCCGTTCAGGGCGATCGCCGTATGCTTCTCCTGCAATTTGATCAGCCGGTCGATGCGGCGCGCCGACACCTCCGCCGGCACCTGATCCGGGTACTTCGCAGCGGCCGTGCCGACGCGGGGACTGTAAATAAAGGTGAACGCGCTGTCATACCGCACGGTGTCCGCCAGGCGAAGCGTCGCCTCAAAATCCTCCTCGGTTTCCCCAGGAAAGCCTACGATCAGGTCGGTGGTAATGCCGATATCGGGCACGGCCTGACGCAGCCTCGCCACGCGGTCCAGGTACTGGTCGACCGTATAGTGCCGGTTCATGGCCTTCAGGATCCTGTCGCTGCCCGACTGGGCGGGCAGATGAAAATGCCTCAGCACGGCGGGATTTTGAGCGATTTCGTCGATCAGCTCGTCCGTAAGGTCCTTGGGATGGGAGGTCATGAAGCGGATGCGCGGGATGCCCGTTTGCCCGGCCTCGTGCAGAAGCTGCGCAAAGGAGAGGCCGCCCTCCAGGTCTTTACCGTAGGAATTGACGTTCTGCCCCAGCAGCATGATCTCCTGGACGCCGCTTTGCGCGAGACGCTCGATATCCCGCAGGATGTCGCCCGCGCTTCGGGAGCGCTCTCTGCCCCGCACATAGGGCACGATACAGTAGGTGCAATAATTGTTGCAGCCGTACATGATGGTCACGTAGGCCTGGTAAGGGCTCTCCCGCCGAATCGGCAGGCCCTCGATGAGCGTGCTCTGTTCCTGCTCGACGGCCACCACGCGACTCCGGCTTTCCGCCGCCTTGTACAGCAGCTCGGGCAGACGGTAGATGTTGCTGGTGCCGAAGGCCACATCCACAAACGGGTACTGGCGCAGCAGCTTTTCCGCCATGCCGCTTTCCCGCACCATACAGCCGCAAACGCCGATCATCAGGCCGGGCCGCTCTTTTTTGAGCTCCTTCAGCCACGTCACATTGCCCAGCGCCTTACGCTCCGCGTTGTCGCGTATGCAGCAGGTGTTGTGCAGCACAAAATCCGCCTCTTCGCGGGCCGGAGATAGCTCCATGCCCATTTCATCCAGCATGCCCGCCAGCTTTTCAGAATCGTGGGCGTTCATCTGACAGCCGTAGGTGACGATGTAATAGGTGCGGGGCCGGTCGGGCAGGGCCTGAAACAGCGTCATAAAACGCCTCTGCTCGGCTATTTGCTCGGGAGTAATCTTGACGGTCATGATTTACGTTTCCTCATTGACGACGCCGCTGCCGCCGCAGTGTGGGCAGGGCGAAAATTGGGGTTGAAAGAGAGGGGCTTCCGTTTTCTTGCGCGTCATTTCCAGCAGGCCCAACGAGGTGAAGCCGTGGATCACGCACTTGACAGGGTCCCTGAGCGCGAGCTCATTCAGCAATGACAGGAGCCGCGCGCGGGATTCCTCCCGCTCCATATCGATAAAATCGATCAGGATGATGCCGCCAACGCCCCGCACGCGGAGCAAGCGGAGGGCCAGACGCGCCGCTTCCTCGTTCGTCTTGAGGAACAGCGCCTCCCGATCCCGCTTGCTGCCGACAAATTTCCCGGTGTTGACATCGATCACGGTCATCGCCTCGCAGGGATCGATCACCAGGAACCCGCCCGACGGCAGCCATACACGCCTTGCGCAAAGCTTCCTGTATTGCTCAGACACGCCGGTCAGCGCGAAGGGCCTCTCTGAGCAGCGGGCGTCGACGCCCAGGGCGGCGGCCGCTTCAACATCCGAAGGACGGTCGGTCACCAGGTTGTCAAAGGGGGAAAGATCCTCGATCGAGCGTTCGAGCGCCGAGCGGCCCGGCCATAAAAGCGCAGGCGCAGCCGCGCCCTCCGCCTCCTTTTCGATCGCCCGCCAGATACGCAACTGGGCGTCGATCGAAGCGGCGATCGTCTCCTTTGGCTCCCCCTCCGCGCCGCGGCGCAGGATGAGCCCCAATCCC
>JAFUHB010000176.1 GCA_017469085.1 Clostridia bacterium
AAGCCTTTTGACCGTGCTGTGCAATTTCACCGATCGAAAAGCCCCCTGCGCCCTGAACGACGGGAAGCAGGGACGGGAGCTGATCTCGAATTACGACGGGCATCAGCCCGGCCTGCTGCAGCCTTACGAAGCGGTCGTATTCCTGAAGGAGGACGCCTGATGGAAATCCCGTACCGCGCGTTTGAGCAAAAAGCGGAGCGCTATGCCTATATCCTGGCCCAGCTGGAGCGCATCCTGGAGGAGACGGACGACCGGGTCGCCGGCCTGGCGAACGCCTCGGCCCTCCTATGGCTGCTGATGCCGGGGCTCAACTGGGCGGGGTTTTATCTGATGAAGGAGGGCGGGCTTTCGCTCGGCCCCTTCCAGGGGAAGCCCGCCGTGCCCTGGATCCCGGTGGGAAAGGGCGTCTGCGGCACGGCGGCGCTCGAAAAAATGCCCCAGGTCGTCGAGGACGTGCACGCCTGCTGCAATCATATCGCCTGCGATCTGAATTCCGCCTCCGAGATCGTCGTGCCCCTGCTCGGACATGGGGGAGAGGTCCTGGGCGTGCTGGATATCGACAGCCCGAGCCCGGCTCACTTCGAGCGGGAGGACCTGACAGGCCTGACCCAATTTTCGGAGCGACTCATGGATTGGTATCAAAAATAAAGCGACTGTACAGATGGCGCGGCGGGCGCGGACCCGACCGCGTCCAAATTATTTTGGCAATAGTACGGGTTTGATAAAGTATAAGCAAATCTTTGAGCATCTTGCCATTCTGTTTATATCCCGGCCGGCGGGGGCCTGATATCCTAAATATGGCATAAGCCGGGCACTCAGCCTGGCGCAAAGGAGGAGCATGATATGAATTTATCGAACACCGTCAAGAAGTTCGGTTTGGAGCAGGCGTTCAATTATCTTTACAAGGATCCCGAAAAGAACCTGCGGAAGCTGTTTTCCTGGGCGGAGCAATACGCGGGAAAGACGTATCCCAATCAGATTGCCCAGGTCAAGGACGCGATCGAGAATCCGGACAACCCCTACTACGGCTATATCCGCCACCTGATCCATGACGTGGATCCGGAGGTGTTAAAAACGGTCGCTGTCAACTTTTTCATCAATCAGAACATGATCGGCTGGCCCAAGCAATGCGAGCTCAAGGAAAAATACAACTGCAATATCCCCTGGACCATCCTGCTGGATCCCACGTCGGCCTGCAACCTGCACTGCACGGGCTGCTGGGCCGCGGAGTACGGCAATAAGCTGAACCTGAGCTTTGACGAGATCGACGATATCATCCGCCAGGGCAAGGAAATGGGCGTGTACATGTATATTTACACCGGCGGCGAGCCGCTGGTGCGGAAGACCGACATCGTCCGGCTGTGCGAGAAGCACGACGACTGTATTTTCCTGTGCTTTACCAACGGCACCCTGATCGACGAGGCCTTTGCCGACGATATGCTGCGGGTCAGGAATTTTGTGCCTGCCATTTCGCTCGAGGGCTTTGCCGAGCCCACCGACAGCCGCCGGGGCCAGGGCGTATTTGACAAGGTGATCCACGCGATGGACCTGCTGCATGAACGCAAGCTCGTGTACGGTATCTCCTCCTGCTATACCAGCGTCAATTACGACAGCATCACTTCGGAGGAATATTTCGACATGCTGATCGAAAAGGGCGCGTACTTTATCTGGTATTTCCATTACATGCCCGTGGGCAACGACGCCGCGCCCGAATTGCTGCCCACCCCCGAGCAGCGGGAAACGGTGTATCGCCGCATCCGGGATATCCGGGGCCGTAAGCCCTTGTTCACCATGGATTTCCAGAACGACGCCGAATTCGTGGGCGGCTGCATTGCCGGCGGGCGGCGTTACTTCCACATCAATGCGGGCGGCGATATGGACCCCTGCGTATTCGTGCACTATTCCGATTCCAACATTCGCGAAAAGACCATCCTGGAGGCCCTCCGGTCGCCGCTTTTCCAGGCGTATCACGATGGGCAGCCCTTTAACCAGAACATGTTCCAGCCCTGCCCGATGCTGGAGAACCCGCAGAAGCTGCGCGGCATGATCGAAAAGACGGGCGCGCACTCCACCGACCTGCAGTCGCCGGAATCCGCCGAGCACCTCTGCGCCAAGTGCGACCGCTACGCCGCCTGCTGGCAGCCCAAGGCGGAGCAGCTGTGGAACGAGATCCCCGAGGAGCGGCGGGAATACGTGCTGCGCGTCAACACAAAATAACGGATCATTGAAGGCTCCTTCCGCTCGGCAAGCGCGTGTCGAGCCGAGCCTCCAGATATTTGATCAGCAGCGGCAGCGGGGCGTCCTCAGCGGGACGCTCCGTTTTTTCGATGCAGACGCGCAGCACGTCGCGCATCCAAAGCACCTCGCCGTTCGTGACCGGCAGGGCCGGGCGCTCGGAGCTCACGCAGTCCCGGCAGCAAAGTCCGCCCTCCTCGATATCGAAAAAGACGGGCTGGCCCTCCTCCAGCCGTTTGCCGCAGCGCACGCAGTGGTGCAGCCGGGGCCGATAGCCGGACAGGGCGGCGTCCATCAGCAGGAAGGCCGCCGTCACGGCCCGGGGATCGAGCGGCAGGTAGCAGACCCGCTTCAAAGAGCGCACCAGCAGCAAAAAAAGCTCCTTCGTCCGCTCGCCGGGGACGGCCTGCGCCCCCAGCGTCTGAAGCATGTAGGAGGCATAGCGGAGCCTGTCATAATCCTCCCGCAGGGGATAAAAGCTGTCGATCAGCTGGCAGGAAACGACGCCCGCCCGTCCCTTGCCCTGGTAGAGCACGTATTCGCCGTAGGCAAACAGCTCGGCCGCTGACAAAAGCGGGCTCCCCGGCCGCCGGCAGCCCCGCGCGAGGGCATCCACCCGGCCCCATTCGGGGGTCAGGAGGGTCAGCATCCGATCGTTTTCCCGATATTCGGCGCGTCGGAGGACGACGGCCTGCGTGGTGATATTGCCCATAGCGGTCAGCTCCCGGTCGAACGGTATTTGCGCAAGGCCAAGCGGAACAGCTGGTACATCAGGATAAAGAAGGCGAAGCCGACGAGCGGCGTCAGGAAGGCGGCCCAAGCGGGCCATCCCAGCAGCGGCTTTTGCAGCACCGCGGCGGCGGGCACATGCAGAGTCAGCGCGAAGGGAGCGACGACCGTGAACAGCACGCGCAGCGGCCTTGGATAAATGTCAATGGGATATTGGCAGGCCGAGCGCCCGCCGTAGGTCAGGGCGTTGACCAGCTCGATGGAGCGCACGCTGAACACGCAAAAGATCGCCTCGATCAGGAAAAGCCCCAGAATCAGCGCGCAGG
>JAFUHB010000177.1 GCA_017469085.1 Clostridia bacterium
CGCTGGCGCTGACCGCCGGACAGGGCCTTGGGCTTACGGTTCAACAGATATTCGATGTCCAGGATGCGGGCGGCTTCCTCAACGCGCTTTTTGATCTCATCCTTGGGCGTCTTGCGGAGCTTGAGGCCGAACGCCATGTTATCAAACACGGTCATGTGCGGATACAGCGCGTAGTTCTGGAACACCATGGCGATATCGCGATCCTTGGGAGCGACGTCGTTCACCAGCTTATCGCCGATGTAAAGCTCGCCCTCAGAGATTTCTTCCAGACCGGCGACCATGCGCAGGGTGGTGGACTTACCGCAGCCGGAGGGACCGACCAGAACGATAAACTCCTTATCGGCGATTTCCAGGTTGAAATCGTCAACGGCCTTGACGCCGCCGGGGTAGATCTTGCTGATGTGGCGCAGAGATACGTTTGCCATGAGAACTTCCTCCTTAAAATGCTCTGCCATGTTGAATGGCGGATGAACTGACTTAACTGCCCATATTATACAGGATCGGTTGCAAAAAAGATAGTGACCGATATGACAAAGATTCCGGGGTCACGACCGCATGGAATTTGTGAAAAATATACAATCCGCTCGACCGGGCCGTATGCGGGGGAGCTTTACTGCGCGCAGGCATATATTTTAAGCTCTGTAAAAAAGGATTTTTAAGGGGCCGCGTCGTATATTTTTAAGGTTTGCGAGCCTGCCTGTTTGGCAATTTTACAGGGCGGGATCAGCAGGAATGGAAACGAGGTATTTTGACCGATGCGGAAGGTTCTTGCGACGCTTCTTTGCCTGACGCTCTTGACCTTGGCGGTGCTTCCCGCCGCGGCGGAGCAATTGGCGAAGGGAGACAAGGGCGAAGCGGTTTTGCAGCTCAAGAACAGGATGTATGAGCTCGGCTATTTTTCTTCGACCAAGTTTACCAATGAGTACACTAGCACCGTCGTGGAGCGCGTGCGCCAGCTGCAAAAGATGAACGGCCTGAAGGAAACGGGCGTCGTTTCGGAAGAACTATGGCAGCTGATCTTTTCGGATGCCTGCGTAGCAGCCGACGGCAGCGTCAAGGATCCGGCAGCGCGGGCCGCCCTTGAAGAAGCGGCGGCCAATTCCGCCGCGCTTGCCGTCGTTCAGGCGACGAGGGCGGACGTGAACGCTCCCTTTGAAATCGCCGGTGCGCCCGAAAGGGACGAAAAGGGCTTCCTGCTCAGCGACGATGAATTCGTGATCCAGGATGATACCAACGGCCTGTGGGTGTATTTGTCCAACGTGCTGCAGGTGGTGATCCATCGGGTGCAGGATAAGGAGCAGCGGCTCATCTGGTACGAGGCCGACGTGCGCACTGCCGAAGGGGAGCGCATGAAGCCCCTGTTTTCGGAAGGAAAAAGATGGATATATCCCCGTGCGATTGCCCGGGCCAACAAGGCGGTGCTGACCTTCTCGGACGATTTTCATGCTTACCGCCGGTATAATAAGATGATCATCGGCACGGTGATCCGCAACGGAGAAATCATTTCGGACAAAACAAAAAAGCCCACGCAGGGCGGCTTCCCCAAGCTGGAAAACATGGCCTATTTTGCCGACGGTAGCCTCAAATGCTATAACGCGCAGGAGCATACCGCCCAGGAATACTTGGAAATGGGCGCGACCGACGTGCTGGCCTTTGGGCCCATCTTAGTGACGGACGGCCACCTGGGAGAGCACATGAAGGAAACCGAGGCGGAGGCAAAGAAGGAGAATTACTATCACTATCGGGAGCCGCGCATGGCGCTTGGCATGGTGGAACCGGGACATTACATTGTGCTGGATGTGACCGGGCGCACCGACTATTCCAAGGGCGTCTACCTGGACTGGGTCGCCATGAAGATGCTGGAGCTTGGGGCGACCGAAGCGATCAACCTGGACGGCGGCTGGACGACCTCGCTGTGCTTCATGGGGGAATCGCTCAATATGAAATACTCCAGCTCGCGCAAAACGACGCATATCATGAGCTTTGGCTACAGCGAGCTTGTGCCTGACTGAACGAGGGAGGGGATCGAAATGTTGGCAATTGCCTGCGATCACGGCGCGGTAGCGCTGAAAAAGGAATTGGAAACGGTGTTGACCGAAATGGGTGTC
>JAFUHB010000178.1 GCA_017469085.1 Clostridia bacterium
AATCGGGCTGGATTATTATTATGATTTCAGTCCGCGGGACGTCCAGAAGAGCGTGCTGCTGGAGCAGCTTGATTTGGCGATCGCGTTGGATATGCCGGTGATTTTTCATATCCGGGACGCGCACGGTGATATGATTGATTTGTTCCGCGGTATGAAAAAATTACCGCAGGGCATCATCCACTGTATATCCGGCAGCAAGGAAACGGCGCTCGAGTATCTTCGGATGGGCTTTTATATTTCTTTTGCAGGGCCGGTGACCTTTAAGAAAGCGCCGAACCTACAGGCTGCCGCTCAGATCGTTCCCGAGGATCGAATCCTGGTAGAAACGGACAGTCCTTATCTTGCCCCCGAGCCTGTCCGCGGCAGAAGGAACGAGCCGGCTAACGTTCGATACGTCTGCGAGAAGCTGGCCGCACTGCGCGGCGTAAGCTTTGAATACATGGCTGAGGTTACGATGCGAAACGCATGCAGGATTTACCGTATTGGTTCGACATAACGGAATTGATCTACGTCAAAGGCCCCTTGCGTCAGCAGGCGCAGGGAAGGAATGACGGGCAGCGAAAGGAAGCTGAGCGTCATAAAGGGATCGACGCCGTGATGAACGCCCAAGGAAAACGCCTTTTGTTTGATGTGCTCCAGCCCGTCACTGATCTCCCGGATCGGCCGATCGGAAAATAGCCCCGCGATTTCCAGACGGAGGACATCCATGGCTCCGTCGTCTCCACGCACGACAACGCCGCCGTTGATCCGTTTGACCTCATTGATCGCCTCGGCAATCGCTTCATCGGAGACGCCGGCCGCCACGATATTGTGAGAGTCGTGGGCAATGGAGGTCGCGATCGCGCCGGCCTTCAGGCCATAGCCTTTTATATAGCATACGCCGATATGACCGGTATGATGGTGCCGCTCCGCGACGACCAGCTTGATGATATCCTTGTCGACATCGCTGCGCTCGGCAAAGCCGAGATTATGCGTGATGATCTGCCGATCGACTAACCCGATCAGCGGCAAGGCGCGGTCGCGGCGCAGCTGTTCGCGCGTTACGTCCTGCATATGGAAGGTGTCAAGGACATCGTTCAGGACCCATTCGTCTATGGCTGGCTCGGGAATATCGGCGACTTCTTTCCCGTCAAAGACCAGCCTGCCACGCTTGAAAACCTGCGAAACGTGGAAGTCCTTTAAGTCGTCCAATACGGCGAAGTCCGCCAGATACCCGGGCGATACGGCGCCCTTATTATTGAGCAGGAAATAGCGGGCGGCATTGTGGGTCGCTACCTTGACGGTCAGGATAGGATCGGCACCCAGACGCACCGCCTTGCGTGCGATATAGTCGATATGACCCAGGTTCAGCAGGTCAAACGGGTGCTTATCATCCGTCGAAAACATGCAGCGCGATTCACATTTAGGGTTGATCAGGGATACGAGCGCTTCCAGGTTCTGAGCTGCCGTTCCCTCGCGGATCATGATAAATTGCCCCTTGCGAAGCTTCTCCATAGCGTTGTCCAAGGTGTCGCATTCATGATCCGAATAAACGCCGGCGGACATATATGCGTTCAGCCGCCGGTCGGATACGCCGGGAGCGTGCCCGTCGATCTTTTTGTGGTGCGCCTGAGATACGATGATCTTTTCAATCGTCTCTGGATCGCCCGAGATGACGCCGGGGTAATTCATCATCTCCGCCAGACCGAGCACCTTGGGGTGCTCGAAATAAACGTTCAGGTCTCGCCAGCTTAATTTCGCGCCGCTCTCGTCAAACGGCGTTGCCGGCACACAGGAGGGCAGCATAAAATGCACGTCCAACGGCAGATTGGCGCAGGCCTCGATCATATAATCGATCCCTCTGGTCCCGCAGACGTTCGCGATCTCGTGAGGGTCGCAGATGACGGTGGTCGTGCCGTGCCGCAGCGCCGCACGAGCGAATTCGCGCGGAGAGAGCATACTGCTTTCCAAATGGATGTGCGCGTCGATAAAGCCGGGTACGACAATCTTACCGGTCATATCATATTCCGAATGTCCCTGATATGTCCCGGTGCCTGCGATCAGGCCGTTTGCTACGGCGATGTCGGCAGTTTCAAGCTCCTTGGTAAACACGTTGACAAAGGTGGCGTTCTTTAAGACCACATCCGCCGGCTCCTGCCCGAGGGCGACGCGGATCATGCGCTGCTTGCGACGAACCTTGGCCGCGATTCGTTCCGTTCTGGTTTTGCTTTCGTCCATGGTCATTTCTCCTTTTGTCGGATTGCGTTTGGATCGCTGATCTGCTATACTGGCGGTAAATGGAAACGGAGGCTGCTTGCATGAATGGCGCGGAGTTGATCAGCATACTGGAGGAATCGCCGATCGTATCGGCCGTCAAGGATGAGGAGGGACTCAGCGAGTGCCTGCGCTCGGATTGCAGGATCGTGTTCGTGCTGTTTGGAAACGTTTTGAACGTTGCGGATATTGTCAGCCGTATCAAGCGTTCTGGCAGGCTCGCGCTCGTTCATATCGACCTGATCGAGGGGCTTTCGCAGAAGGAGATCGCCGTTGACTTCATTCGGGAAAAAACGGAGGCGGACGGCATCATTTCCACAAGGCAACAGTTGATCCGCTATGCGCGGGGGCGCGGTCTTTTGACTGTGCAGCGCTTTTTTCTGCTTGATTCGCTGGCGCTGGGCACAATCGAGCGTCAGACCGCCCAATATGCGCCTGACCTGATGGAGGTCCTTCCCGGATGCCTTCCCAAGGTGATCAGACGCATTTGCGCTTCCTCATCGGTGCCCCTGATCGCTGGCGGGCTGATCCAGGATAAGGAAGATATCATGACCGCGCTGGAGGCGGGCGCGGTAGGCATCTCAGCCACGCGGCCGGAAATCTGGCGCATGTAACGAACGCTTCATAGAAAGGGCTGCGATTGGCAGCCCTACTTTAACGCTTGATATCAAAGCTCATGTTCATCAGATTTTTGATGGATTGCACATCGTCGATGATGTTGGCGTCGCCATGGATCGTGTGCTTCATCACGCTGGAGGCTACGGCAAAATTGATCATATCCATCGGCTTTTCATCATGCAGCATGGCATAAATCAAGCCGCTTGCAAAGGCGTCGCCGCCGCCGACGCGGTCCAGGATATTGAAGGTGAACAGCTTGCTTTCAAACGTGTGCCCCTCATACCACATGAATGCCTTCAGGCTATTTTCGGAGCCGGAATGCGCGTAGCGAACGTGACGGGCGATGCAGCGGATATTGGGGTAGCGTTCGATAAAACGCTGAAAGATTTCATCCTGCTGTTCGTAGGAGGGCTGAAGGGGAACGCCGTCCTTGCAGTCGCCCTGGGCGGGATCTGCTTCATCGCGCCAGAGGTGATAGGGCTCGATGCCCAGCAGGATATCAACGTAGGGGAGACATTGGGTGCAATAATCCCGCGCTTCCTCCCAAGACCATAGCGTGGAGCGGAAATTGCCGTCGAACGAAACGGTGAGCCCTTTTTCCTTTGCGGTTTTAAGCAGTCGCAGGACAGCTTCCGCGCAGCTGGGCGCGAGCGCCGGCGTGATACCGCTCAAGTGGAGCCAATCGTAGCCGTCGAGCAGAGCGCTGAAATCATAATCCGAAAAATCATACTCCGAAATCGCGGAATGCTTGCGGTCGTAAATGACTTTGCTGGGCCGGATGCCGTACCCTGTTTCCAGATAATAGGTGCCGAGACGATGAGTCGGCGTTTGCTCCGGCGTTGTCAATAAAACTGGCGCGCAGTGCACATCGTTGGAGCGCAGCCATCGGATCGCGCTTTTCCCGACAGAATTGTCCGGCACGACAGAGAAAAACGTGCTGTCCACGTTCAGGTTGGCCAAGGCAAGCGCGATGTTGGCTTCGCTGCCGCCATAGCTTGCCTCAAAGCTGGTCGCCATGCGGATCTTATCATAATTGGGCGGCGTCAGGCGGAGCATGATCTCCCCAAAGGTAATGAACTTTTTAGAGGTCGTCCGTTCAGACGGCAGCAGGGGATGGATGTGCGCCATATCGAAATCCTTTCGTTTGAAATAGAAGCGTCAGAACAATGCGTTGATGAATTCCTTAGCGTCAAAGGCCTGGAGGTCGTCAATTCCTTCACCGACGCCGATATACCAGACGGGGATATTGAGCTCCCGGCGGATGGCGATAGCGATGCCGCCTTTTGCTGTGCCGTCCAGCTTGGTCAGGATGATCCCGCCGATATCCGTGGCCTCCTTGAATTGCTTGGCCTGGCTGATGCCGTTCTGTCCGGTCGTGGCGTCCATCACCAGCGTGCAGCGCATCGTGGCATCAGGATATTCCCGGTCGATAATCCGGCGCATTTTGGACAGCTCATCCATCAGGTTTTTCTTGTTATGGAGCCGTCCGGCGGTGTCCACGATCAACAGATCGATTTTGCGGGCCTTTGCGGCCTGGATCGCGTCGTAAACGACGCTGGCGGGGTCCTGCCCTTCCTTGGATCGGATGATCGGCACGTTCGCGCGTTCCGCCCAGACGGCCAATTGCTCATCCGCGGCGGCACGATAGGTATCGGCGGCCGCCAGCATGACGGTGCGGCCGATTTCCTGGAAGCGAAGGGCCAACTTTCCGATGGTGGTCGTTTTCCCGACGCCGTTGACGCCGACGATGAACATGACCATCGGCCAATTGAGCACAGGGCGAGGGATGTTCATCTGATCGATCAGGAGCTCCTTGAGGATTTCCCGCGCCTGAGCGGCGTCCTTGACGTTATCCTGGGCGACGCGCGCCCGAAGCTGATCAATGACCTCTTCGGTAGCGGGCAGCCCAACGTCCGCCAGCAGCAGAATATCGGTCAGGTTATCATAAAAGTCCTCGTCGATCACCTCGGTGCTTTCAACCAGGTCGTCGACCTCGCGCGTAAACTGGTCCCTTGTCTTTTTCAAACCGCTCTTCAGCCTTGCAAAAAAACCGGCCATTTTATCCAGCCTCCTTTAATTGGGATAGTCCTGCAGGTTGACCGAAACCATCCGGGATACGCCCCGCTCTTCCATCGCAACACCGTACAGCGCGTCGCAGTTTTCCATGGTGCCCTTGCGGTGGGTTACAACGACGAATTGTGTTGTCGAGGCATATTCATTCAGATAATCGGCAAAGTTCGAGATATTGGAATCGTCCAGCGCGGCCTCGATCTCATCCAGGATGCAGAAGGGCGTAGGTTTGAGCTTCAGCATGGCGAAAAGGATCGCGATTGCCGTCAGAGCGCGTTCCCCGCCGGACAGTAGGGAAAGCAGCTGAAGCTTTTTGCCGGGTGGCTGGGCGATGATATCGATACCGCAGTTGAGCGGATCCTCCGGATCGGAAAGCCGAAGCTCCGCCTGGCCTCCGCCGAACAGCCGCGTAAACGTTTCCGAAAAGTACTCGCCCAGCTTATCAAATTCGCCCGTGAAGATGGATTCCATCTGCTTGAGCAGCCGCTTGATGAGCGCCTCTAAATCCTCCTTGGCCTTGAGCAGATCGTCCCGCTGGGTGGTAAGCTCCTGATAGCGCTTTTGCTCCGCCTCGTATTGCTCGACTGCGTTCACATTGACGGGGCCGAGCTCGCGGATGCGTTTTCTTAATCCGCCGGCCTCCTGCTCGCCCCGCGTCAGATCGAAGGGTTCCTTGGAGCGAAGCTCCTCGGCGCCGGCATAAGTCAGGTCGTAGCTGGTCAGGATGTGCTCGCTCATCGCGTTCAGCTCATTTTGCGCCTTCGTCAGGTTCAGCTCGGCGCGATGCAGCTTGCCGTTGTCCTCCTCGATTTCTTGATGTGTGAGCTCGCTTTGACGAACGGCTTCTCTCTGCTCTGCGTTAAGAGCGGAGCGGTTGGACTCCAATTCGTTCAGCGCGGACAAGGAGGTTGCGTTTTGTTCCTTAAGAACCGTGCAATCCGCTTCCGCCGCAGCGACCTGGCCGCGAACGGCATCGGCGTTTTGGCGTGCGCTTTCCGCTTCACGACCGCATGTAACGATCTGCTGCTCCAATGCGCGAAGCTCTTCCCGGTTCCGTTCACGGTCCCGGCGGAAGGTGTCCAGCTGATGCACGCGTTCGGTCAGCGACATTTGAAGCCGAACGGACAGCTCACGCTGATTTTCCGCTTCAGAGCGCTTTTGCGTGAGATCGTTTTGCAGCGCCTCCGTTTGTTTTTCCATCTGCTCCCGATCCAAAGCGACGTTATCGACATCGCTCTGAACGGAATGGAGCTCACGATCAATCTCCCCGATATTGGCGGCAAGCTCCTGGCGGATCTCGGCGGTGCGCTCCCTGCGCTCGGAAAGCGTTGCAAGATCCTGTCTTGTGCCCGATACATGCTCGGTTTCCCTGGTCAGAGCGATTTCCTTTTGATGGAAATCATCCAGCAAGGAGCGCTGGGACGCTTCGATCCGGCCGGCCTCTGCCGTTGCGTCCTCAAGCCTGCTCTGCAGGTCGGTAAGCTGTGCTTTTTCGGTTTTTACCTGCTGACGGAGGTCGTTGATTTCACGCTCCCGCCCCAGAAGGGAAACGGTTCGTGTTTGCGCGGTGCCGCCGGTCATGGACCCGCCGGAGTGCATAACGTCGCCGTTCAGCGTAACCAATCGGAACGCGTGGCGGCCTGCTCGCATGATCGGGATACCGTGGTCCAGATTGTCGGCGATCACGGTGCGTCCCAGCAGGTTTTCCATGATGCCACGATAGGCGTCCGGGTAGGAAATGAGCTCGCTGGCGACGCCAAGACAGCCGGGCATGGAAAGAAGCCGTCTTTCTTCCTGGGTCAGCGTGCGCGGACGAATGCTGGAGATGGGCAAAAAGGTTGCTCGGCCCAGACGGTTGGCTCGCAGGTAGTCGATGACCTTTTTTGCCGCGTCCTCGTTTTCTGTCACGATGTTTTGCAGCGCTCCGCCGAGGACCATGTCGATCGGGGTTTCCAACTCCCTTGGCACGCTGATCAGCCGGGCCAAAACACCATGTACCCGGGAATCGTTGGCCGCGTATTCCAGCGCTTTTTTGACGGATTGCTGATAGCCCGCCATATCCTTCGCCATTTCTTCCATGACGCGCAGGCGGCTGACATGGCCCTGTAGGGTCAGGTTGGCCTGCTGCGCTTCGGCGACAAGGCACTGTGCCTGTTGATTGATCGTATCAAGCTGTTTTTGGATATCCTCGGCGATCTTGCGGCTTTCTTCAAGCGCGCTGGACGCGGAAGCCTGGGCAGATTCATCCGCTTCAAGCTGCTGGGCCAGGAACTTTTTTTGCTCGTCCAGTTCGGCAAGGCTGGCATCGATTTCGGAAACCCGTTTTTCGAGCTGGGCGCGGATGGTCAGCTGGCGGGTCTGGCGGTCGCGTACATCGCTTTGCCGGTTGACCGCGGCCAATACGGCGCTCTTTTGCTGGTCCAGCGCCCGTTCCGCTTCCGCGGCGGTCGCGGCGAGCCGCAGCGCCTGCTCCTGCGCGTCCTGGAAGGCGATACGCGCGTTTTGAACCTCCGCATCCAAGGAGGCTTCGGTCACTGATGCGCTCTCTTCCGTTTGAGCTAAGGCGTTCTTTTTCTCACGCAGGCGATCCGCTTCGGCCAGATGAGCCTGATGCTGTTCTTCAT
>JAFUHB010000179.1 GCA_017469085.1 Clostridia bacterium
CGGCACGGTGCCGTACAGGTCCATCGCCGTGGTCCAAAGATATTCCGTGTTAAAAAATCCGGCGTCCAGGATCAGCATGTCGGTATAAGCGCCCGTCTCGGTATCCTGCACGTTGCCGTTCATATCCCGGATCGCGAGCAACGATTGCTCGTCGGCGCTCGTGTTGTCGTCGCAGACTGTCACTACATATTTATCCCCCGCGCGGGCAAACTGGATCTCCGCCCCGATATTGTCGTCATATGTGGAGCGCCCGCTCCGGTTGAGGATGGACAGCTGGCTTCCCCGCCACACGACCACGCATTGATTCCCTGGATCAAAAGAGGCGCCGGTGCCGACCATATAATTCCACTTTTCCCGGCCGTCGGAGCCCAAACAAAACAGCGTGTCTCCATCGTAATACAAAAGGCTATCCCCGAAGGGCTTGATATCCTGCGTCGCGGCGCAGCGCAGCTGCACGGCCCGCACGTTCCGTACTACGCGGTTCAGCGCTCCGCGCCAGTACAGAATCCCCAAAAGCGCCAGCACGACCAGGACGATCAACACGATCAGCCCACGGCGGTTGGTTCTTCTTTCAGGACCGATGCTCATCCGCTGCATGAAATGCCTCCGCTACATAGATAATCAATTTATTATAGCTCAATTCCCGCCGCTTGACAATGCGCGTTTTTGGCGTGTTTGCGTAAAAAAGGCCGAAAACGCGGCTGCCAGCAGCACCCCACAGGCAACCCCCAGGCTGTCGAGCATTACATCCGCCGGCGAAGCGCCCCGGCTCAGCACAAAAAGCTGATGGACCTCGTCCGTCGCGGCATACGCCGTTCCGAGGAGCCAGGCATACAGTCGCGCCCTTTTGACCGGAAAGGTATGCAAAAACAGACAGTATAACGCGCCGAGGATCGCATACTCAATAAAATGCGCCGCCTTGCGAAGCAAATGATGCATCAGGTCAAACGCCCCTTCCTGCGCCGCTGTATTCAGGCCCTCGTAACCCGGATAAAGCTTCTGCACGGCAAGCTCCGTAAGCTTGCCCGACATGCCGGCGGAACGCTCTCCATCCGCCGCAGACATCAGGAAAATCACCAGCATCATAACGAGCGCCAATGATCCGTATAATCGCCTTTTTTGCCTGACCGACATCATAACGCCTCCTCCCCTTGCGGTTTCTCTTACATATTATACCAATGTTCCCTTTTTGTCACAATAGCGCGCGCATTGACGAAAGCGGCGGATCGCCTTTATAATATAGGCACATTCATCCCAAGGAGGCGCAGTCATGGATACGACCGCTGCCATCGAGACCCTCGAGGAATCGCTGAACCCCGAAAACGCGCTGTCGGCGCAGGAGGTCATCAGCACGCTGACCTCGACCCGCACCAGCGAGCTGATCGGCGCGCTGGCGCTGTTGGTCGTCCTGCTGATCATCAGCCACTACCTGACCCGGCTGGTCGCCAAGCAGCTGACCCGGACAACCCGGATCAGCAAATCGCTGCATACCGTGCTGGTCACCATGCTCCGTTATCTGCTGATCCTACTCAGCGTCATGATCGCCGCCAACACCGTCGGCATCCCCATCTCCACCTTCCTGGCGCTGTTCTCCGTGCTGGGCATCGCCATCTCGCTGGCCATCCAGGGCGTTTTGTCCAACATTGCGGGCTGTATGATCCTGCTCTCCGGCAAAATGTTCGAGGTGGACGATTATATCGAAACTCCTTCCGGCTCCGGCACCGTCAAGGAAATCAACCTGATGAACACCAAGCTGCTCGACCCGGAGGGCAAATACATTTTTATTCCCAACAGCGCGCTGTATACAGCGACCGTCACCAATGTGACCAGTTATCAAAAGCGCAGGATGGCGCTCAGCTTTAAGGCCTCCGCCGATCACTCTCCCGAGCGGGTTCGCGCTGCCGTATTCGAGGCGATCACGCATTTTCCCGCCATCCTGACCGATCCGGCCCCGGCGCTGAATGTTGCCGGCTATTCGGCCGGGCACGTCAATTACACCCTCCTGGCCTGGACCAAGACCGCCGATTACTGGCCCACCCGCAACGGCCTGACCGAGCAGCTATACACGTCGATGAAGGCGCACGATATCGATATGACCAACCAAAGCATCTCCATCGTAGCGTCCGATTCCTAAACGGAGAACAGGAAAAATACACTTTGGCGCTTGACAAATTTCCCGACCGCCCATAGAATAACGATTGTAAAAGCAAACCGTTGACGCGGAGATCAAACCGTAGCGCGCGCTCACAGAGAGTCGGGGGTGCTGGGAACCCGGCAGAAAGCGGCACGGCAAATGGACCGCCGAGGGAAAGGTGAACGGCATTCGCCCTGTAGCCGGACCGTATGCCTGCGTTAAAGGCGGGAAATGTGATTGCATTTCTGTCGAGTGGATGCTTCTGGCCTTTGGCACAGGCATCAACAAAGGTGGTACCACAGGCATAACGCCCTGTCCTTTGCAGAAGGACAGGGCTGATTTTTTTCAAGGAGGGGCAGTGAACATGGCAATCAGGCACACGGTCATGATGCGGCTGCAGCCCGGCATTTTCACCAAGGAAGCAGAACAGGATTATCGGGACACCTTTGACGCCCTGCAAAAGGCGCTGCCCAATGACGTGCTGAGCGTACATGTATATCGAAATGTGATCGACCGGGCGCAGAATATGACCGTCCTGATCGAACTGCTGCTGAAGGACGCTTCTTCTCTCCCCCTATATTTACAGCATCCGCTTCATCAGGGGATCGGAGAAAGGTACAACCCCTATGTGGAGGCGATCGCCTCCTTTGATTGCGAGGTGGAGGAATCATGCTGAAATCCATGCCAGACTACTCGATCCGCCTGCCCGCCTGGACCATCGGGGAGAACGCGCTGAACAGCGTTGCCGACATCTGCAAAAAAAGCGGAAGCCGCGCCGTGATCATCGGCGGCCATCGGGCCATGGCGGCGATCGCCGATCGCCTGCAGGCCGTAGCGGAAAAGAGCGGGATACAGATCGTCGCCAGGCTATGGTATGGCGGAGAAGCATCCGAAGAAAACATCGCGGCCCTCTTCCTGGATGCGGCGGTGCAGACGGCGGATATGATCTTTGCCGTCGGCGGCGGAAAAGCGCTGGATACCTCCAAGGCCCTTGGCTATCGTCTTCAAAAGGACGTATACGCCTTCCCTACTATCGCCTCCACCTGCGCCGCCTGCACGGCGGTATCCATCCTCTATCATCCGAACGGCAGCTTCGCCGCCCCCTGCTTCCTGCCCTCTCCCCCCGCTCACACCTTTATCGATACCGGGGTCATCGCTTCGGCTCCCCCACGATATCTTTGGGCGGGCATGGGCGACACCTACGCCAAGTATTTTGAATCCACAATGTCCTCCCGCGGCGACGAGCTTGCCTATTATCACGCGCTGGGCGTCGGCGTCAGCCGCTCCTGCCTGGACCCGTTGCTGACATACGGAGCAAAGGCCTATCAGGACCATAGAGAGCAAAAGGTAACGGAGGAATTGACCCAGGTGATCCTGACGATCATCGTCACCACAGGCATCGCTTCGATCCTGCTGACAGCGGATCGGATCATTGATTACAACACCGGTCTCGCCCACGCGATCTTCTACGCCCTGACCTCCTTTCCGGAGCTGGGGATCGAGGAAAACCATCTGCACGGGGAGGTCGTCGGCTTCGGTGTCCTGCCGCTGCTGCTCGTAGACGGTCAGCGCGAGATGTTCCAAACGATGTACGATTTCAACCGTTCGGTCGGCCTGCCCACCAAGCTGGAGGATATCGGTCTGGACCCCCAGGTTTTATCCAAGGTCCTCCCCAAGGTGCTTCAAATGCACGATATCGATCACAACCCCTACCCCATTACGCTTGACATGCTGTCCAACGCGTTTGGACAGCTTCAAGATAAGGCGTAAAGGCTCTCGGCGGCCAGACGTCAGCCGCCCGGGCTTTCCGCCGTCCCATTGAAAAAAACAGGAGGAAACCACCATGAAGAAGCTCGTATCCTTACTCGTCGCCTGTTCCCTGCTGCTGTGCTTCGCGTTCAGCTCGATGGCCGAAGAAAGCAAGCAATACAAGGTCGGCATGGTGCTGATGATCGAAAACGGCGCCTTCCTGGATATGAAAAAAGGGATCATTGACGGTCTGGCCGGCCTTGGTTACGTACAAGATCAGAATCTGACCATCGACTACCAGAACGCCCAGGGCGACGCGACGAATCTCCAGACCATCTGCCAGAACATGAACGACGGCAGCTACGATCTGGTCATCACCATCGCGACGCCTCCCACCCAGGCCTTCGTCGGCCTCGAGTCCGAAACGCCCAACGTATTCTGCTCGGTCGCCGCTCCGGTCGCCGCCGGCGTGATGAGCGCGCTGGATACGCCTGACATGAACGCGACCGGCACCTCCAACGCCATCCCCTCCGGCGATATCATCGCCCTGGGCCTGCAGATCACGCCCGATGTAAAGACCTTCGGCCTGGTTTATTCCACCAGCGAGGTCAACGCCGTGAACGCCATGGAGAGCGCTAAGGCTTACCTCAAGGCCAACGGCTATGACTATGTGGAAAAGACCGTAGCCAACTCCGGCGAAGTGCAGACTGCGACCCAGGCTGTGCTCGACCAGGGCGCCGACGTCGTCTTTGTCGCCAACGACTCCGTCGTACAGGCCGCCGTGGATATCCTGGCTGAGCTTTGCACCGAGGCTGGCGTACCCACCTACTGCTGCTCCGCGACCACCGTACAGTCCGGCTGCCTGGCAACGCTGGCCATGAGCGACGTGTTCATCGGCATCAAGACCGCTGAGATCGCGGCCCAGGTGCTGGCCGGCACGCCGGTTGCCGAGATCCCTGCGATCGTGGTGCCTGCCGATATCGTATCCGTAAACAGCAACACCCTCGAGGCGCTGGGTCTGACGATCCCCGAGGCTGTGCTCGCGCTGGGCGAGGTACAGTACCTGAACTGACTTTTTGATCCGCCCGGAGGGACAGGCGGGAAACGCCGGTCCCTTCGGGCATACCAAATTACGGCAGGGGCGGTTACACATGAAACTCCTCATCGGCTCATTGCAGCTTGGCCTGCTTTACGGCATCCTCGCCTTGGGCATTTATATCAGCTTCCGAATCCTTTCGATCCCCGATCTGACAACGGAAGGGAGCTTTGCATTCGGTCTGTCCGTTTCGGCGGCGGTGACCGCAGCCGGGCATCCGATCCTCGCGCTGCCAGCCGCGATGCTGGCCGGCGCGGCTGCCGGAGCGGTCACGGGGTTTTTGCAAACGAGGCTGCGCATCCATCCGATCCTGTCCGGCATCATCACGATGAGCGGGCTATATTCGGTCAATCTGGCGGTGCTCGGCGGATCGCCCAATCTATCCCTGGTGCGGGCGGCGACTATTTTTAAACTGATCCCCTTTCTGAGCAAAAACGACGCGATGACTTTTCTTCCCATTGTGGCGGCCATCTTATGCCTGACGCTGATCATCCTCTTTTTTCACACGCACATCGGCATGTGCATCCGCGCCGTTGGCGATAATGAGGATATGGTGCGCGCGTCCTCCATCAATGTGAACGGTTGCAAGTTGCTCGCGTTCTGCGTTTCCAACGGGCTGGTTGCGCTTTCCGGCGGTCTGATCGCCCAGTATCAGGGGTATGCGGATATTTCCTCCAGCACCGGTATCCTGGTTGTCGGTCTCGCCTCGGTGATCATCGGCGAAGCGGTTTTCGGAAAGCGGGGCGTCACGCTCGGCTTTATCTCCGCCATTGTCGGCTCGCTGATTTATCGCTATATCATCGCCCTCGCCACCCGATACAGCCCGCTGCCCGCTTACATGCTGAAGCTGGTTTCGGCGCTGATCGTGGCGCTGGCGCTGGCGCTGCCCGGCTTTAAGCAGGACCTGAGCACCGCGCGGCAAAAGCGGGGAGGGAGATAATATGCTGGATATACGGAGCGCCCTCAAAACCTTTGAACGCGGCACGCCCATTGAGCACACCGCGCTGGATCATTTAAGCCTGCATTTGAGCCCCCAGGAATTTGTGACCGTGATCGGCTCCAACGGCGCAGGAAAATCCACCCTCTTTAACGCCATTTGCGGCAGCTTCCTGCTGGACGAAGGACGCATCGTGCTGGACGGGCAGGACATCACCTTCATGAAGGAGCACAAACGCGCCTCCATGATCGGCCGTGTGTTCCAGGACCCGATGAAGGGCACCGCCCCGCACATGACCATCGAGGAGAATCTTTCGCTCGCCCATTCCCGCGCGACCTCGCGGGCGCTGAGCTTTGCCCCTTCTCGAAAACAAGCAGCCCTTTTTCGTGATCGACTGGCCGAGTTCGGCATGGGGCTGGAGGACCGCATGAAAACCAAAGTCGGGCTTCTTTCGGGCGGTCAGCGCCAGGCGGTGACGCTGCTCATGTGTACCATCGTGCCCCCCAAGCTCCTTTTGCTGGATGAGCACACCGCCGCGCTGGATCCGGCAACCGCCGAAAAGGTGATGGAGATCACCCGCCGCACGGTGGAGCAATACCGCCTGACCACCATGATGATCACCCACAACCTGTCCGCCGCCCTGACCACCGGCACACGCACCGTAATGATGGACGACGGCCAGGTCCTCATTGACATGAGCGGCACGGAGCGGGAAA
>JAFUHB010000180.1 GCA_017469085.1 Clostridia bacterium
CGGATCAGCGCGTCATAATAATGCGGCGCATCCAGCACGATAAAGCTGGCCGGCTTTCCTGCCTCGATGCCGTAGCGCTCCTGCACATGCAGGGTCCGGGCCGCGTTATGGGTAATAAAGCGATAGCTATTCATGATGTCCTCATAGCCCATCATCTGGCATACATGCAGGCCCATGAACACCACATCCCGCAGGCTCCCATTGCCCATCGGGTACCACGGATCAAAGATATCGTCATGCCCGAAGGACACATTGATCCCCTCTGCCGTAAGTTCCTTCACTCGGGTCACGCCGCGGCGCTTTGGATAGGTGTCCACCCGGCCCTGCAGATGCGTATTGACCAGCGGATTCGCCACGAAATTGATCCGGCTCATTTTGAGCAGCCGCATCAAGCGAAGCACATACGCGTTGTTGTAGGAGTGCATTGCCGTCGTATGGCTGGCCGTCACTTTGTCAAACAGGCCGTATTCCAGCGCTCGGGCCGCCACCGTTTCCAGGCCGCGAGAGGCCTCGTCATCGATCTCGTCGCAATGCACGTCCACCAGCTTATCCTGATCCGCTGCCAGCCTGAGCGCGAAATTCAGCGATTCTACGCTGTATTCCCGCGTAAACTCAAAGTGGGGGATCGCGCCGACCGCGTCCGCGCCCATGCGCACCGCGTCCTCCATCAGGCGTTTGCCGTTGGGATAGCTGAGGATCCCCTCCTGCGGGAACGCCACGAGCTGGATATCCACAACGTCTTTGAGTTCCTCTTTGAGCTCCAGCATCGTCTCCATGGCGGTCAGCCTGGGATCAGTCACATCCACATGACTGCGAATAAACTGCACACCGTTTGCTGCGTACAGCCGCACCGCACTGCGCACGCGCTCCCGGATGTCCTGTTTGCTGAGCTTATCCTTGCGCTTGCTCCAACACTCGATGCCCTCAAACAGGGTGCCCGACATATTCCAAACCGGATCGCCCGCGGTCAGGCAGGTGTCCAGATGGACGTGCGATTCGATGAATGGTGGCAGCGTCAGCTTGCCCTGAAGATCCACAGTCTCTTCGCCGGGCCTTGGGGAAAGAGCTTCCCCGATCTCGGTGAACAATCCGTTTTCCACCCGAAAGTCAGAGGTTCTCTCAGCGTTTTCGATACGCGCGTTTTGAAACAGCATTGTCCTTGCTCCCGTTTATTTTTTGATCAGCTTATTATAGATCAGATAGCAGGCGACGGCCACAATCATCGCGTTGATGGAGGCGATACCCCAGCCGATAAAGTTACCGGCCAGCGCGCCCAGCACCACGCCGGCAACCGCGCCCCAGTTCACCTTCTCAAGCTTTTCCGCCTGCTGATAACGCTCGCGGTTCAGGAAAAAGTCCAGGATAATGATCGCGCCGATCGGGGGCAGTGTCGCGTTCAGGAAGCTGAGCCAGGACACAAAATTGTTGTACAGCCAGATCGCCGTCACCGTGCCGATCAGACCGGCCGCCAGCACCATGGGACGCTTACGCACGCCAGTAATATTGCTCAGGCCCAGGCCCCCGGTATACAGCGCGTTATCGTTGGTGGTCCAGATGTTCGCGCCCAGCACAATCAGCGCGGGCACGGTTAGGCCCTGAGCGATCATGACATAGAAGATGTCATCCCGACCGGTGAACGCGCCGCCGACCGCGCCGAAAGCGAACATCAGTGTGTTGCCGATAAAGAAGGCGATCACGGTGGTGATCACAGCGATTTTATTGGTTTTGGAGAAGCGGGTAAAGTTCGGCGTCGCGGTGCCTCCGCTCACAAAAGAGCCGATCACCATGCCCACAGCCGAGAACAGGGAGATGCTGCCGGCATTCTGCGCAAAGATAGCGGCCAGTCCGCCGCCGTCTCGCGTCGCCGTGACCATGGAATAGATGCCCAGCGCGGCAATCAGCGGCACGGACACGTAGCTGACGATCTCCATGCCGCGGATCCCGAAATAGGCCGAGGAGGTCATGCAGACGCCGGCAATCACCACCAGCAGGACAGGAGAAACATGCAGCACCTCGGCAGCGGGGATCGCAAACATCGCCGCGCCAACGCCGAACCAGCCGATCTGTGTCAGCGCGATCATCGCCGACGGCAGCCAGGAGCCGTATTTGCCGAAGGACCGACGGGCCAGCAAGTCGAAGGAAAGGCCCGTTTCGCTGCCCACATAGCCCAGCAGCCCGGTATAAACCGCCAGTATCGCGCCGCCCAGCAGCACCGCCCAGATAAAGCCGCTCAGGTCCAATCCGTTGCCCAGCTTCGCGCCGACGGACATGCTGGCCGAAAAGAACGTGAAGCCCAGCATGATGAAAAACATCGGCCAGAACTTTTTGCGGGAGCTCTGCGGCACGCTTTCAAACGTGAAGTCCGCGTCCTGCTGCTGTTGGGTTGGTTTGTTGTCTGCCATGGTTTTCTCCTCCTCTTTGATTTACCCGGCGTTTGGCCGGCTTGGAAGGATCGGAAAGCCGTCAAAAAAAGCGGCTCCCCGTCAAGGAAAGCCGCGTGTTTTTTTTTCGCGTTTGTCCGCCTGCGGCGCACCGCAAGCCCACAGTCCTTGACGGCCTCACAGGACCGATCTTAAAGCACCGGGGAGAATTATATAGCGTTCGATCTGCCTTGTCAAGCAGGAGAAATGTTTTTGATGTGTTTACTGGTTACTTCGCCTATCTGAAAAGGCTCGGCCAAGGAATGAGAGGGGAGCGTCGAGGGGGAACACCCTCGACTAAAATCCGCAGCAGCGACATGCACGGTGCGAGGATCAAATCGCGTCAGCGATTTGTACCTTGCGCCTTTTCC
>JAFUHB010000181.1 GCA_017469085.1 Clostridia bacterium
CTCGGGGGCGCTCTCATCCAGCGACACGCGGAAGGCCTTTTCCCGTTGGGTAACGCCCAGGGGATAGACCGTCAGGTGGCGCAGCCTGAAGGCGCGCTCGTCGTGCGCCAGGCGGAAATAGCGGGCGGGCGTCAGGGAAAGAGCGTCGGCGGGGGCCTCCGTCCAGGCGTCGGCGATCCGCAGCGCGCCGTCCGGGGCGATCGACGCAAACGAGCCGCCCGCCGCGCACAGCCAGGCGATAGCCTTTCGGAACGTCGCGCCCTCGCCCCAATCGGGACGGCGGCGGACGACAAAGTCCCGGTTGGACTTGAGGACGCCCCGCACGGGAAAGCCCGTGGCGGCGATCACCTGATCCAGCACGGAGGAAAGGGTCGCGGGATAGGAAAATGGATCGGTGAAAGGGGCCTCCAGGGCGTTGGCCATGGCGTCGTAGCCGCGCACCTCCAGCCAGGGCGCGTCCTCGTCGCCCGACATTTCCTCGATCTGGAAATCGCCCAGGGGACGGTATAAAACGCCGTCCTCCGCGCGAACGCCCAGCGCCAGGCGGAGGGTCGCGCCCAGCAGGGGACGGTCGACCCGGAGGCTGCCGCCGGGATACCAGCAGCGCCCAGGGTTGGCGAGCCGCAGGGTCAGCATGGCCGCCGTCGCCGTGCCGAACAGGAGGCCGTCGTCCCGCCCCTCGTCCAGCCGGAAGGAGATCAGCCCCTCCGGGCCGACGGCCTGCATCGATCCGTCCGGAAAGATCAGGGTCAGGCGGGGGCAAAGGGCGCGGGCGCTTTTCAGCATCAGCTCCCGGTAGCCCGCCGCCTGGGCGTCCATTTCGCCGGCCGTTTCATAGGTCAGGGTCAGGAGGACCTCGGTCACATGCGTGCTGGACAGGTGGCCGCCCGTCCCGCCCGCGCCGCCGTTGGCCCGGAAGCTAAAGGGAAGCGTCAGGTCCGGGTACGCGCCGCCTTCGTCGGGGCGAAGCAGCGCCGTCACGTCCTGGGAGAGGGCCTCGCTGCCGTTGACCGCCAGCGCGCCGCCTGTGTAGCCGATCGAGGCCCGGACGGACAGCAGGGCGGACAGCACCCTGGCCCCCGAAGGCAACGCCGACGCGCCGAAGGTCACGAACCGGCGGGCCGTGGAGGGCGTCGTATAGCGGACGTCCCCGTCCGCGCCGAGGGTCCCCGTCCAGGAGGATTTGAGCCAGAAGGACGAGGCGGAAAGAAATAAGGTTTGCATCTGTGCTTTATCCCTCCATAAAATCCCCCTCCGCGCCGCCGATCCACCTGGGCGTCCCGTTTTCGGAGGGGCCGGGAGTCACGGCCAGGCGTAAGGCGCGGCAGGGGAAGGTCACGCTCTCGCCCTCGGCGGGATCAAACAGGGTCAGGTCGAACAGGGGAGCGGCGTTGACGGCGGCGAGCAGGGCCTGGGCCTCGCGTAAGGTCAGCCGCCGCCAGGACGCTGTCACCCGGCGCTTGACGGCGATGCGGTCGGCCACCGCGCTGCCGTCGGCGGCGATATCCGCCCGGCCGACCGGCTCGTAGGAAAGGGTCAGGGCGGCGGGCGCGGGCATCAGCAGGCCATCGATATACAGCATGCCTCAGCCCTCCTCGCCGAGCCGCCGCCGCAGGCATTGCCTGCTCTCCTCCCCGAGGCGGCCGAAGCGGCTCAGGTCAAAGGGCAGGGGGTCCCCGGAGTCCTCCGGGTCAATTTCGGGCGGCAATTCCCGCCGCTCGTATTCCTCTCGCTGTTTCCAATCAGGCATAATGGTCCTTTCGTTGATTTGTGATATACGGCATATGGTTTTTCTGTTTTTTATGTGCAGGCCGTGTTTGACGGGAAATATGTCTACGACGGGTTTACCGAGGCCCTGCAGCCGGACGGCCGGGCCTTTGACCGGACGCTGATCACCCAGACCACGCGGGACTGCTACATCTATTTCGAGGTGCCCCAGAGCGTGATCAACAGATACCAAACCTGCGTCGTCAAGATCGGCATGACCAACGACTACGGCACGATCATCAAGTGGACGAAGGATGGCAGCTATGATTTTGACGTCTGCGCCGAGGTGTATGAAGTCAAGCTGACCAAGTAAACCAAATAGAAGGAGTGCGGAACCATGAAAAAGCTCATTTCCCTGCTGCTGATCCTGATGCTGGCGCTGGGCTGCGCGTCGGCCCTGGCCTGGGGACAAACCACCGCCGAGCAGTATGAAAGCGCGATCGAGCTGCTGAAGGAAAACAAGTACGCCGAGGCCGGGACGGCCTTCGCCGAGCTGGGCGCTTATGCCGACGCCCCGCGATATACCATGTACTGCAACGCCGTCGCCGCCGGGGAGGCGGGGCTGTACGCCGTCGCGGCGACCAACCTGCAGAGCCTCAGCGGCTTCCTGGACAGCGGCCTGCTGGCCACCTACTACGCGGGCCTGAGCTGGGAGGAAGCGGAGAATTATGAAAAGGCGGCGGACGTGCTGAACGGCATTACGCTGTACCGGGACGTGCTCGCCCGCCTGGCGGGATACCCCGAAAAGATCAACATCCGGAATTACCGCAGGGCCGACGAGGCTGAGCGGGCCAGGCAACTGGAAGCGGCCTTATCCGGGTTCAAAGCGCTCAAAAACTATTCGGACAGC
>JAFUHB010000182.1 GCA_017469085.1 Clostridia bacterium
ATCGCAGCGGTGTTACCGTCCTGCTGGAGGATGTGGATAAGAACGGCATCATTGATCACATGACTGATATCAAGGGCAATGTGACCGAGCTGGAAATCGAAGGCGCTTTCGCCGTCAAATGATCCCGCCAGTCCCCCATTAGCGTTAAAACACACAGCCTCCCGATGTTCCGGGAGGCTGTGTTGTGTTAATGTCAATCGATGAAACGACTTCAAAGCCGCACTATACGGGACTTAAAGCAGGGATGATGTGCCTGTATCAGACAGAGAACACGTAGTATTTCGCGTTTTCCGGATAAAACGTGCCGTATACCTCCTTAGGCACAATTGAGTATTCGTCCTTCGTCTCGATCAGGCGCTTTTTGCTCCGGGGTATTCCCTTGCCCTGCTGATAAGATGGATTGATGATATACAGCTGGTTCTTCCTGATATGGTCCAGCAGATAATACCGACGCTGGCCTTCTACGGGCAACGTGAATTCGAGGACCGCCTTCGCGCCATCGTTGACGCGCGCAAAAGCTTCTTCTTCTTCACAAATGGCATGGCACAGCGAAAACCGGCCGGCAATCGCGCCTGCGAGGAGCAGAAAGTCAGCCTTTTCAGTCACGCCGCATCGTAAGGCGAATTGCGCGCACATTTCCGGCGGAAAACTCAGATCCAGCATCCTTTCCACCAGCATGGAAGCGCAGCAGATGTAAACGCTGTTCAGATGATGCCCGCACCCGTTGATCTGAGAAATGCGCTGGATCGACTGCTCTGACTCTTCGGATATATAAACCTGATACCCCATAATGCCTCCTTGAATCAATACCAATTGCATGTTTAAAACCGATTATATTTATCCATATATTACATTATATTCTCCTTTTTATTCTCTTTTCCTGCTTGCAGCATAAAAAAATGTCTTTTTTGAAATATATTTTCTCATAATATGTTCAAACTTTTTTCAAAAATATGGTATATGATATACCCGTACTTGAAAAAGAGATCCAAGTACACTGGCAAAAGATTAGGAGGTCAGTCTTATGAAAGAAGGATTCAGTTTGAAACACTTGCTCGCCCTTTGCCTGGCA
This sequence comes from Clostridia bacterium, assembly GCA_017469085.1. Lineage (GTDB taxonomy): Bacteria > Bacillota > Clostridia > Christensenellales > Aristaeellaceae > UBA4246. The sequence continues at coordinate 1,073 of JAFUHB010000182.1, forward strand.
GCGGCGCTGCTCATCAGCGCGGTCGCGCTGGCGGCTGATAACAAAGCATCTGTCAGTCAGGCGGATATCGACGCGATTATCAATACCACCACCGATCCGGCGCAGATCACCAGTCCTTTCACTGAGGTTGCCAACTCCGTCAGGAGCAGCGTTGTCGGCATCAACAACTACCAGGTCCAGAGAAATAACTATTACAACTATTATGGATTTGGCTTTGGCTATGGCTTCGGCAACCGTGGCAACGGCAACAATAACGCCGGCAAGGAAGTGCTGTACGCGAAGGGCTCCGGCGTCGCCGTTACGCCTTACGGCCATGTGCTGACGAATTACCACGTGATCGAAGGCGCTTCCCGTGTGACGGTTTCGATCGCCGACGATGACAAGGAGTATGACGCGCAGGTCATTACCTACAGCGAAGATGAAGATATCGCCGTGTTTCTTGTAAACGATCTGCCGGTACAAGCGGTTCAGCTTGGCGACAGCGATAAGCTGCAGGTCGGCGAATGGGCCATCGTTATCGGCAATCCCCTGTCCGACGTATTTGCGAGAACTGTGACTGTCGGTATCGTGTCCGCTCTTGACCGTCCGATCACCGATTCCTCTTACGATCAGTATGGCCGCAGGATCAACATCACCAACAGCATGATTCAGGTTGACGCCGCGATCAACTCCGGCAACTCTGGCGGCGGTATGTTCAATACGCTGGGCCAGCTGATGGGCATTCCGGCGCGTAAGTACTCCTCCAACGGATTCAGCAGCGCATCTATCGAGAACATCGGCATGTGCATCCCGATCAACGCCGCGAAGCCTTACATCCGCGAAGCGCTTGAAAAGTACGGCGATGCTTCCGTAACCGCCGATACCGATCATGCTGACAACCGCAGCGGCAGCACCGGACGTCCCATGCTGGGCGTTACAATCAGCACCACTCCCTACAACCTGAACGAAGTCCTGCCTAACGGCGCCATCGTGATCGATGTGAACGACAACTCCAACGCAAAGCGCGGCGGCATCCAGGTCGGCGACGTCATCGTTGAAGTAAACGGCACAAAAATCACCTCCTCCAACGAGCTGGTGAGCTACATCCAGAAATGCAATGAAGGTGAAACGC
>JAFUHB010000183.1 GCA_017469085.1 Clostridia bacterium
AGCATATGCCCCGGATGATCAGATCGATGCGCACCCCGGCGCAGCTGGCCTCACTCAGCTTGTCGATCAATTCCCGGTCGGTGATGGAATTCGCCTTGATCCGAATCCTGCCCTCCGCACCCCGCGCGATCTGCTCGTCGATCATGGCGATGATACTGTTTTTCATCGCGAACGGCGCCACCAACAGCTTGTCGTACTCCCCGGCGCTGTTGCCGATCAGCATGTTGTCAAAGAAGCTCACGGCGTCCCGCGTAATCGCCGGGTCCGCGGTCATCATGCAGAAGTCGGTGTACAGCGTGCTGGTCTTTTCGTTGTAGTTGCCAGTGCCGATCTGGGCGATATAGCCCAATCCGCCCCGCTCCCGCCGGGTGATCAGGCACAGCTTGGCGTGGCACTTCAAGTTTTCCGGGCCGTAGATGATCCGGCAGCCCGCCTCCTCCAGCTCCATCGACCAATCGATGTTGTTCTGCTCGTCAAAACGGGCACGCAGCTCCATCAGCACGGTCACCTCTTTGCCGTTTTCCGCCGCGGCGCACAGCGCCTTCGCGATGGCGGAATTTCGGGCCAGCCTGTAAATCGTGATCTTGATGCTCAGCACATCCGGGTCTTTGGCGCTCTGGCGCAGCAAATCCAGGAAGGGCTGCATGCTCTGGTAGGGATAGAACAGCAGCACATCCCGCTGCGCCACCTGCTCCCAGATGGGCTTCTCGGCAATCAGATAGTCAGGATATACCGGCGTATGCGGCGCGTTGAACAGCTGGCCGGGTACCTTTTCGATCTGGTCGATATAATCCAACTTCAGCGGGCAGGCGCAGGCGAACACCCGCTCACCATCCAGCTTCAAGAACTCGGAGAGCCGCTTTGCCAGCCTGGGCGCCTTTCCCTCCAGCTCCAAACGCACCGGGGCCAGTCGATCCCGCTTCTTGAGCAGCGTGCGCATGTAGTTCAGGAAGTCCGGGTTTTCCTCGTCGTAGTGCTCCTCGCTCAGGCTGATGTCCGCGTTGCGGGTAATCGATATGATCGCCTGCTCAGACACGTCGTAGATTTTGAATATCTTCTTCAAATGCGCGGCGATGACCACCTCGGTTCGGATGTAGCGCGCACCGCCGCCCGGCAGCGCGATCACCCGCGGCAGCGCCGAGGGCACGTCCACGATGCCCAGCACCGACGGCTGCTTGCCGCCGGAGACCTGCTTGCCGCCGCCGGACTGCTTCCCGCCGCTCTTGTCCTTCTCCTTGCCGCCGCCCGCGGGCTTGCCGCTCAGCGTCAGAAGCGCCGCCGCATACAGCGCCTTATTTTTCAGATGGGGAAAGGGATGGCTCCTGTCGATCACCTGCGGCGACAGCAGCGGCCGGATGTTTTCCTTGTAATATTCCTGCACATAGGCCTTCTGACTGGAGGTCAGCGCGTCAAAGCCCGCCTCGGTCACGCCCGCGTTGTCCAGCTCGCCCGTCAAATCCCGATAGATGGCGTCGCGGCGCTCCACCAGCGGGCGCACGGCCTCGCAAATGGCGCTCACCTGCTCCTTTGGCGTCATGCCGGATTTGTTGTCCTTCTCGTCGGGCGCCAGCATATCCATGTCGATCAGGCTGCCCACGCGCACCATGAAGAACTCGTCCAGGTTGCTGGTGAATATGGATACGAACCGCATCCGCTCCATCAGCGGCAGGCCGGGATCCGTCGCCTGCGCCAGCACCCGCTCGTTGAATTTCAGCCAGCTCAGCTCCCGATTCTGGGTATAACTCATGTCCCGCTTCGCAATGGGTGCGTTTTCCACGTGTATTTCCTCCCGCCCGCCAAAGGGCATAGCATCCTACGATATCTATATTATAACAGACTATCTATCAATTTCCAACCGCTAACCCTCGAAAAAACATGGACACAAATGTGAGATCGCGTCGATTTTCCCCAATCCGGGCTTGTCAACGCGCGAGAAATGCGCTATAATATGTTAAAGTAATGTTTCCCTTTTAACGAAGCATCAATAAGAACAAGAAAGAGGTGTCCCCATGATTCGCATCGGTATGTTGACCTCCGGCGGCGATTGCCAGGCCCTGAACGCGGCCATGCGCGGCGTCGCGAAGACCCTGTACAACTCCAACGAGGAAGTGGAGATCTACGGCTTCCTGAACGGCTACCAGGGCCTGAT
>JAFUHB010000184.1 GCA_017469085.1 Clostridia bacterium
GATATTTCTTTCGTCCAGCGCGCCGTAGAACCAGTTGCCTTCGGCGTCCTTGTTCCAGTAGCGGTTGGAAACGCCGGTGGAGGCGAAGAAGTAACGCAGGGTGCACAGGCCGTCGCCGGTCAGGCCATAGGTGTCGTTCACGCCGTTGCCGTCGGGATCGCCATAGGTAAAGGCATGGGCTACTTCATACAGTTCTTCCCAGGTGGTGGGCATTTCGAGGTTCAGCGCCTCCAGCCAGTCCTTGCGGATGAAGAGGCCCTTGCGCTCGGCGATGTAGATGGTGGGATCGGCGGAGTCGGGCTTGGGCAGGAAGTAGTAGCCGCCGTACATGCTCTTGACCAGCTGAGACACGGCGTCGTTTTCCAGGCGTTCCTTGACCAGCGGGTACTTTTCAATCAGCTCCTCGGGGATCTCCGCAACCAGCTCCTCAGGGATGAACTGAGTGATCTCCTGCGTGTAGTACAGGATATCGGCGGTGAACACCTCGGGCAGGGTGCCATCGGTCGCCGCGATCTGGGTCTGGGTGAAATCGTTGTTGTAGTAATTGATATCGCTCTGCACGAAATCAATACCGAAATTGTCCCGGATGTACGCCGCCATCGCGTCGTTCTCCGGATCCCAGGAGAAGGGGTCGTCATCACTGTCGGCGGTGATGGTCAGGATCTCGCCATCATACGCCAGCGCCGTGGCCGAAAACGCCATCAGCAGCGCCATGACCAGAGCGAGCAGTTTCCACATTTTCATCGGTGGAATCCTCCTTAAATGATTTATCTTGCAGGCCGTTTGGCCGGCAAATCATATGATGCGGGCCTCAGCCCTTGACCGCGCCGATGGTCATGCCCTTTTCAAAATACTTTTGAATGAACGGGTAAATGATGACCATGGGCAGGGCCGTCGCCACGGCGCAGGCCATTTTAAGGCCCGTCTCGTTCAGGAATATGCGGTTGCCCGCCGCGTCGCGCAGGCCCTCCATATTCTGCATATCGGCGGGTCTCGCCTCGTGCACCACGAAGTTGCGGACGATCAATTGCAGGGGGTACAGCTTTTCATCCCGCATGTACAGCATGGCGGCGAACCAGCTGTTCCAGGTGCCGACCGCCACGAACATGGCGATGGTCGCCAGCGTGGGGATCGACAACGGATAAATGATCCGGAACAGAATGGTAAACTCATTCGCTCCGTCGATGCGGGCGGATTCCTCGAGCGAGGCGGGCAACTGGCGGAAGAAGGAGCGGACCACGATAAAGTTGAACACGCTGACGGAATTGGGCACGATGAGCGCCAGCAAATTATTGCTCCAGCCCAGTGTGCGGGTAATATTATAGTAATTGGGGATCAGACCACCGGAAAAGAACATGGTGATCAGCAGATAGATCATGAAGAACTTCTGCCCCCGAAGGTCGCCCCGGCAGAGGCCATAAGCCAGCATGGAGGTGATGAGGGTCGAAAGCACCGTCGCGCTCACCGTGATCAGCAGGGTGATCCCGTAAGAGCGCGGGATCAGCGGCGTGCCGAACATATACCGGTACGCCTCCAGGGTCGGCTCCTTCGGCCAGATGATAAAGGGCTCCCGCATGTATTCAACGTTTCCCGTCAGGGAAATCGCCACGATATTGAAGAACGGGAAAATAATGATGATCGTGATCAGCACGAACAGGAAGATGTTCAGCGCGTTAAACACGTGATCCCCCGCGCTGCGCTTGATTTTATATGGTGAATGTGCCGTCATTTTTTGCTTTGCCATCGATGGCCGCCTCCTTATGTGTGGTCGCGCGCTTCGCCGCCCTGCCGGGATCAGAAGAAGCCTTCCCCGGACATCTTTTTAACGACGAAGTTGGAGACGAACAGCAGCACGCAGTTGACCACCTGCTGGAACAGGCCGATCGCCGTGGAAAGGTCATATTGGCCTTTGCCCACGCCCATGTCGTAAACATAGGTGTCAATGACCTGAGCGACGGTCGTCTGCGTGGCGGCGTTGCGCAGGTTCATGATCTGGTCGAAATTCGCGCCCATCACGGAGCCGACGTTCAGGATCAGCATCGTCGTGATGGAGAACATGATGGAAGGCAGGGTGATGTGCACGCATTGCTGGAAGCGGTTGGCCCCGTCCAGATAGGCGGCCTCATACATCTCCTGGTCCACCCCGGCGATGGCCGCCATATAGATGATGGTCCCCCAGCCGGCTTCCTTCCAGATGCTGGTCATGTACAGCATGCCGTAGAACTTGCTGGGATCGGACAGCAGGTTGACCGTGGGCTGCCCCATCGAAATCAGCAGCTTGTTGACCAGGCCGGAGGTAATGGAAAACAGCGAGAACATCAGCGAATACATGATGACCCAGCTGATAAAGTGAGGCAGATAGACGACCGTCTGCACGGTGCGGCGGAACTTGACGCTGCGCAGCTCGTTCATCAAAAGCGCCAGGATGATCGGCACCGGGAAGGTGATCAGCAGCTGCGTAAAGCCGATGAACAGCGTATTCCCGATCACGTCGCCGGCGACCGGGGTCTTGAAAAAGCGGTTGAAGTGAAACAGCCCCACCCATTGGGAATAAATGATGCCGCTTTTGATCTTATAATCCTTGAAGGCCAGCACAATGCCATACATCGGCATATAGCTGAACACAAACACCACGATCAGGCCGGGGATGATCAGATAATAATGATACCGGTCCTTGATGATGTCCCGCCCGATGGGCACGGACCAATATTTGAGGGAGGGCAGCAGGAAAAAACAGACGATGCACGCCACCAGCAGCGCCCCGCCGGCCGCAGCCATGACCGCCGGGCCTAAGCCGTACTTCTGAAAGTCCCAGTTCTTTTTCCCGACGATGCCGGTGATGGCCAGATACCATACGCCGCCTCCGGCGACCATCAGCCCCGCCAACGCCAGGAGCGCCCTAAAAACGATGATGGGGGTATTCTTTTAGGCTTCGGGATGCGTGTGAATGTGGATGTCGCCTGCACAGCGTCTCCTCCTTACATAGGGTAGGGGATTCCTCCCGGAAGCGGCCGGTCCCGTCTCGCAAATCAGGCGCTGAATGCTCGCGCGCCGACAGCGCAGCAACGAAACTATGTCCGTATTCTATCCGATTTTTTCCTTTTCGTCAATCATTTGGCCCATTAGTTCAGGATAAATACAACCGAGGAGATCTCCAGCCAAATTATTATCGCCCGATCAATAGGCAAGCCGCCGATTTCCTGTTATAATAGGTCGATCGATTGCGAAGGGGAGGAGCGGGCATGAAGGTTTGCGGGATCATCGCGGAATACGACCCCTTCCACCTCGGGCACCAATACCAGCTCCGGGAGGCAAAGCGGCTGTCGGGCTGCGACTTTCTGGTTTGCGTCATCAGCACGGCCTTCACGCAGCGCGGCTCCCCCGCCCTGTTTTCCACCCGGGACCGCACTAAGATGGCGCTGCTGGGCGGGGCGGACGCCGTGCTTGCCCTCCCGGCGGATTTTTCCGTCGCCGAGGGGGACCTCTTTGCCCTGGGCGGCGTCGGGGTGCTGAACGCCCTATCCTGCGTGGACGCGCTTTCCTTCGGGATGGAGGACGCGGACAAGCTCCCCCTGTTTCAGCAGGCCGCCGAGCTGCTCAACGAGGAGCCGGAGGTATACCGCGCTGCGCTTCGGGCCCGGCTCGACGAGGGGCTCTCCTTTCCCCGGGCGCAAAGCCAGGCCCTGGCCGCGTGCCTGCGGGCGGACGACGCCCTTTTCCGAAAGCCCAACAACATCCTGGCGCTCGGATATCTGAAGGCGCTCCTTACGCTGCGCAGCCCCATTGCGCCAATCCCCGTTTCGCGTGTCGGCTCCCGGGACGGGCAAACGGCAGGCTTCCTTTCCTCCTCCGCGGTACGCGAAATGATCCGCCGGGGGAGCGATTATTCCGCCCACCTTCCCCCAGGCTCCGTCCGGATCGCGCGCGAAGCGCTGGCCGAAGGAGCCTTCTGCCCTCCGGACGCGTTGGACAAAATCGCCCTGTACCGGCTGCGCCAGTTGGAATACTGTGGGCCGGATGCATCCGATCGGCAAGAGGGCATCGGCCGGCTGCTGCAAAAGCATCTGAGTGAAGCGGACGGCGTCGAAGCACTCATTGCCGCCGCCAGTACCTCCCGGTATACCAAGGCCCGGCTGCGCCGCTTCATCGCCCGCAACGTGCTGATGCTGGACGCGGAGCCGCAGGCAGCGCCCTCCCATGCGCGGCTGCTCGCCTTCCGGCAGGATGCCAGGCCCCTGCTGCGCGCCATCAAGGAAGGAGCCTCCCTTCCCGTGGTCGAAAAACCCGCAGCCTATCGGGAATTATTGGCCGCCGACGCCTTTGCGGAGGGCCTTTGGGCCGTCGGCGCAGGAGCGCCCCAGCATAACCTGTTCAGGGAAAGTCCCTGGCATCCGGAGGAACTGCCATGCGAGAGCTGAACGTCAGTGAGATCCAAAAAGCCGTTTCCGCCCTGCTGATCCGCGCCAATCACGAGATGGGGGCCGACGTCCGGGAAGCCGTCGAAAAGGCCCGCCTGGAGGAACGGTCCCCCGTCGCCCGTTTCGCGCTGGACCAGATCTGTGAAAACTATCGGGTCTCGACGGAAAAGCGGCTCCCCCTGTGCCAGGACACCGGCATGGCCATCCTGTTTGCCGAGATCGGGCAGGACCTGCACATCGTCGGCGGCGACTTCACCCTGGCCGTCAACGCCGGGGTGGCCGAGGCATATCAAGAAGGCTATCTGCGCAAATCCGTCGTCAGCGACCCGCTGTACGATCGGGTCAATACGGGGAACAACTGTCCCGCCGTGATCCACACCTCGATCGTCCCGGGCGATCGGCTCCGTCTGCTCGCCATTGCCAAGGGCTTTGGCAGCGAAAACATGAGCCGCATCGCCATGCTGCCCCCGGCGGCCGGGGAAGAAGGCGTGCTGGATTTTATCGAGCAATGCGTCCGCGAGGCGGGGCCTAACCCCTGCCCGCCGGTGATCGTCGGCGTCTGCGTCGGCGGGGATTTTGAGCAGGCCGCGCTGTTTGCCAAGCGCGCGACCGCCCGCCCCGTCGGGACTCATAACGAGGACGCCCGCTATGCCGCCCTCGAGCAAAAGGCGCTCGATCGGCTGAACCGGCTGGGGATCGGCGCCGCAGGCTTTGGCGGCACGGTTACAGCCCTGAGCGTCGCCATTGATTTTCTGCCCACGCATATCGCCGGCATGCCGGTGGCCGTCAGCATCTGCTGCCATGCCTGCCGTCACGCCGAAGCGACCTTATAAGGAGGCGAGCTTATGACGCGCAGCATCCGCCTGCCGCTGAACGAGCGGGAGGCCCGCGCCCTTCGCGCCGGAGACAGCGTCCTGCTGAGCGGGGTCCTCTATACCGGGCGGGACGCCGCGCACAAACGGCTTTGCCGACTCCTTGCGGAGGGCAAGCCCCTGCCCTTTGATCTGCGGGACGCCACGATCTATTATGTGGTGCCTACCCCGGCGCGGCCCGGCGCGGTGATCGGCAGCGCAGGCCCCACCACCAGCTACCGGATGGACAGCTATGCCCCCCTCCTTCTTGCCCACGGCCTGCGCGGCATGATCGGCAAGGGCTACCGCTCCCCCGAGGTGATTGCGGCCATGCAGGCGCACGGGGCCGTGTACTTCGGCGCCGTCGGCGGCGCTGCCGCCCTGATCGCCGGGCACATCGAGGCAAGCGAAGTCATCGCCTTTGACGATCTCGGCACCGAGGCGATCCGAAAGCTGACCGTGCGCGATTTTCCCGCCTTCGTGGTCATCGACAGCCTCGGAAACAACCTGTATGAAACCGGACCCGCGCAATGGCGCGCCCCTTGACAAACGATCAAAAACTGCTATCATAACTAAGAAATTTAAGGAGGTCTCGTGAGTTATGAATGAAAAGCTGACGATGGACAAGCTGGTTGCCCTCTGTAAAAACCGCGGCATCATCTATGCCGGGAGCGAAATATACGGCGGTCTGGCCAACGCCTGGGACTACGGCCCTCTCGGCGTCGAATTCAAGAACAACGTCAAGCGCGCCTGGTGGAAAAAGTTCGTCCAGGAAAGCAAATACAACGTCGGCCTGGACAGCGCGATTTTGATGAACCCCCAGGTTTGGGTAGCCAGCGGCCACGTCGGCACCTTCAACGACCCTCTGATGGACTGCAAGGCCTGCAAATCCCGCTTCCGCGCCGATAAGCTGATCGAGGACTACGCCCACGCCCGGGGAGAAGAGATCCAGGCCGACGGCTGGACCAACGAGCAGTATGAGACCTTCATCGCCGAGCACGATATCGTTTGCCCCACCTGCGGCAAGAAGGATTTTACCGGCATCCGCAAATTCAACCTGATGTTCAAGACCCACCAGGGCGTCACCGAGGACACCTCGAGCGAGATCTACCTGCGGCCCGAAACGGCGCAGGGCATCTTCGTCAACTTCAAGTCGATCGTGCGCACCACCCGCAAAAAGCTTCCCATGGGCGTCTGCCAGATCGGTAAATCCTTCCGCAACGAGATCACGCCCGGCAACTTCATCTTCCGCATCCGCGAGTTTGAGCAGATGGAGCTGGAGTTCTTCTGCCGCCCCGGCGAGGACCTCGAATGGTTCAGCTACTGGCGTTCCTTCTGCAAAAACTGGCTGCTCTCCCTGGGCATCAAGGAGGAGTGGCTGCGCCTGCGCGATCATTCCAAGGAGGAGCTCTCCTTCTATTCCAAGGCCACGACGGACTTTGAGTTCCTCTTCCCGTTCGGCTGGGGCGAGCTCTGGGGCATCGCCGACCGCACCGATTACGACATGGGCCGCCATCAGGAGGTCAGCGGACAGAACCTGGAATATATCGACCCGACCTCCGGCGAGCGCTTCCTGCCCTACGTGATCGAGCCCTCGCTGGGCGCGGACCGCATGGCTCTGGCCTTCCTGTGCAACGCTTACGACGAGGAGCAGCTGGGCGAAAACGACAGCCGCGTCGTGCTGCACCTGCATCCGGCGCTCGCTCCCTTCAAGGCCGCCGTGCTGCCCTTGCAGAAAAATAAGCTGGGCGACCTGGCGACGAGCATTTATGAGGACCTGTCCAAGCACTTTATGATCGATTACGACGATTCCGGCTCCATCGGCAAGCGCTATCGCCGCGAGGACGAAATCGGCACCCCCTTCTGCATCACCGTGGACTTCGACACCCAGGAAAACGGCACCGTCACCGTCCGCGACCGCGACACGATGGAGCAGGTGCGCGTGCCCGTGGCCGAGCTCAAGACCTTCATCGAGCAAAAGCTGGAGTTCTGATCCATTCAGCGCCAATATTCGCTTCGGAGATTACTATTAACCTACTGAGAAAGAACACGGTAAGGGTAAGGAACAAGAGGGGAGTGTCGAGGGGGAACACCCTCGACTGAAATCC
>JAFUHB010000185.1 GCA_017469085.1 Clostridia bacterium
AAGCGTGCTCTTTGACGAGGGAGGCGTCGCCGAGGGCCTGACTGCCGGTAAAGTGGTCTGCGATATGTCCAGCGTTACCGCCAATGAGAGCCAAACCTGCTATGCCCGCCTGAAGGAAAAGGGCGTAGGATTTTTGGATGCCCCCGTCAGCGGCGGAGAACCTGGCGCGGTCGCCGGTACGCTGGCGATCATGTGCGGCGGCGACGAAGTGGATTTCAGCGCTATGAAGCCGTATTTCGACATCCTCGGTTCTTCTGCGTTGCTCATCGGCCCCAGCGGTAGCGGCAGCGTGACCAAGCTTGCCAATCAGGTCATCGTCAACCTGAATATCGCGGCTGTCAGCGAGGCGCTGGTGCTTGCGACGAAAGCAGGAGCCGACCCCATGAAGGTCTATCAGGCAATTCGGGGCGGTCTGGCTGGCAGCGCCGTGCTGGATGCCAAGGCTCCCATGATCTGTGCCAGGAATTTCAAGCCCGGCGGGAAAATTTCCATTAACCATAAGGACATCAAAAATGTTCTGGCGACGGCTCACGCGATCGATGTGCCGATGCCCTTTACCGCCCAACTGTTTGAGATTCAGCAGGCCCTGAAGGTTGGCGGGCATATGGATGATGATCATGGCGGCTATGTTCAATACTTTGAGCAACTGGCAGGGGTAGAAGTGAAAAGCGAGCTTGCTAAGGACTGATCGAGCAAATGATAGATTGTTCCGGCATACATGTCATTGTTTTCAGAGCATAAATTTAGGGAGGAAGAAAATGAGTAAGCCATTCAAAAACATGGATCGTCGGGTCCTCTGCATGATCCTGGGCGCGATCTTGTTCGTCGTATCATTCTCTTTTGCCAGCGCGATCGAAACCGCAGGCGGCAGAACGCGGGTAGAGCGAATCAATTTTTGACGACCGAGGGACATGAACTGAGCGCTAAGATCTATATTCCCAAAAGCGCTTCCGCGGAAAATCCAGCGCCTGCCATTTTGGCAGCGCCAGGCGGCAACGCCTCTTTGGAAAATTTGACGGCTGTCAGCATTGAGCTGTCCCGGCGCGGGTATATCGTGTTGGCCTTTGACCCTTATACGATCGGTCGGTCTGACGCTGTAAATACCAGCGACGTCGGTTCGGCCGCGGCCCTGGATTACCTGATGTCCTTGGATATCGTAGATAAAGAGCATATTGGCGCTGTGGGCCATTCCGCCGGCAGCGGCCGCGTAGCTGCTGCGGTCACATCACCGGATGGAGGTATTCGCGAAGGCGTTAAAGCCGTTATGTATCTCGGCGCAGGCAGCTTTAATCTGCAGGGCGTCAATATGGGCGTGTTCATCGGCAGTTTTGATAATACCTATGGTCAAGGGAGGATTACTGTCTGGGATATTTTCACGGCGGATCCCTTCGTTTCCCAGGTCGGCGTAACTGAAATTGAAAATGGCAAGTGGTATGGAGATGTCAATGAGGGAACGGCGAAAGTGCTGTACAGCGGCTTCAGCGGCCACACCTCCGCTTTGTTTCTCCCGGCTCCCATCCAGGCAACCGTGGATTTCTTTGACACGGCGCTCATCAAGGCGCCGAATCCCCAAGGCGGCCTGGTATATGGCTGGAAAGCGCTGGGCACAACCTTGGGTCTGGTGGCCATGCTGTTGATCATGTTCAACATCGTCGCTCTATGCGTTGACACAAAATTCTTTGCCACGATCAAGCGCGAAAGAACCGAGGCCGTTTCCGGCGTGAATGCCCCCTTCCTGTTCTATTTTATCACCCCGGCGATCATCAATGCGTTGGTTTGCGCCTGGGCGATCTATAATGGGCAGATGCTTCTGAAGAATATTTCCATTCTTCGTATTAATAACGTCAACGGTTTCATCTTCTGGTTCGGATTCAGCACGCTCCTTTCCCTTGGAATTTTGATCGTCCGCTTCATCTGGGATAAAAAGATCGACAGGAAAAAGGTCGTCAACCATGCCAAGATCAAGCCGAGCAACTATGGGAAAGCGCTGCTGCTGGGCGTCATCGCTCTTTGCACTCTCTATGCCTTGACTTATCTGAGCGAGACGCTGTGGGTCCTCTCCCCACGCGCCTGGAAGCTGCAGATCAATCTCTTGACCCCCGATCGTATGCTGCTGTTTGTCACTTACTTCCCGCTTTATCTGATCTTCTTTAGCGTGTTCAACTATAATCACACGATTGGTCTCCGTTTGAAAGGGCAGTCCGAAGGCAAGTTTACAGCGCTTGTTTGGTTAAGTAGCGCGTTCCCGGTCATCCTGTTCCTTGGCTTCACTTATGGCAAGCTCTTCCTGACCGGCTATACTGCAATCACCAATGTGCAGATGTCCCGCGCAAATTCCAGTTTGCTCTGCAACTTCCTGACCTATTTTGTAATCTGCAAGGTAACTACCTTCTTCTATAAAAAGACAGGCAGCTTCCATACCGGCGCCATCATCAACGCGGCGATCATGACGTGGGTTGCCATCGGCACCGATCTGGTCACCGCGGTTCTGTAATCTGGTCAAAGGGGATCATTTCCATGAATAGATTGAATGCAAATATATTGGAAAGCTTTCGTCCGATCGATGAAGTCAAGGTGGATGCGCTGCTGGAAAAGGAGATCGCCTCTGATCCGCACAAGCTGGTTGTGCTGGATGACGATCCTACCGGCGTGCAGACGGTGCATGGCGTTTCTGTCTATACTAATTGGACGATCGAGGCGATCCGCGCGGGATTTGCTGAAGCCAATAAGGTTTTTTACATCCTGACCAACTCCCGCGGGATGACGGCGAAGGAGACTGCGGCAGTCCATCGGGAGATAGCTGCCACGGTCGCCCAAGTATCCCGAGAGACAGGCAAGCCTTATCTGTTCATGTCCCGAAGCGATTCCACCCTGCGCGGCCACTACCCGCTGGAGCCCCAGCTCCTGCGGGAAGGGATGGAGCAGGCCGGCGTGAGGGTGGACGGCGAGATTCTTACTCCCTTTTTTCAAGAGGGCGGGCGCTACACCATTGGCAATATACACTACGTAAGGCAGGGCGATGAGCTGGTGCCTGCCGCAGACACCGAATTTGCCAAGGATAAGACCTTCGGCTATACTCAATCGTCCATACCAGCTTATATTGAAGAAAAGACCGAGGGAGCATATAAGGCTGCCGATGTGACTTGTATCTCGCTGGACGATCTGAGGGCGCAGAATTACGACGAGATCGAGGCCCAGCTTCTGGCGGTGAAGGATTTTAACAAGGTCTGTGTCAACGCAGTTGATTATGTGGATATCAAGGTCTTTTCCATTGCTCTCTACCGGGCGATGGCCAAGGGCAGGACGTTCATGTTCCGCACGGCGGCGGGCCTTGTGAAGGTGATGGGCGGCATCGCCGATCAACCGCTGCTGACTCGCCGTGATATGGTGGTTGCGGAGACGCAAAACGGCGGCATTGTGGTGGTGGGAAGTCACACCCAAAAAACCACGGCTCAATTGAATGAGCTACTGTCTTTGGACGGCGTTGTTCCGATCGAGTTTGATTCCAACAAGGTGCTGGATGGGGACGATGCTTTTGATGCCGAGGTCGACCGTTGTGTGGCGGAGGAAGAAAAGGCGATCAAGGCCGGTAAGACAGCCGTGTGCTTCACGAACCGAAAACTGCTGACGCTGGATAACGATACCAAAGAGAGCGCGCTGCTCCGCAGCATAAAAATCAGCGACGGCGTTCAGCGGCTGGTAGGCCGGCTGGGCGTGACCCCTGCTTTTGTTATCGCCAAGGGTGGGATCACCTCCAGTGATATCGGCACCAAGGCGCTGCGCGTAAAACGCGCCACCGTTATGGGACAAATCCGCCCCGGTATTCCTGTCTGGCAAACAGGCGACGAAAGCCGCTTCCCCAACACGCCCTATGTGATTTTTCCCGGAAATGTGGGTAGTGAAAGCGACCTCCGAACCGCTGTGGAAGTGCTGATGAAGCAGTAATCACACCATTGAATAAGGACTTCCTTGCCGCTTGGGCAGGGAAGTCCCTTTCATTACCTGCACGCTGCAGTAGTACGAGGTAATGGTCCACGGCACTACTCTGCCATGCGCAACAGATACGCTGTATCATCTTGTTCAAACCTTTGCTCAAATAAACCAATACGGCAAAGCAAAAACATTTTCCCTGAGCTGTGCCGGCTGGGAACAGGTGCAGATGATTGCGCCTGTTCCCCGTTTTTTGGTTCCGATCCTGTCCAGAACCTGAAAAGCGGAGGCTTCGTCCGCAGCCACCCGGTCGCTTTTCTTGATTTCGATGGGGTACAGGATGCCGTTTTCTTCAATGATCAGATCGATTTCGCTCTCAATTGCTTTTTGCTCTCCGCTTCTTGTCGTGCGGGTTCGATCTTTGCCCCTGTAGTAGGAAAAGCTAAAACGGTAGTCCCTTCCGCAGTTGGTGTAGGACTTAATGATCTCGTTGATCACAAACGTCTCAAAGAAGGCGCCGCTCATGGCGCCGTTGGCCAGTGCTTCAGGCGTCAGCCAGCGGGTCAGCCAGGCAGCCAGCCCGGTATCACAGAAATAGACCTTGGGCGTTTTGATGGCCCGCTTCAAGGCGGAGAAGGCGTAGGGTTCCAGAATGATGACAATGCCGGAAGCTTCAAGGATGGACATCCAGTTCCGGATGGTTTTTTCATCTCGTCCTACTTCGTCCGCAATATTGCTATAATTCAGCATCTGCCCGGTTCTGGCAGCTGTGGCTACCATGAACCTGCGAAAGTCAGACAAATTCTGCACTGATGAAAGAGAACGAACATCCCTCTCCAGATAGGTCGATACGTAGCTTGAATAAAAGGTGTTCCAGTTGACAGATGAATCCTGAACGCCTGGATAAGAGCCACGATGAATGATCCTCCAGATATCCTCAGGGGCGCTGGCAGAAGGACGTCTGTCGGTGATGTAATCCATGGTAGGCAGAAATGGCCGCACATAGTCGATTCCTCGCATTTCACGGAGAGACAGCCCCATTAGATTCAGTATGCCAACCCGGCCAGACAGGGATTCGGAAACATTTTTCATCAGATGAAGAGGCTGCGAGCCGGAAAGACAGAAAAGGCCGTTGCTTTGAGCCAGATCGCTCCTGATTTTGATCTGTGGAAACAACGATGGCGCATACTGAACCTCATCATAGAAAACGGGCGGTGGGTTCATCTGCACAAAGGACGAAGGGTTATTCTGGGCCTGCTCACGGATGAACTCATCGTCCAGTGTGACCGTGCTCAAGTTGGGAAAGAGATGCGCCAGCAGGGTGGATTTACCGGTTTGACGTGCACCGGTCACAAGCAAGCACTTAAAAGTCTGAAATGTCACGGCCGCAAAGGCTTCAACATGACGCTGAATGTACTCCATCAAACCACCTCCCTGACCGGATTGTGACTAATCCGGAATTAAAATCCGAATTGGCCACGCATTTGTCTTAAAGAATAGGGCTCAGATTGTCTCTGAACCCCTTTGGTGGAGCATAGCGGATTCGAACCGCTGACCTCTACAATGCGAATGTAGCGCGCTACCAACTGTGCTAATGCCCCATAACTCCGGTTTTCACCGGTATCAGCACCCGATTTCCAAGGCCCCGGGTTATGCCTCGGACGGCTTGTCCGCCCGATTATGATCAACGTTACCGGAGAGGCCGCGAAAGGGCGGACCCCGAAACGCAGAAGCAATTATATCCCAATGGGGCGAAAAAAGCAAGTGCTTTTTCGGCCTTGGGAGATGTTTTTTGCGCTTTTTGAGAAATTTTTTTGAGAGAAGGGGGCCTTTTGCCCCTTTTTTATCCCATCGACCGATTGATCGGGGGCGTTTCGTCCTGTATAATGAGTGTCAGATGTTGGAAACTGCCTGGCATGACAGAAGGAGGACAGTATGCCTCAAAACCCTTTTTTCCCTGAGATCCATGGCAACTTCGGCTTTGGTTGTATGCGCCTGCCCATGAAGGATGGGAAGGTGGATTATGACGAATTCTGCCGGATGGCGGACGCTTTTATCGCCTCCGGGCTCAACTATTTCGATACCGCTCACGGTTATATCGGCGGACAATCTGAAACGGCGATCCGGGACTGCGTATCCGGGCGCTACGACCGCAGTCGGTTCCTGCTCACCGATAAGCTGACCGACCCTTATTTCAAGAAGCAGGAGGATATTCGTCCCTTCTTTGAGCAGCAGCTCAAGCTTTGCGGGGTGGACTACTTTGACTTTTATCTGATGCACGCCCAGGACCGGAATAATTATCAAAAATATAAGCGCTGCCGCGCCTATGAAACGGCGTGGGAGCTCAAGCAGGAAGGGAAAATCCGCCATTTTGGCATCTCCTTCCACGATAAGGCCGAGGTCCTGGATATGATCCTGACCGAGCATCCCGAGGTCGAGATCGTGCAGATTCAGTTCAACTATGCGGACTACGAGGACGCCTCCGTTGAATCGCGGAAGGTATATGAGGTCTGCGAAAAGCACAATAAGCCCGTGATCGTGATGGAGCCGGTCAAGGGCGGCAGCCTGGTGAACCTGCCGGAGGCGGCGGATAAGATCCTGCGCGACCTGCACGGCGGCAGCAACGCCAGCTACGCTTTGCGGTTTGCGGCCAGCTTCCCCAGCATGGCGATGGTGCTGTCCGGCATGAGCAATATGGCGCAGATGGAGGATAACCTGAGCGCCATGGCCGATTTCCATCCGCTGACGGAGGAAGAAAAGGATGCCGTCCGCAAGGTTTGCGATATTTTCCGCGGCCTGAACCTGGTCCCCTGTACGGCCTGCCGGTATTGCATTGAAGAAAGCCAGTGCCCCAAGGGCATCCGCATCCCCGATATGTTTTCCGCTCTGAATATGCACGAGGCCTTCCACAATTGGAATACCTCCTATTATTATGAAAACGTGCTGACCGGCGACGGCCACGGCAAAGCGTCCGAATGTATCCGCTGCGGCAAGTGCGAAAAGGTGTGCCCCCAGCACCTGCCCATCCGGGAACTGCTGCAAAAAGTGGCCAAGACCTTTGAAAGCTGATTTTATCGCTGAATATCGCTGAATATCTCGCTGAATATCAAAAAAACCGCTTGCAATCATAAACAGCCTGCGCTATAATACCTAATTGGCACATCCTTGCGTCGCAGGGATTGCGACGCCATACGTCCATGAGGAGGTGAAAGTCATGAACAAGTACGAACTGGTGTACATCATCACGCCGGAAGCGGAGGAGGAGGCCCGCAAGGCCCTCAATACCCGCATCCAGGACCTGATCGTCAAGCTTGGCGGCGAGGTCACCAAGGTCGAGGATTGGGGCAAGCGCCGTCTGGCCTATGCCATCAATTACAAGACCGAGGGCTGGTACGTTCTCGTGAACTTCAACGGCGAGGGGAAAGAACCGCGCGAGATCGAGCGTAACCTGGGCAACATTGACAGCGTGATCCGCTATCAGATCATCCATGTCCTGGATAAGCGGTCTAACGTCAAGCCCCGTCCCGTTCGCGCTGCCGCTCCCGCGGAAGCGCCTCAGGAAGCTCCCGCTGAAGCTCCTGCCGCAGAGTAAGGGAGAGTACCTATGAATAAGCTGTTTATCGTCGGAAATCTGACCCGGGATCCCGAGCTTCGCACCACGTCGTCCGGCATTTCGGTATGCAGCTTCACCGTGGCGGTCAACCGTCGCCGCAGCAGCAATGCCGCGCCCAACCAGCCCGAAGCGGATTTCTTCCGCGTGACGGCCTGGCGTCAGCTCGGTGAAAACTGCCAGCGCTACCTGGCCAAGGGCCGCAAGGTGTCCGTGGTCGGTTCGGTGAGCGTGCAGACCTATCAGGCCAACGACGGCACGACGCGCGCCTCGCTGGAGGTGACCGCGGACGATGTCGAATTCCTGACCCCGAAAGGCGAAGGCGGCGCTGCTGATGCGCCGGCCGCCGGCGGGTACAACCCCGGCGCTATGCCCCCCGCGGGGAGCGGCTTCGTTCAGGTTGACGAAGAGGAACTGCCGTTCTGACGAGCCCGGTCGCCGGGCCCGATCCTAAACAAGGAGGATGTACATATGTCTGAAGATCGCGGCGAACGGAAACCCCGTCCGCATGGCGCCCGCCGCCGTCCGCGCCGTAAGGTGTGCGAATTCTGCGTGGGCAAGATCGAGTATATCGACTACAAGGATGTCAACCGCCTGCATCGTTACATCAACGAGCGCGGAAAGATCCTTCCCCGTCGTGTGACTGGCAACTGCGCTAAGCATCAGCGCCAGCTGTCCGAGGCCATCAAGCGCGCCCGTGCCATCGCGCTGCTGCCCTACACGGTGGAATAATCAAACCGATCAAAAACCAGGCTGCCCGCCATGAAAATGGTGACAGCCTGGTTTTTCGTTGCGCCTTTTGCTGCGCTTGATCGGTTAGTTTGAATTGCCTTTCGCCTGCTTTTGCACGACGAAGCAGCGCGGCGCGTCCTCGCCGGCGTTCAGAAAAACGTGCAACAGGCAGTTGAAGCGCTGCGGCGGCAGGGCCGTTAGCTTTTCGGCGAGCATCGCGAGCTCTCGCTTCCCCTCATTGTGACCGGGGTAACAGCAGACGATCAGCCAGCCCTCCGGCATCAGCAGGTCCAGCGCCTCGTCGACCGCGCGGTTCGTGGAGGAGAGCAAGGTCGTTACGCTCTTATCCCCGCCCGGCAGCCAGCCTAAGTTAAAAACAATCAGCCGCGGCTGCGCTTTTAGGTAGCCAGCCATCTCGGCGTGACTGTCCCGGATCAGGCGCACGCGATCCAGCACGCCGCGCTCGTTCAGCAGCTTTTCGGTGTTTTGCAGCGCCTGCTCCTGCACGTCAAAGGCATATACGCGGCCCGTCGGCCCGACCAGTTCGGCCAGCTTCAGCGTGTCGTGCCCGTTGCCCATTGTGGCATCCACGACGATATCGCCGGGCCGCACGACACGCTCCATATATTCCGCGGCGATGTATCGCGCCGACTTTAGGATGGGCTCATTCATAGAGCGTCCGCAGCCTTTCCCGTTCCTCCTGTGTCAGCTCCCGCCATTTCCCGCGCGGCAGGTCGCCCAGCTCCAAGGGGCCGAAGCCGATCCGCTTCAAAGCGAGCACTTTGAGGCCCACCGCCTCGAACATGCGGCGCACCTGGCGGTTCCTGCCCTCGTGAATGGTCACCGTCACATAGGAAAATTCCTCTCCCAGCCGCGTGACCCGCACGCGGGCAGGCGCGGTGCGTCGCTCGTCCAGCACGACGCCGGCCCGCAGCTGACGCAGAGCTTCATTGGTGAGCTCTCCTGAAACGCGGGCCAGGTAGGTCTTATCCACCTCGTTGCGGGGATGCAGCATCCGGTTGGTCAATTCGCCGTCGTTGGTCAGCAAAAGCAGGCCCTCGCTGTCATAATCCAGGCGGCCTACCGGGAACAGGCGCACGCCCATGCCCTCAAAATGGGAGAGCACGGTTTTCCTGCCCTCGGGGTCGGAGGCGGTGGTAACTTCGCCCGCCGGCTTGTGATACATGATATACCGCATCGTCGTCTGGGGGCGGACGCGTTTGCCGTTCACAAAGACGGCGTCCCCATCCTCGACCTGGGCGCCCATTTCGGTCACAGTCAGGCCGTTGACGGTCACCTGGCCGGCGGCGATCATCTCCTCCGCGTGTCGCCTGCTGGCCACTCCGCACTGCGCCAAATATTTTTGTAGCCTCATGTTCGTCGTCCTCCCGTCGTTCGCTGTTATTATACAGGAAAACGTCCGCTTTGAAAACCCCGGCCCGCTTTTTCAAAGCGGCGTTTCATAGACAACCGGGCGTTTTCATGGTATAATGCATCTGTGAAATTATGCGCTTTTTACAGGAGGAGCACGCAGCTTGAACGCGCAGCAAGAACGGGCCGTTGAACGGATCCTGGAGCGGGTGGAAAAGCCCGCCCGATACACCGGCGGCGAAATGAACACCGAGGTCAAGCCCTGGGAGGATACGGAGGTCCATATGGCCTTCTGCTTCCCGGATATTTACGAGATCGGCATGTCCTACTTGGGCATGAAGATCCTCTGGAGCATCATCAACCGCTTGCCCTACGCCGTATGCGAGCGTGTGTTCATGCCCTGGACGGATTTTTCGGATGCGCTGCGCCGGGAGGATATCCCCCTGTTCTCGCTGGAATCGCGCAAAGCGCTGCGCCAGTTTGAGGTCGTCGGATTCACGCTGCAATATGAAATGAGCTTTACCAACATCTTGGAGATGCTGGATTTGGGCGGCGTGCCCGTTTACGCCGCCGACCGCGCTGAGACCGATCCCCTGGTGATCGCAGGCGGGCCGTGCGCCTGCAATCCGGAACCGCTTGCCCCCTTTATCGACGCCTTCCAGATCGGCGACGGTGAAGAAATGATGGTCGAGTTCCTGGATGCGGTGCGCGACTGTCGGCGCGAAGGGCTGTCCCGGCGCGATACGCTCCTGCGCCTTGCGCAAATCGAGGGCGTATATGTGCCGGCGTTTTACAGGGCGGAATATCATGAGGACGGCACGCTTGCCGCGTTTTATCCTATCGAGCCCCGAGTGCCCGCCGTCGTCCGGCGGCGCATCCTGAAGGACTTTTCCAATGCCCAATATCCGGATAAATTTCCCGTGCCTTACACAGAGATCGTGCATGACCGCATCGTGCTCGAGATCATGCGGGGCTGCACGCGGGGGTGCCGCGTCTGCCAGGCCGGTATGATCTACCGCCCGGTTCGGGAACGGACGATGGAAAAGGTGCTGGAGCACGCCGAGAACCTGGAGACGTCGACCGGATATGAGGAGATGTCCCTTTCCTCCCTTTCCAGCGGCGATTACACCTGCCTGTCTCCCCTGATCCTGGAGCTCATGAAACAGTACAGGGACAAGCGGGTCGGCGTTTCCATGCCCTCCATGCGGGTGGACAATATCGTCAAGCAATCCCTGGAGGAGCTCAGCAAGATCCGCAAATCCGGCCTGACCCTTGCGCCGGAGGCCGGCACGCAGCGCCTGCGCGACGTGATCAACAAGGGCGTTACCGAGGAGGATGTGCTGCGCGCCGTGACCGACGCCTTTGAGAGCGGCTGGAGCACGGTCAAGCTGTATTTCATGATGGGGCTCCCCACGGAGACCGACGACGATCTTCGCGGCATCGCCCAACTGGCCCAGAAGGTGGTCGGCGCTTACTTTGCCGTCCCGAAGGACAAACGTGCCCGCGGCCTTCGCGTCACCTGCAGCGCGTCGGTGTTCGTGCCCAAGCCCTTTACCCCCTTCCAATGGGCGGCGCAGGATACGATCGATGTGGTGCGCGTAAAGCAGAGCGCGCTGCGCGACTACCTGAAAATCAAAGGGGTCACCTTCAACTGGCACGACTCTACCACCTCTTACCTGGAGGCCTGCTTTGCCCGGGGAGACCGGCGTATGGCCGCCGTTTTATACGAAGCTTGGAAGCGCGGCTGCAAGCTGGACGGCTGGAGCGAGCATTTCCGCTATGATACCTGGCTCGAGGCCTTCGACGCCGTAGGGCTGGACCCGGCCTTTTACGCCAATCGGGAAAGGCCTTATGAGGAGCTCCTGCCCTGGGCGTTTATCGACATGGGGGTGACTCAGGAATTCCTGCGCCGGGAAAACGAACGCGCTCTTCACGGACGAACCACCAAGGATTGCCGTCAGGGCTGCAATGCCTGCGGGATCGAGCGTTACCCGGGCGTCTGTCCCAACCTTTCGATGCCGCCCAGAAAGGTAGAGGTTTCGATCGAATGTTGACAAACGCCCTAATGATTTTACGCTGAGGAAGCTGCCATGAAAATGTGGATCGTGCTGGAAAAGCGGCCCCGCATCCGCTTTATCGGCCATTTGGATATGCTGCGCACCATGCAGCGCGCCCTGCGCCGCAGCGGGCTGCCCGTCCGATATTCCAACGGATTCAACCCGCATATGCTGCTGAATTTCGCCGCGCCCCTGTCCCTGGGAATGCCCGGACGGCGAGAGGTCGTCGAGGTTGCTTTGGCTGAAGACGTATCGGAGCGGGAATTTACGGAGCGGCTTACGCAAAGCCTGCCGCCGGAGCTGCGCTGCGTGCGCTGCCGCGCCGTGGACGATCTGCATCCCGCGCCGATGGCCCTGCTGCGCGCTGCCGGCTACCATTTTGAGCTGACGGAGGGGGAGGACGCCGCCGGGTTTGTCCGCTTCCTTCCCGAATACTGGGCGCTGCCCGAGATCCCGGCCATCCGCAAGACCAAGACCGGCGAAAAGCCTTGCGACCTGAAGCCGTTGATCCATGTCCTCCAGGCGGACGGCGCCTATGCCTTTGACGCGGTGCTCGCGCTCTGCGAGGCGGGTACCTGTAAGCCTGACCTGCTGCTCACGTCTATGGCTGAAAGATTGGGTATTTCAAAGCCCGAGGCGCTGGTCACGCGCACACAGCTTTTTGCTGAGCGGGACGGCAAGCTGATCCCGCTGGAGGAGGCATGATGCGGCAGCTGTTCATCCGGCACCAGCCGGGGCGCACGGAGGCCGCGCTCGTGGAGGAAGGGCTGCTGACCGATTACCACGTTTATCCGGAACGCGGGCTGCAGGTAGAGCAAATCTATCTTGGCAAGGTCGATCGAATCGCCAAGGCCATGAACGCGGCGTTCGTGACCCTGCCGGAGGGGCAGAACGGCTTCCTGCCCTATTCGGAGGCCAAGGAGCCCCTGAAGGGCGGCATGTCGGTGCTGGTGCAGGTCAAGAAGCCGCCCGTTCAGAGCAAGGCAGCCTATTTGACGCAGGATATTTCGATCGCCGGACGCCTGACCCTGCTGCTGCCCCGTTCCTCCTTTACGGGCGTCTCCTCCCGCGTGCAGGACCCGGAAACGCAGGCCCGCATGCGCGCGCAGG
>JAFUHB010000186.1 GCA_017469085.1 Clostridia bacterium
GATACCACGTCCGTGGTAAAAAAACCGATCGCGGCGGCCCCCGCGCCAAACAGCAGGCTGATCAGCGCCCGGCCCGCCTGCATCAAAAGCAGCGTCAGGCCTCCGAAGGCCATCGAAAGCAGCGCGTCCCCGCGGACCGTCTCCCGGCCCTTCACACGGAACAAAAGCAGGGCGCCCAGGCCAAACAGGTTGCCGCCCATGTACACCGCGTACTGCCAGACCGCCGCCCGGGACACCAGACAATACACCAGGCCGCCCAGAACCGCGTGCAGCGCACCCCATGCGCCCCAGCGCATCAGCACGATGGCGGTCACCGCGCCGACCACCGACACCGTATATGCCTCGCCGGGGAACCAGCGCGTCGCCGCCGTGACGGTCACCGTTTCAAACAGCATGAGCATCACAGCGAACAAAGACAGATCGATCGCCCGGTACTGGCTGACTGACAGCTGGCCCTTCAAGCCTCCACCTCCCGGCACGACATGCCCAATCCGTCCATACATTTACCATCATTATAGTTTTTCCCCGCCGGAAGGTACATAGCAAAAACAATTCCTCTTATGCACAAAACAGACTTATTGTTACTATTCCGCCTACGGCTTCATAGTAACTTGGCGGGGGAATTCTTCCCCCGCCAACACCACCCCCTGACGCCTTTTCCTCTCGGCCCTTTGGGCCTCCCGGGCGGAAAAGGCGCAAGGTGCAAATCGCTGACGCGATTTGGTCCTCGCACCGCGCATGTCGCTGCTGCGGATTTTAAGTCGAGGGTGTTCCCCCTCGACACTCCCCTCTCGTTCTTTGGGTGATTTCTTTCTCAATGGGTGAATCGTAACGACTTATTCTGCCCACATGCTTTTCTGCCGTTCCACAGGGGCAACCGCTATCCGCCGTATAAAACCGGCCCCGGGCAAAGCGCCCAAAGGCCGGTTCTGATCCGTTTTTTATTATCGCCGCTTGCGGCTGGCGGCCAGGTATTTGCCGTATTCGCTGTACTTTTCCATGGTTAGGCCGCAGCCGCGGGCGATACATTCCTGCGGATTGTCCGCCACGCGGCAGGCGATCTTGAGGTTCATGCTGACGGCGTCCGCTAGCCCGTCCAGCAGCGCGCCTCCGCCGGACAGCACGATGCCGGAGTCAAAGATATCCGCGGCCAGCTCGGCGGGAGTCGCCGCCAACGTCTCATGGATTTTCTGGATGAGCGCGATCAGCGGCTCGTCCATCGCCTCGCGGACCTCGTCCGAGGTCACCCGCAGGGTCTTGGGAAGGCCGGTCAGCAGGTCGCGGCCCGTAACATCCAGGTACAGCCGATCCCGCCGCGGCATAGCCGAACCGATGCGCTGCTTGATCTCCTCCGCCGTGATTTCACCCACCAGCATGTTGTGCTTGCGGCGCAGGAATTTGATGATCGCCTGGTCAAAGGAATCGCCGCCGATGTTCTCCGTTTTCCACAGGATATCGCGCCCCTGGGAAAGGACGGCGATATCGGTCGCCGCGCCGCCGATGTCCACGATCATTTCGCCGTAAGGCTCTCCGATGGGCAGATCCGCGCCCAGCGCGGCGGCGATGGGGCGGCTGATGATCTGCGTCCGGCGCGCGCCGGACTCAAACAGCGCGCTGATCAGCGTCCGGCGGTCCGAGTCGCTCAGGCCAGCCGGCACCGACATCACGACGTGAGGGCCGTTGATGATATGCTTGCCGTTGGTATCGATCACGAAACGAAGCAGCATCGCGCCCACAAAATTGATGGACTGGGAGATGTCCGTCTGCTTGAAGGGATAATACACGTCGATGCTGCCCGGCGCGCGGCCCAGCATCCGATGCGCCTCCTCGCCGATGGCGATGATGCGATCGTTATCCCTGTTTTTCGCGATCACGGTGGGCTCCTGGAACACGATGCCGCGGTTGCGGCCGTAGATCAGCACATTGCTGGTCCCCAGGTCGATGCCCAGATCCGTTGAATGAGGCATGAAAACTCCTTCGGGTTGTCCGGCGTCTTGTCAAAAACGCCTGTCTTCCCTGTTATTATACGACGGGAACGCTTGAATTCCTTCTTTTTTCCATTTTTATGGGATCGATTCTCCACAAAAACGTAAATTTTCTTTTTATTTTATCCGTATTCAACCACTTTTTATTCGTGAGTGATCGTCCCGTCCGGCAGCCTGGGCGCAGGGCTGAGCGCCAGGATGCCCGCGCGGATGCGGCGGTTCATTTCTTCCGCCGCCGCGGCGTCCGTCACGCCCTGGTACAGCTCCTCCACCTGCAGCGGCTGGCCGAAATACACGTGGGTGCGCCGCCACAGTCGGCAGGGCCGGTCGATCAGCACCGGGACCAGGGGGGCCTTGCAGCGCAGGGCGATGAAGGCGCAGCCGGTTTCAAGGTGAGCCAGCGTCGTTTCCCGGCAGCGGGTGCCCTCAGGAAAAATGCCCAGCACATGGCCCTTCCGCACGGTTTGGATACATTCGCGCATGGCCTTCAGGTCGCTGTTATGGCGGTCGACCACGATCATATGCAGACGCTTCATCAGCCGCTCGGCCAGTTTTGTGTGCACCAGCTCCTTTTTGCCCAGGAACACGACCTCATGGCGCTTGAAGCGGCTGCCCACCAGCAGCGGATCCAGCCAGTGCTTGTGATTCGCCACCACGATGCAGGCCCCGGCCTGATCGCAGACCGCGGCGTTATGATAGGTCACCGGGTAAAACAGATGCGTCATCAAAAAGGTAAAGCCGCGGGCCATGGTATACCAGAAGGTGCGTTCCCGCTCCTGCCCGGCCTGATTTTCCTCGCTCATGCCTCGGCGCTCCTTTCCGCGACGATCCGCAGGATAGCATTCACGGTCTCCTCAAAGTTGAGCTCGGAGGAGTCCACCACGACGGCGTCCTCCGCCTGGCGCAGGGGGTCCGTTTCCCGATGCATGTCCCGGTCGTCCCGGGCGTTTACCTCGGCCAGGATGACCTCAAACGGCGTCTGGTCTCCCTTTTCCCGCATTTGCAGCATCCGCCGGGCAGCCCGCGCCTGCGCCGTCGCGGTCAAATAAATCTTGACCGGAGCGTCCGGCAGCACGACCGTGCCGATGTCCCGGCCGTCCATCAGCAGGGAGGTGCTCCGCGCGATACGCTGCTGCGCCTCCACCAGCTTGCGTCGCACGGCAGGATACTGGGACACACGGGACGCCGCGTCGCTGGCTTCGGGCGTGCGAAGCGCTCCCGTCACATCCTCGCCGGACAGCAAAGTGCGCTGCACGCCGTCCTCATAGCGAACGGAAATGTCCGCCCGTCCTACGCATTCGGACACCGCCTGCTCGTCGTCCAGCGATACTCCCGCCCGCAGCGCCGCAAGCCCCGCGGCGCGGTACATGGCGCCCGTGTCCAAATGCAGGATTCCCAGCCGCTGTGCCACAGCGTCCGATATCGTTGATTTTCCGGCTCCCACCGGCCCGTCGATCGCGATCAATAAAGGCATTGCCTCTCCACCCTTTCCGGATCCTATTCCAGCATCTTATTTTACCTACGATCCCAATGTGCGTCAAGTAAAACCGGGTTTTGCGAACTGACGTCTCCCTCCGGCCTCGATTTGCGTCATCCTTCTGCCACATTCAGGCGCCGTTATTATCCCTTTTTTGTTTGACATTTGACCGGTTCCTTTCTAAAATAAAGCTGGAACCTCCGAGCGGGCCGGCTGCCCGCGTTTCCAATCATCCGTCAAGGAGGACGCCTATGAAAGAGGAGAGACCCAACAATTCCAGACCAATCATCTCGTATCTGGTCTTTGTCGTCATCATCATGCTGCTGTCCAACGCCTTCCTGTTCCCCCGCATCCTGAACAATCAGGTGGAAGAGGTCGCCTATACCACGATGCTGGACATGCTGGAGAACGGCAAGGACGGGGCGAAGGTCGTCCAGGCCTCTCTGGACGATGAAAACCGCACCCTGGTTTTCATGACGGAAAACCCCACCACCACCGAGCGCCGGCTGTACCAGACCAATATCTGGCCCAACGACACGACCCTGCTGAGCCGACTGACCGAGGCGGGCGTCGAGATTTCCGTGGAAATCCCCACCCAGGCCAATCCTCTGATCAGCTTTTTGGTTTCCTGGCTGCTGCCCATCGTCATCTTTATGGCCCTCGGCCAGCTGATCCTGCCCCGCATTATGAACGGAGCGGGTGGGCAGAACGTCCTGTCCCTGGGAAAATCCAACGCCAAGATCTACATCGAATCCCAAACCGGCAAAACCTTCGCGGACGTCGCCGGGCAGGACGAGGCCAAAGAGGCCCTCAAGGAGATCGTTTCTTACCTGCATGACGGCGATTGCTACAAGGCCATCGGCGCAAAACTGCCCAAGGGCGCGCTGCTGGTGGGCCCTCCGGGCACCGGCAAGACCCTGCTGGCCAAGGCCGTCGCCTGGGAAGCGGGCGTGCCCTTCTTCTCCATCAGCGGCTCTGAATTCGTGGAAATGTTCGTCGGTATGGGCGCTGCCAAGGTGCGCGACCTGTTCAAGCAGGCCACCGAAAAAGCGCCCTGCATCGTGTTCATCGATGAGATCGACACCATCGGCAAGAAGCGCGACGGCGCAGGCGGCATCTCCGGCGGCAACGACGAGCGGGAGCAAACGCTCAATCAGCTGCTGGCCGAGATGGACGGCTTTGACGCCGCCAAGGGCGTGGTGATCCTGGCCGCCACCAACCGGCCCGAGATCCTGGACCCCGCGCTGCTGCGTCCCGGCCGCTTTGACCGCCGCATCCCTGTGGAATTGCCTGATCTTCAGGGCCGTATCGCCATCCTGAACGTGCACGCCAAGGACGTCCGCTTTGAGGATCACATCGACATGGCCGCGATTGCCCGGGCAACCTCCGGCGCTTCCGGCGCGGAGCTGGCCAACATCATCAACGAGGCGGCCCTGCGCGCCGTTCGCGAAGGCCGCGAGCGCGTCGGCCAGGCCGACCTGATGGAGAGCGTGGAAACCGTGATCGCCGGCTATCAGCGCAAGAACGCCGTGATTTCCGACCGCGAGAAGCGCATCATTGCCTACCACGAAATCGGCCATGCCCTGGTCGCCGCCAAGCAAAAGAACGCCGCCCCCGTCACCAAGATCACCATCATCCCCCGCACCAGCGGCGCGCTGGGCTACACCATGCAGGTGGAGGAGGATGAAAAGGTGCTCATGTCCCGCGAGGACGCCATGATCGAGCTGACCACGCTGACCGGCGGCCGCTCGGCCGAGGAGGTCGTCTTTGGGTCGGTCACCTCCGGAGCGTCCAACGACATCGAAAAGGCCACCCGCCTGGCTCGGGCCATGATCACCCGCTACGGCATGAGCAAGCAGTTCGATATGGTGGCCCTCGAAACGGTGACCAACCAGTACCTGGGCGGAGATACCTCGCTGGCATGCAGCGCGGAAACCTCCTCCCTGATCGACCGCGAGGTCAACGATACCATCCGCGAGGCCCACGAAAAGGCCCTCTCCATCCTGCATGATAACCGCGACAAGCTGGACGAGCTTGCCGAGTACCTGCTGGACCGCGAGACGATCACCGGCGAGGAATTCATGGCCATCCTGAACCGCCCCGCCAACCTCGAGGGCTCCGAACCGCCCAAGCTCAACGCCTGACCTTCCTTCGCTACGATTTATACTGCTTCCCGCCGAACATTCCCGGCGGGATTTTTTTATAGAACCAAAAATAAGCCCGTCGTGATGGCGGGCTTATCTTCTTCACTTTATTCAGATGCGCCGTTCTTATCGCTCAGATGGATGAAGCACTTGCATTCGTCCGCTTCAAACTGCAGGGTAATCTGCCCGTCCTCGGAAAGGGGATGCGTTTCCCCGGTATACAGCTCCTTCAGGCAACCCTCGTTCCACGGCGCGCGGACGGTATACGTTCCTCCCTGATGGTCAAACAGAGCGAGCATGCGGGAATTGGTGTATACGGGCAGGCCCTCCTCCGTTACCAGATGGCATCCGGCCGCCTTCGCCAGGGGGCGCAGGATGAAATCCGGGATCACGCCCTGAGCGATCCAGGCGTCGAAGCCGCCGTTTTCCCGCGGCTTGACGGCAAACTGCGGATAGTCGTTGACCAGGCCGCGGCCGAATATGTAATCCTCCGGCTCCTCCGCGGTCACGAAGACATTGGCGCTGTCCAGACGGCCGCCGAAGATGCGGGCCATCCCGTCGTCGTTGTAGGGACCGTTATCAGCCAGCGTATAGCCAAAACACCGCTCTGTAATGCGCAGCTTGAGTCCGGTCAGGTCCTCCATCCCTTCCGGGGCAAATCGGCCGTCCTTCAGGACGCCGGGGGCGTATACAAACAGGATGCTCGCGCCGGACGCCCGAAGCTCCGAAACGGCCTGCCGCATGGCCGAGGTCGGCGCGATCAGGTTGGGGAAGATATACAGCTTGTACTGCTTCCGGTTGAAACGGGGGTCCAGAAGATCGCCAGCGGCATAATAATCGACCTGACAGCCGATGCGCCCAAGCGGCTCGGTCTGCTTGGAAATCATCAGGTCGTACAGGGCGTTGTCGCGGACCAGGTGAAAGGTGCTCTCTTCATCCATCAGATACGCGACCTCGGCGTTGGAGGCGACCGGCGCGCTGTAAAGCGTCTCCTGGACGCGGCCGATCGCAAGCAGTTCCTGTTGGAGAAGGGCGTCGTCATACCAGCCGCCGAACATGTCAAACCACCAGTAGGTGCCCAGCGCGGCAAAGGCGCACGCGCTCTCCCGGCGGGCGTACATGACGCTTTCCCGCAGGGATTTGTGCCGCCGGTGCTCGTACTGCTGCAGGACCTGCGCGTACGGATTGGTGTTGGACGGGTAGGTCGTATTGTCGATCTCATGATAATACATCTTCCCGTGCAGGCGGACCGAAGCCATCGGCAGCTCCGAGTTGCTGACGCTCTCCAGCCCCCGGACATAATAGGAGGCAGGGGAGAAGATCAGGTCGATATCCGGCGAGTCAAACACCCGGGCGATCATGCCGTTGTGCGCGCTGTCGTTGAGCTTCCTGTCATGGTAGAGGAGATAGCCGGTAAAACACCCAACCAGCAGGCCGGGATTGTAGGTCTTGACCTCGTGGGCGTACTCCAGAAGGGTTTCCGCGTTCAGGTCCGCCAGGAAGCGCCAATAATCGCTGACGTTGCTTTCCTTCTCGGCCAGCAGCATGCCATGTTCGCCCCGCTGCAGTTCCTCCGTGGAAGGCAGCCGGCGCTCTTCGTCGCCCGTCCATTTTCTGTAGGTCGCTTCCTTGAGCGGGTTCCCGTCCAACGGGATTCGGTTGTACCATTCGCAGGCGCTTCCGGCGGCGACGTATACGCAGTAGATTTTTTCCGGATATTCCCTGTCCAGAAAGGTCAGCGTATCCCGGATGCACTTCTTGGCAGCCTCCCGCCACGGCTGATAACATTCCGCCTCGGACAGGTGGAAAAAGCTGTTCGGGCATTCCGGGTGCTCCTGTAAGAACCAGTCCCGGGTATCCAGCTGGAGCATCAGGGAAAAGTAAGCGTTCGGCGCGTTCGAGATAAACTGATCCATCTGCGCCCGGAGCACGTCCCAATCATATTTCCCTTCGCCCAGCCAATATTCCCCAAACTGGGAATAGGGCACATGCAGTGTGTTCAGAATGCCGCTGGGATAGATATTCATCAGCCGGATCCCGCCGTCTCCAAACGCCTTCGTAATGCCTGGCTGCGGGCGAAAGGAACGGAATGAAACGGAGGAGACGGTTTCCCCGTTGATGCGGATCTTGGCGACGCCGTTTTCATGGATGAGCTGCGCGTTCATTTTCTCCATACTCCCTTCTGTTGATCCGATGAGTCAATCCAATTTATACATAATCCAGCGTATTCCATGAAAATGGCAGGGGCAGCCAGCTTTCAGGCAGGGGGCCTGGGCTTGCCAGCGTGCAGGAGGGCGGAAGACAGCCAAACAGCAGCCGGGTCGCCGAAAGCCTGTCCAGCGTGACGTCGGGCGCGTCCTTGGACATTACGCAGGAGGCGCCCGACTCGCTTACCTCCAGACTGATTGCGCCGTAATCCTCGATCCCGATCACATATTTCCCCTTTAACAGCGGGCGCTGCGACGCTTTCAGCTTCAGCAGAGCGTCCGCCAGCTTCACATAATTCAAAACCTTGATCCGATGGCTGGAAGAAAGACTGACGTATTCCGCCGCCGGGGCGAACAGCCGAAGCTCCTCCTGCATGTGCGGGCCGAGCAGGAAGGTGACGTTGCTTTTCACCCGACGCTGCCAGGCGCAGAGCATGGGCGCCGTATATTTGGAGGAAACCGTGTTCCATTCCAGGATGCGCGGCCCGTCAACAGAGCGCCCGATGAACTGCTGGTCCGACGCCGCGGCGAGATAGCCGACGGGCTCCCCGTTTTCCACCGCCAGATACGGGGCCGCGTGCTTGGAGCACAGCGCCAGGTATACGTCGCGCTCATGATCCTCCGGCGAGCGTTCCACATAGACCGCCGACCGCCGGGACAGCTCGTGGCAGAAGGAAAGCGCCTCCGCGTCCTCCCGGGCAATTTCCCGGAATACAATATCCTTCCCGGCGTCATGAAAATACTGTTCCCGGTTTCGCCGGGATAAGGTGACGGTATATGTGCTGCCCGCCGGCTCATAGCCAAAGCGGGCGTACCGCTGTCTGGCCCCGCCGAGCCTGGCCCCGTCGGCGCCCATCTGCTCCAGCTCATCCATGATTTTTGTGAAAACAGCGGTAAAATGTCCCCGGCCCTCATATTCGGGCAGGGTCGCCACATTGCCGGTCGTTGCGAACAGCAGGGATGTATCCCCGATTTTCAGCGTGAAGGGATAGCAGCCCGCCACAGACACGAGCCGCCCGTCTTCAAACAGGCCGGTATGATAGCCCATGTGCCGGTCATCCCGGATCCACATCTTGGGCAATTCATTCAGAAAATCCATGGGATGCCCATGCTCCCGCGCGAACACTTCGTTCAGCAAATTCAGCAGCGTGTCATAATCGTCCGCAGTCAGTTTTCTCAGTTCGATCATTTCTTCGCAGACCTTTCCGACAGCACGGAGCCGGAGGAGACGCTATTGGCCTGATCGTCCTCCGTCTCTGTGATCGTATGCTTTTGCAAGGACAATGCCCGATGGGGGAGGGACGGACGGTCCGCCCGTCCCCCCAAGCGAGCGCTTTGCTGTTTCGCCGTTTGGCCGGCAAAACGATGGGTTACTTGTTCTGCGCGACCCAGATCGCGGTGATTTCATCCTCCCAGGCCTTGCCGCCGACATTCTCCCACTCGGTGATGTATTCCTGATAGACGTCTTCCATTTCATCCACGTCCGTTGTGAACAGCTCGGCCGGCATCTCGTTGATGACCTGATCCATATCCGCTCCGTAGAGGTTTCTGGATTCCAGTTCTTCCTGAATATTGACCCAGTCGATCATGACGCTCCTGGCCAGCGCGACGCCTTCCTGCGTCTGCTTGTTCAGGGTGCGGTCCTGCGCGTTGTTCTTCGGGGTGAACATCTGCCAGTACACATAGCCGCCGTTGACGCGGATCGTAGCGCTGTCCGCGTATTCGCCCAGATACTCGATCTGGCCGTTTTCTTTATCCACCCACTGCCACATGACGCCCTCGATGCCCAGGCGCAGCAGTTCGCTGCCTTCCTCCGACATGCAGAAGTTGGCCAGCTTTGCGGCGCCCTCCAGGTTCTTGCAGGTGGAGGAGAAGGCCCAGCCCTCGCTGTAGGTGGGGTACACGGCCGCCGTGCCGTATTCGCCGTCGGGGCCCGTCAGCACCGCAAAGTCAAAGGTGGGGGCGGGATCCTCGGTGTATCTGCCAGGCATCCAGTTGTTGGTGGGGCCTACGCATTCCCATTCGATCGCGCCGGAAACGCCGTTCCACAGCTTGCCGAACGCGTCATTCTCCGCAATGGTCATGTATTCAGGCTCACATACGCCGTCGTCGATCAGGCTCTTGATGTACTTCATCGCTTCCAGGAACTTGGGATGCTTGACCCAGGTGGTCACCTTGCCGTCGACCTCAATGGGACGGAACTTCGGGATGCCGTACGCGCCGAAGATGGTGGAGAACGCTTCGTTGGCGCGGGTGAAGCCCTTCCAGTACCAGCTCAGGCCGAAGGTGTCGTTTTCGCCGTTCTGCTCCGGATCGTCATAGGTGAAGGCGTGCATGACCTGCGCGAAGCTCTCCAGGTCCGTCGGCATTTCCAGGCCCAGGTTGGCCAGCCAGTCGGTGCGGATGCAGAGGTTGGTCGCGTGGTAAGCCTCGCGTTCGGCACCATGTAGACGCCGTCGTTGTTGACGGCGACGTGGCCGAGGATGTCTTTGGTTTCTTCGATGACGTTCGGCGCGACGGCGTTCAGCACATCCTCCATATTCGCCAGCAGGCCCGCTTCCTTAAAAGCGACGGCGTCCGTCAGGCTCATGCAGTAGAAGATGTCGGGAACGTCCCCGGCGGCGATCATGGCGTTCAGCTTGGTCGTGTAGTCGGCCGTGAGCGCCGGAATGATGTTCAGCTTGACGCCGGTGACTTCCCGAAGCTTTTCGAGCACCATGTTGTTCTCATTGGGGATGTTGTCTGTCTTGCACAGGATCGTCAGCTCGATCGTCTCGTCGTCGGTCCAGGTTTTCCCCTCGGCGAACGCCGCGCCCAGGGAAGCGAGCATCATGACCGTCAGCATCATGGCAATCAGTTTTTTCATGCTATACCTTCCTTTCTTGATCGTGCTCGGGGCTCATCTCCCCGAACGGTTTTGTCCCTGTTTCCGTTCAGGCAACCTGCCTGTACCAGCGCAGCGCGGCATTCGTTTCATCGCTCCTTTCTCTGCGGTTTGCGCTTAGGGCGTCACCGCACAATACGGCACATTTGGCACAAGTCTTTTCCGATTTCATCTTGCCTCATTTCGGTCGGCGTAGCGCCGCTACGCCTTCCTCCATACGGCTTTATGAAACCGAAAAATCCATGCCCCACCTGACCGCCTTTATTATGCGGTGTTGCCTTAGCCTTTTACAGCGCCAACGGTTACGCCTTTCTGAAAGTACTTCTGCAGGAACAGGTAAAACAAAATCACCGGAATGACCGATATGGCGATGACCGTCATCTTGATAGAATCCTCCGTGATCACGCCCCGGCCGCTCAGATCCCCGACTTCGCCGACGGCGGCCAGCGAGCCGGTCAGGCTGATCAGCATGCGCACATACACCTGCAGCAGCTCCAGCCGAGTGGAGGTGACGTAGAGCACGCCGTCCATATAGGAGTTCCAGAAGCTGTTGACGTAGTACAGCGCGATGGTGGCGAGAGCCGCCTTGGACAGCGGCAGGACGATCCGCGTAAGAATCTGGAGCGGGTTGGCCTCATCCAGCGTGGCCGATTCCGACAGTGAGTCCGGGATGGTCGCGAAGAAATTCCTCAGGACAAACATGTTATACGCGCTCATGGCCCCGGGAAATACATAGACCCAGAACGTGTCCAGCAGCCCCAGATTCTTGATCTGAATGTAGGTGGGAATGATGCCGCTGCTGAACAGCATCGTAAAGTAGATCATCAGCAGGAAGAAGCGTCTTCCCTTCAGATCGCCGCGGGACAGCGGGTAGGCCGTGAGGACGGTGACCACCATGGCCAGCGAGGTGCCGACGAGCGTCTTTTTAATGGAATTCCACATGGCGTTGAAGATTCGCTGTGTGCTCATCAGCATGGAATAGCTGTCCAGCGTAAAGCTTCTCGGCAGCAGGAAAACGCCGCCGGACATCGCCGCCCTGGAATCGGACAGCGAGTACATGATCACATGCCAGAAAGGATAGATGCAGACGATGATGATGAAGATCACACAGCATCCCAGAAAGACGTTGGTCAATCGGTCGCCGATCGTTTTATGCTTTGGATTCACAATTCCCATACGCGCACCCTCTTCAGAAAAGTCCGCTGTCCGGATCCATCTTTTTGGCGATCCTGTTGGTAATCAGCACCAGCACCAGGCCCGTAGCCGACTGGAACAGGCCGGCCGCCGTGGCCAGGGAAAAGCTGCGCTGCGTCAGGCCGATCCGGTACACATAGGTGTCAATGATATCGCAGACGGTGATGACCGCGTCGTTGGAGATGGCAAAGATCTGGTCAAAGCCCGCGAACATGAGGTCCCCGACACGGATGACGAACAGGGTAGCGACCGTCGTCCGGATCCCGCTCAGGGTCACGTGCCAAAGCTGCCGCCAGTAGCCCGCGCCGTCGATGGCGGCGGCGTCATACAATTCCTGATCGACCCCCATGATGGCCGCCAGATAAACGACCGTCGCCGTGCCGGACGCCTGCCAGATATGGGAGATTACGATCAGCGCCCGGAAGCTGCTCTTCTGCGCCAGCAGGTTGGGGATCGTTCCCTGATACCCGAACGCTTCCAGCAGGGCCTTTACGACGCCGGTGCTCGGAGAAAGGATGGCGTACAGGACGCCGTACAGGACCACCCAGGAGATCAGGTTGGGCAGGATCACCGCTGTCTGTACGACCTTTTTGATCCGCTTCCTGCGAATGCTGTCAATGATCAGCGCCAGGATGATGGGCGAGGGGAAGCCGAAGATCAGCTTTTCCACGCTGATGACGATATTGTTGGTCAGCGCCCGCTTGAACGCCCGCGTGCTGAACAGCCGCGCGAAATTGGCCCAGCCGACCCACGGAGCGCTGGAAATATCGCCGATGCCATTGTAATTCCTGAACGCGATCGTGACCCCGTACATGGGAATATATTTGAAGAAAATGATGTATACGATCCCCGGGATCAGCATGGCATAGAGCAGCCAATGGCTTTTCAGATAAGCAAGCCATTTTTTTCCTGTCGGCCGGCTCATGCTTCCAACCCCTTTCGGCGCTGTGATACGGGTCATACTGCGGACGCCTCCTTCACGGCGGCGCGGATATCGAAGCCGTTGGCTTTCAAATGCCGCTCCGCTTCTTCCAGGGATATACCGGCGATCTGGGAAGTGATATAGATCATCCGGCTGCGTAGCTTGACGTTGGAGGGACAGAGATTGATCATGAAGTTCTCGTAAACATAGCCCAGCTTGATCATGACGGAGGTGGAGATCATGTTCAGAATGATTTTCTGCGAGGTGCCCGCTTTCATGCGCGTGGAGCCGGTCACCACTTCGGCTCCCGTATCCGGGCAGACGGCGATATCGGCCAGCTCGGTCAGAGGGGCTCCCGCGTTTGAGGTGATCGCGACGGTCAGCGCTCCGCGTTCCCGTGCCGCAGTCAGCGCGCCCAGCACAAAGGCCGCCCCGCCCGCCGCCGACAGGCCGATCACGCTGTCCCGGTCGGAAAGCCGATAGGGTTCCATGACATGATATCCGGCCTCAAAGCTGTCCTCATAGCCTTCCACGGCCGTTCTGAGCGCGCTGTCTCCGCCGGCAATGATCCCCACGAC
The DNA here is from genome assembly GCA_017469085.1 of Clostridia bacterium. Lineage (GTDB taxonomy): Bacteria > Bacillota > Clostridia > Christensenellales > Aristaeellaceae > UBA4246. The sequence continues at coordinate 13,392 of JAFUHB010000186.1, forward strand.
CCGGTCGGGGGAGACCCAGTAGGTGGGCGGGCATTCGGCCGCATCCGCGACGGCGATGCGCCCCGATGTGCCGCAGCCGATATAAAAGAGCCGGCCGCCCGCCTGCATGTCGCGAAAGATACCGTCCACGGCCTTGGCGACGTCCTTGAGAACGGCGCCCACGCTCTCGGTCACGACCCGATTTTCATCCTGCATGACCTCAAGCATCTGCTCCGTCGTCATGCTGTCGATGTGGGTGGTGCGGGGGTTGCGCATTTCCGTTTTAAGCATGCTTGTCTCCTTCGATCACAGGCAATCCGGCGAGCAGGAGCGCGCCCATATACACCGGCTCCGCGCAGACGGACAGATGATACGTCGGGCCCGCCTTGCTTTCGGCGGCAAGATGGGCGTTGATCAGCGGGAGAATAACGGCCTCATCCTTGGTGATGCTGCCGAACAGGACCACGGGGACCTGCGCGCCCGACGGGAACCTGCTTCCGGCATGGAGGATCATCTCGGCGACGGCGCGCATATTATCCTCCAGAATACGGCGTCCGACGGCGTCCCCGGCCTGCCAGGCTTCGAACACCAGCGGCGCGTAAGACGCGATCTGCTTTTTACCGCCCTGATAGAAGCGCGAGATGTTTTCCGCCACCGTCTTTGTTCCACAGGCCTTCCGCACGCTGTCCAGCAGCATGGTCTTTTCACCGTAGCCTTCCTCGGCCTCCAGAACGGCGCGCAGCATGTCCCGCCCGATCGCGTAACCGCCGCCCTCGTCTCCGAGCATGTAGCCAAACCCGCCGGTTTTGCCTACCGTGCCCTGATACTGCGTGTAGGCGATGGAGCCGGTGCCCAGGATGACTACAATGCCGTCCCGATCCCCAAGACCCAGTGTGATGCACTCGCTGACGTCGTTGCCGTTCCGCGCCCGGGCAAAGCGGAAGCCCTTCAGAAACTCCTCGATCTTCTGCGGATAGTCGCCCGCGCCGCCGCCGGCGACGCCCGCGTAGACGGAGATCTGCGAGAAGGGTATTTCCGAGCACACCTGGTAAATGCCGTCCCGGAGAACGCGAAAAGCGTTTTCCTCGCCGACGTCGAACGGGTTGGCGCTGTTCAGCGTCACGCGCTTGAGCAGCTTCCCCTCCTTGTTCGCCAGCACGAAGTCGGTCTTGGTTCCGCCGCCGTCGATCCCTAAGTAATACATAGGCTGCTCCACCTCACGAAACAAACAGTTGATATCCGTTTTCAGCGCCATGGCAAGCTCCGGAAGGATGGCGCTGGGCGGGATGCTCCCGCCGCTTTCCCATTTGCTGACGGTCTTTACGGAATAGCCGATCAGATCCGCCAGATTGCTTTGCGTTAAATGTAGCGATTTGCGTAAATCGCGGAGGTTCCGGGCGACGGTTTCATTGACGTTGTTCATAGCTGTCACCATCCACAGAAAGCTTGCTTTTGCATTTGTATTCGGTCATCTTCGGTTCCATGGCGCGTTGTCTTTGTCGCTTTTATTTTCAACGGAATGTGGGAAACTGTCAACCTACGTTTTGTGGAAAGCGGAAGATAATATCCCTGATCAGTAGAATTTTGACCTGATTTTGATTTTGCCGACGGGATTTATGCCCTGGTATGATGGAATTTTTTAATAGAATAGAGGAAAAATTAGACCGCCGCGCATTACTGCGCGGCGGCCCGATGGGTTAGACCTAAATTACTTTGCAGCCAGCTTCTTGTACATGGCAAGGCGCTTGGCGGCTTCGGACTCGTTGTCCTGGAACAGCTTTTCGGCGGCCTCCGGGAACTGCTTGAGCAGGGAGGTATAACGGACCTCTCCGCGCAGGAAGTCCTGATAGGACTCGGTCGGATCCTTGCTGTCCACGGTGAGGGGATTCTCGTTGTCGGGGTTGTAGCGATACAGCGGCCAATAGCCCGCGGCAACCGCCTTACGGATCTCAGCCTGGGCCTTGCCCATGTTGATGCCGTGGTTGATGCAGGGCGCGTAGGCGATGA
>JAFUHB010000187.1 GCA_017469085.1 Clostridia bacterium
CGTGACGTCGGGCTTTAAGGCCATCAGCTTGCCGGTGGTATCGGTAAACGTGATCACATTGTCGGATACCAGGAAATCCTTGTTCCCGGCGTAGAGGTCGTATTCCTCAAAGCGGCGCATCCGGTATTGCGCATACCCAAAGGAACGGTATAGCTCGCGCAGGGAAAAGAGGATTTTTTCCTCCGGCTTTAAGATGTCCTCACGGATGCTCATGCCTGCTCCCCCGCCTTTTCCCGGTCGATCGCCCGACGATAGCCGCCGCTGCCGTACAGCAGGCATTTGTTGATGCGGCTGATGGTGGCCGAGCTGACGCTCGTGCGATCCATGATCTCCTGATATTTTTTGCCTTCGTCCAGCAGGAAAGCGACCTCCAGGCGCTGCGCCATGTCCTGCAGCTCCTTGATCGTGCAAAGGTCCTCGAAAAGGTCGTAACATTCCTCGAGGCTGGTCAGTTTCAGCAGGACCCGGAACAGCCTGTCCGTCCCCTCGTTTTGCAGATGCCCCATGAATTCGCTCCTTTTTTGATGGGCCCGTCAGGAGCAAGCTGCCCTGACGGGTTAAAAACATTTTAACACATTAGTGTGGTAAAGTAAAGGGGAGAAAACGGGGATTGAAAAAAAGGAAGAGAGCGATTATAATTGTTTTTAAGTTTTTTTCAGGAGGATCGGCATGGAGGACGAGATTCGCCTGGGCGACCGGGTGCGTACCCGGAAGTTCCATCCCTGCGGCGGGGACACCTGGGTGGTGACCCGCACCGGCGCGGACATCAAGATCCGCTGCGAGACCTGCGGTCGCGTAGTGATGCTGGACCGGTTGGTATTCCTGAAAAGACGAAAGGCAACATTGGAGCGCGGCCCAGAGCCTGTGAAGATCCAACAAGAAGGAGCAGAATTGACATGAGCAACCAGGAACCTGAGAATCAACAGCCTACCCTCAAACAAAAGATCCGGGCTTTTTTGGATAAGCCCGTTCCCGTTAAGGAAAATAAAAAGAAAAAGCAGAAGCCGGGAAAAGAGCCCGAGAAGGTAAGGACCATGCAGGACGAAATCATCAGCTGGGTCGTCACCATCTTGGCCGCCGTGGTCATCGCGCTGGTCATCCGCACCTTCCTGTTTGAAATGTACGGCGTGGACGGGGCGAGCATGAGCAATACCCTGATCAACGGCGAAAAGATGTTCTGCACCAAGTATGACTATCTGCTGGGCAGCCCGTCGCGCAACGATATCGTGATCTGCCATTATCCGGGTCGGGGCAGCACCAACTTTGTCAAGCGCCTGGTCGCCCTGCCGGGGGATACGGTGGAGATCCGCCATCGCAAGCTGTATGTGAACGGCGAATTGGTGGAGGATCCCGAGTTCATGGGCAGCGAGCCCAACAACGATTATGCCCTGCGCACCCTGGGCGAGGATGAGTACTTCGTGATCGGCGACAATCGCGGCCACAGTAACGACAGCCGCGCCATCGGCCCCATTTCGCGCAGTCAGATCATCGCGCACGTCCGCACGGTGCTCTATCCGTTCAGCAATATCCGCAACGTGGAGTAATCCATTTGGCGGGGGAATTCTTCCCCCGCCAACACCACCCCCTAACGCCTTTTCCTCTCGGCCCTTCGGGCCTCCCGGGCGGAAAAGGCGCAAGGTACAAATCGCTACCGCGATTTGGTCCTCGCACCGCGCATGTCGCTGCTGCGGATTTTAAGTCGAGGGTGTGCCCCCTCGACGCTCCCCTCTCATCTTTAGCCAATTTCTTTTTTCATTTGAGTGAATCGCCGCAATTCTGACATCGATATGTCAAAACTTCCTCTGGTCAAAACCGGAGGATTCATGTATAATAGAGACAGCCATTAAAGCAAAGGGGGTATCATCCCATGATACAGATCATTCACGGCAAGAAAGGCTCCGGCAAGACCAAGAAGCTCCTCGATTTGGCCATCCAGACCGTCAAGACCGCCGCCGGCGACGTCGTTTTTGTGGACGACGACACCCGATACATGTACGACCTGCCCCATGAGATCCGCTTCGTCAACGCCGGCGAGTACGGTGTGGACAGCCCGGAGATGTTCCTCGGCTTCCTTTGCGGGATGCTGACGCAGAACTTTGACATCAGCGTGGTTTTTGTGGATGCCTTCATGAAGCTGGTCAAGGTGCCGGCCGAGCAGACGGAAGCCTTCTTCAACCGCCTGGACGCCATCAGCGCCGCGCACAACGTGCAGTTCATTATTTCCGCCAGCGTGGACGATACCGCGGCGCCCGAATTCCTGAAAAAATATTTCCTGGATTGATCCGATCCATAGCAAATCATATAGACCCCGTATGGAAAGCCTCCCGCTCCGGTTGTTCTGGGCGGGAGGCTTTTATTGGGCGGTTCAAGATATTCAGCTTTTCTTCCGGAACACCACGAAGCGGCTGGCGAGGTAATTATAGACGATCACCAGGAGGTTTACAAACAGCTTGATCCATTGATCGCGGGCCAGGATCCATTGAAAATCGGGCAGCAGGACCAGCAGCACGTTGGTCAGCAGGATGTCAAACAGCAGAAAGCCCAGCAGCCGGGACGAAACGAACAGCCAAAGCTCCCGGAAGAACCCTTTTTCGCCCTGCCGGTCGGCCGTAAAAACCCACTTCCGGTTGGTCAGGAAGGCAAACAGCACCGACAGGACCCAGCCGAGCACGTTGGCCAGGTTGACCGCCGCGTTATACGGAGCGGAGAGCGGCTCCATGGCGCTCAGCCCCAGGGCGTTGGTCACGATCAGGTAGACCACCCAATTGACCGCCGTCGTCAGGACGCCGAAAATTAGGTACAGCAGGAGCTCCCGCAGCCGGGGGCTCGTTTTAATTTTTTCCCAAAGCCTGTTCATGTCAGGGCCTTTCCCTCTGTTCGTTTTTCAGGGTATCGCCGTCGTCTCCCCTGGCGTAGGAAACGGCCAGGAGGTCCGAAAAGGGCATGGTCTCGGGCCGCTTGCGTCCTGCGCGAAGGTAGGCGAATTCGGTTTCGCCGATGGCGATGACCGTTACGTTCATATACTTCATGGTTTCCCCGCCGATCAGCACGCGGATCGGGCGATTGTGCCGCAGGGAATATTGCAAAAACCGGCTGTCGATCACGGGCGCTCGGCCTCCGAAAAGACGCTGCCGCGCAGGAGATTGACGGCGCGCTCGAGCGCGCCGCGGCAGCGGGGATTGTCCTTGTGCTCGGACCCCACATGGAAGCTGGAGCACAGGGCGTCCAGGTCCTCCTGGGCGACGCTCAGCGCGCGCAGCGCCGTGTCCGAAAGGGTCTGGAGGAATTCCTTCAGCACTGGGCCGGAAAGCTTGGCCCGCGCCGCCTCCGCCACCTCGGGCAGGTCGGAAAGGCATATGCCGGGACAGGCGGAGAAGGCTTCGCGGAAGGCGGGGTCCTGCCCGTAAAGCTGCAAAAAGGTGTCCAGGTATTTCTGGTGATGCTCGGCGATGCTTTCACACACCAGGCAGCGGCTGACCGCGCCTTGAACGGAGGCCAGCGCCTCCCCCCGATGACCGAACAGCCTCCCTCCGCCCTGGGCGGGCAGCCGGCGGATCGAGGCTTCGACCTGGGCCCGCACTTCGGTCAGGCGGGTCTGCATCATCAGCGCGTAACCGTGATAATCCTTTTCGGCCATCAAAAGGCGGTGATGCGCGGCGCAGAAGCCGACGGCGTTGGTGCGGAGCCGCATGTCCGGCTGCATCACCGCGCCGCCCAAAAAGCGCTGTACGCTTTGCTTTTCGATCATGTCCCGCAATGCGCAGAACGGGCAGCCCCGTCCGCCGCGGACTGCGTCCCAAACCGGCGCAGTTTCGAGATGCTCGCGCATGACCCGCCTCCTTGTCCGCCCGTCTTTATCGCGGAAAAGTGTATCACGCGGGCCGCCTCCTGTCAATCAAGGGGGATATTCTGAACATAAGACAAAGTCTCTTTTCGCGCGAGCGGAGCATCATTAGCAATCGGAAAATATGCTTGGAAAGGAAGGAATTCTTCGATTGAAATCGAAATGTATAATGTTTATCATGGCTCCTCGCAGCCGTGCGCGAGCGCGCTTATTGGCTGCATCATGGGCAACTTTGACAGAGAGGTAAACGGGATGATCAAAAATGATCGCTGCAGGCGGCTGAGCAGCCTGTCCGCGCAGTATAACACGCTGAGCCAGCGCCTGGTCGAGGCGGAATTGGAAAAGGCCTGCCTCCGGTATAACCTGCCGACGCCGCTGTGCATGGGGGATTATCAGTTTCTTGAAATCATGTTCGACCGGGACAGCGGAACGCCGATCAGCATGGCCGAGCTTTCCCGCCTGCTGGGCGTATACCCCTCCTCCGCGACCCGCCGGGTGCGCCGCCTTGCCAAGGACGGCCTCGTATACAAAACCAGCGACGAAAAGGACGACCGCCGCGCGCCGGTCTTTCTGACCGACCAAGGCCGCGAGTTTGCCGGGCACATGCAGGACCGCATGAACCAGGTCGTCGAGCAGATGTATCAGGGAATCAGCGACGCCCAGATGGACGTCGTCTACGATTTTATGGAACACTGTCTGAGCGGGCTTCGCGCCGCGATCAACGAAGCGGAGGAGGAGGTCCTATGAGCGAGCAGCGGCCCACGGGGCGGAAAAAGAATATTACGGGCGAGGGCAAAAGCGTCGAAAAGCGCGGCGAAGGCCTGAACAGCGGGCCGGTAGGCTCCTCGAACGGGTATCAGGGCCGCCAGATGAACGGCCCCTCCGGCCCCCGGCAAGGCAGCGGCCAAAACGGCGGCCAGCGCTCGCAAAGCCCGCTGGGCGGCGGCAGGTTGGGCATCCTGGGCCTGATCCTGCTGGTGCTGCTGGGCGGCGGAGGCGGGCTTTCCGGCTTATTCGGCGGCGAAAGCGCGACGCCGGATTCCGCCTACGTCTATGTAACCGACGCGCCCGCCACGAGGACGCCGTATTACGGAGCGACGGATAGCGGCGTAACGGCGACGCCCCGCAAAACGGCGACGCCGAAAAAAACCGCTACACCCAAAAAGACCGCTACGCCCAAGGCAGAGGTCGAAAGCGGCCTCGGCTCCCTGCTGAGCCTGCTGATGGACGGCTCTTTAAGCGGAGCGCAGTACTCCCAGTACACCGGCGGTTCCGCGGCGGCGGGCGTGCAGAGCGCGCAGGCCCAGTATGCAGCGACCGCGGCCCCCGTGAGCACCGCGGCGGTCAACGGCGCCCGCGCCAAGTATACCGCGCTGCGGGGAAACGGTCGCGACCAGGCGACGGTGCTCATCTATATGTGCGGCGCGGACCTGGAATCGCGCAGCGGCATGGCCACACGGGACTTGCAGGAGATGCTCGCCGCCTCCTTCGACGACCGGGTGAACCTTGTGCTGATGACGGGCGGCGCGACCAAGTGGCGCAACAATCTGGTTTCCAGCGCCGTCAACCAGCTGTGGCAGGTGCAGGGCGGCAAGCTGCGCTGCCTGAACGAAAACGCCGGCACCGGCGCGATGACCAGCCCGGCGACGCTGGCCTCCTTCATCCAATTCGGCAAAAAGAATTATCCCGCCGACCGTTACGCCCTGATCTTCTGGGACCACGGCTCCGGCTCTGTCAGCGGCTACGGCTACGACGAGAAGAACCCCCGCGCCGGCTCGATGAGCCTGGCGGGCATCCATCAGGCGCTGACGGACGGCGGGCTGCAGTTTGACTTTATCGGCTTTGACGCCTGCCTGATGGCGACGGTGGAAAACGCGCTGATGCTGGACGCCCATGCCGATTACCTGATCGCCTCCGAGGAAACGGAGCCCGGCTACGGCTGGTATTATACGGATTGGCTGACGTCCCTGGGCAAAGATCCCTCGATCGACACGGTCAAGCTGGGCAAGCAGATCGTGGATGATTTTACCCGCGTCAGCGCCGCCCAGGCCGCTGGGCAGACGACCACCCTGTCCGTGGTCGACCTGGCCGAGCTCAGCACGGCCGTGCCCGACAAGCTGACCGCCTTCTCCAAGTCCATCAGCGCGCTGATCACCGAGAAGGAATACAAGACGGTTTCCAAGGCGCGCTACAACGCCCGGGAATTCGCCTCCTCCTCCAAACTGGACCAGGTGGACCTGACCGACCTGGCGCTCAACATGGGCAACAGCGAGGGCAGGGAATTAGCGGAGGCCGTCCGTTCCGCGGTCAAATACAACCGCACGTCCGCCGGCCTGAACGATGCCTACGGGCTTTCGGTATACTTCCCCTATCAAAAGGTTTCCAACGTGGATAAGGCCGTCAACGCCTATCGGCAGATCGGGATGGACGACAGCTATACCCAGTGCATCCGCGAGTTCGCCTCGCTGGAGCTGAGCGGCCAGGCCGTCACCGGCGGCACGGCCAACCCGGTCAACTCCCTGCTGGGCGGATCCTATCAGAGCGTCGGCTCCGAGGATGTGCTGAGCGCCCTGCTGAGCGGCTTCCTGGGCGGGAATTATTCCGGCCTTTCGGGTTATTCCTCCGGCAACACCGGCTTCCTGTCTGGCAGGAGCATGGATGAGGATACGCTGACCGCGTATCTGAGCGACACCCTGCTGGATGTAAGCGCGCTCTCCTTCCGGGATGAGGGCGGGCAAAAGCTTTTGTCGCTGCCGGCCGCGCAGTGGGATCTGTTAACCGGAATCGCCCTGAATATGTTCCTGGAGGATGAGGACGGTTATATCGATATGGGCGTGGACGCCCTCTATGATTGGGCCGAGGGGGCGGCGCAGCCCACGCTGATCGGCGATACGGAGGGCACCTGGCTGGCTATCGACGGTCAGCCCATCCCCTTCTACCTGGAAACGAGCGAGCCGGGGCATTATACCGGCTATGTGCCTGTGCTGCTGGACGGTGAAATGGCCGAGCTGCTGATCGCCTTCGACGAGGACGGGCAGGGCTATGTGGTGGGCGCGCGCCGCGTGTATGTGAACGGCGAAACCGATACCGTGGCCAAGAGCGAGATCGGCCTGCCCGTCGGCGCTCAGTTGCAATACGTCTGCGATCACTACCGCTTTGACGGCGAATACGATAACACCTACCTGCTGGGCGAGCCCTTCGCCGTGACCGGGGACAACCTGCTCGTCAGCGACGTATACATCGACCGCGCCGCCGCCAGGCTCACGTACCGGCTGACCGATATCTATCAGCAGGTCTACTGGACCTCCGCCTATACCCTGCAATAAACGCGGCAAACAAAGAGCCTCGCGTCCGGAGCGAGGCTCTTTTTTGTGATCAATAGAGATCAGAACGCCAGCGCGTTGGCCGAAACGAAGCCCCGCGCCTGGACTGCGCCGGCTTTATACTCCACATAAGCGATCGTATGGGCGGCGTCCTCCCAAGCCAGGAACAGCACGTCGCTGCCGCCCGGCACCGTCAGCACAGGGCTGCCGCTGCCTGGGACGGCGGTCAGGACGGCGTCCTTATCCGTCTTACAGGCAACACAGTCAAAGGAAAGCTTTTTCAGCTTGCTCTGATCGGGCAAAAGGGAGGTCGGCAGCCAGCCGAATTCCGCGCTCCCGTCCGATAGCTCATGCCGCACCAGCGCCCAGCTGCCCTCGGTGCCATAGACCTTGCACTTATCTAACCGGTCGATCGAGGCGTAGCCATTCCGCGCGCGGGCATAGGTTTCGCCCGGACCGGTGAACAGGGCGTAATTCTGGCCGGGCGTCTTGGTGGCCAGCTCCTTGAGCACGGTCGTGGCCTCCGTGCCGGTCGCCCTGAGGGCCGAAGCCGGCTCGGCCAGCGGCGTCTCGTCCACATATTTGGCGTAAATAAAGCCCCAGGCCAGCTTCTTGCCGTTTTTGACCTCCACAAAATCCCATTTTCCCAGATGGGACAGCACAGTGACCGAAGCGCCCTTCTTGAGGTCCATATTCCGGACGCTGACCATGACCGGGTCATATGTCAGCGCGCACGCGTCATTCGTTTTCCGAGGCAGACACTCAAATTCGAGCTCGCCGATCGCCGCTTCGGTCACGTACTCGAACGTCTCCGGCTTTTTGCCAAAGCCCACGCGGAAGCGGTCGCTGCCGTAGTTATAGCCGATCATCACCCAATCGCCGACGAAGCCGTAGATCCGGCACACCGTGCTGGGACCGACCGCCGCGGTGCCCGAACGATAGTAATCGGACATCGGGCCCTCGTAGACCTCGGTCCGCACGCCCATCGGCGCGGTAGAATACACCTTCAGGTCCAACGGGTTGGCCAGCGCGCCGCCGCTTACCACCAGCAAACAGACGACTGCCAGGAAACAAATCAGCTTCGATCGCATCGATGGGCACCTCCGGAGCGGAGAAAACGGGACATTGCCCGCTTCGCTCAATGAAAATCAACGCTTTTATTATAGCCGCCCAGGCCGATCGGCGCAAGGGGGCGACCGGCCCCGGCTTTGTGTTTTACAATCAAAAAAGATTGATCAAAGAAAAAGCCGTATATCAGACCGCGGAAAAGGACGGCGTCTTTTCAAAAACGCCGTCCTTTTGAAGCCCGCGCGCAAAAGGCGGGAGCCTGTTACAGATCGGCCTCCAGCCGGACGCAGCGGCCGACGACCACGATCTCGTTCATGTTTTTGATCTCGCTTTCGCAGGAGGCGTCGAATTTTTGCAGCATCACCTGGAAGCCGGCCATGCGGACGGTCTTGCGCAGGATCTTGCCGAACGGCGTGTCCAGCACCATGATCGCCCCGTCTACCGGCGCGGAGGCGGGCACCACCAGCAGCAGGTCGCCCTTCATCACGCGGAAGCCCCGCAGGTCGTTGTCCGGCGCGGTCAGATAATACACCTTATCGGGATTCGCACCCTCGATTTTGCCGTCGGTGATGGGCAGCAGGCGATGTCCCACCTCCTTCATGGCCGCATTCACAATCGGCACGTGCTTGAGCACGCCGGCCAACGCGTCCAGCCAGATGGACCCCGCCACGCCCTCGTCCTTGGCGTCGCCCTCGCGTTTTTCCTTCTTGGTGAGCTTTTTCTCCTCCACGGCCCGGCTCAATTGGGGCACGGCGGACTGCAGGTCTACCGTCGCGGCGATATCGTCCAGGGTGAAATCGGCCTCGGTCTGCTGCTGCATGCCCATGACCTTGAGGATGCGGCGGGCCTGGTCGTCGGCGATGATGCGCTTGCCCGTCTCGACCTCCATCAGATACTTGTCGCTGACGCCGCACTTCTTGGCAACCTGCTTATAGCTCAGGCCCTGGCGCGTGCGTTCCAGCTTGATCAAATCTCCCAGTCTGCTCATGATCGATCTCCGTTCACTGCGCCGCGCCCGTTAATTTGGTCAACAGCGCGTTCAAAATCTCCGTGCGCCCGTTCGCGTCCAGCAGGTCCACGCGCAGGGCGTTGGCGGGGGCCTCCGCCAGGTACAGGGGCGTCCAGCCCGTGGCGGTCTTGCCGTCGAAGCTCAGATGAAGGACGCTCGAGGTATCCATGTCCGTCACGTCGAGCGTGCTCTCTAAATAGGTGACGGAGCCCACCGAAGAGCTCTTGGAATAGATCACCGCACCCGCCTTCACGCTGAGCGGGGACAGGCCCGAGCCCTCCTCCGGCCTGATCAGCAGGGTGGCCGCGTAGGTCTTTTCAAAGCGTCCGCCGTATACGTCGTTATTGACGACCGGCTCAGGTATGTCGAGATTATAGGAAAACGCGAAGGCCTGGTCGGGGATGGGCTCCAACAGCTCCGCGTCGGTGGAGCCGGGGATCGTCACGCGGACATCGCCGCTCCAGATGCCCTCGCCGCCGCTTACGGCGGTCACGTCGAAGGTGATGCTGCCGGCGGACCAAGGGGTCAGCCCCGCCTTGAGCGCGCCGCTGACCTGATAGCCGTCGCCGGTCTCCTGGGGCAGATGCACCAGCGTCACCTCGCTGACCGGGAAGCCCTCGGCAAAGGGCAGGTAAACGCTTTCGTGCAGGAAAGCGCCGGTGGCGGAGTCAAACTGCCGGCGCACCGTCACGTTGCCCGACAGCTGCACCTTATCCAGCATGGACAGAAAGCTCAGCAGCATCGTCGGCTGCAAATAGGCCGCCTGCTCCTCCATCGTCAGCACCTCGCGCAGCAGCGCCAGCAGCTCCTGATCGGCGTACAGGTCCACCAGCAGCTGCTTGGCCTCCTGCAAAACGGCCGCCGCGGGGACCTCATAGAAATTCGTCGTGATGAACCGGTCCTGGTCGTTTTTTCGGTAGAGGTCTCGATATAATTTTGCAGCCACTTGGTCAGGCTCAGGGCGAATTTATCATAATAGGGCTGCGCGCGGGTCTTCCAATCGGCCGTTGCGCGCTCCAGCTCGTACAGCACGTGCGTCAGCGAGGGCCAGGCGTTGTCCCCCGAGGCGTCGTTGAGCAGGGCGAGCCAATCATACTGGGAGGAAAAGGCGTAGTACAGCCCCCCGTCGTCCAGGAGCGGAGAATGGATGTAGGTCACGCCGTCGCTGTCCCGCACGATGATCGCCCGGGCCGTTTCCACGGCCTCTCCGGAGGAGGTATCATTCAGGGTGACGACCGCCTCCTCGCCGTTGGTCATGTTGCCGCGCATGACCGTATGCGTCAGGGACAAGGACATGCTGGGCAGCGCTTTGGCCAGCGCTTCCCACGTCTGGGCGTCCATGAAAGCGGGCGCAACGCCCGAGACCGAGCCCGTCAACGTGCCGCGGAAGCCCGAGGTTTTCCATTGGGCGGTCAGCTTGTCCAACTGATCCTTCTGGCTGACGCTGATATCGGCCCCGGCCAGCGGGCACAAAAGCACCAGCAGCGCGCACAGGAATAGAGCGGTCCATTTTTTCAGCATATTCCTCTTCCTCCGTCGATCTTCAATGAAAGATGCATACTATATCATTTCCGGCAGCGGGCGAACGGGCACGGTCGGACCGTTCAGCCAGGCGTCGGAATACAGGGTGTGCGTGAGCACCCGCCGATCCGCCTCGGAAAGCCCGGCCAGATAAGTCAAAAGCGCGGCGTAAAGGTCGTTCACGGCCTCCGCCTCCGTGTCTCGGACAGTTGCCTGCATCTCATCCGCCTCCGCCAGAGAAAGCGCGGCGCTTCCTTCCCAAACGGTCGTCTGGGCATAGGTCTTTTTCGCGGTCAGGGAGCCGGCCCAGGCCTCGCCGTCCAGCGTCAGCGTCACCGCCGCGGACCAAACCGACTTGACGCCGCTCTCGGTCAGCGTGCGCTTGACGGACCCGCTCACGCGCTCGTCAGGCAGGGCGTTTTTGAGGCTCAGGCTGTCCGTCAGGGAATAGGTTTGCTTGTTCAGCGTGCGCTTGACTGTCAGGGAACCGGACAGGGTGTTTTCCTTTTTGCCTTCCTTTTCGGCCCATTCCAGGGTCGCCTTGAAGGAGTCGTTCCCCCGGACGGCGGTCGCCTGCAGGTTCAGATAGACGCCGCCGTTCCCCCAGCCGAAGGTCACAGTCAGCCTGCGAACGTCCTCGCCGCCGGCGCTCACCCGCCCGCTCAGCTGCCAGCCCAGCACGCGGTCCTCCGCGGTTTCCAGGCGCTTGACCAGGATCGTCCCTTCGGCGGTCAGGCGGCTCAGAGAATCGCCGAGCTCGTCGGCATGGGGCAGCCATTGGGTCGCCGCCTTAAGCGCCTCCGCCGCTTCCTCCCGGAGCGGCAAAAGCGCCGCGTTAAACGCTTCCGCCTCCGCCGTCACGACGGTCTTGCGCGCCGTGCGTCCCACGTTTTTCAGGGTCACGCCCCGTGTTTCCACGTCCGGCTCTCCCTCTTCAGGCAGCAGGGCCGAAAAAAGGGCGGGCAGCTTATCCTCAAACAGCGCGCGGAGCCCCTCCCAGGGCAACGCCCCGGAAAGCGCCTCCTCGTTTTCAGCCAGGCGAAGCGAGGTGATCTCCCTCCCGTCCGCGGACAGGCGGAACGCCGAGCCCTCCGGCAGGGCCTCCAGCGTCAGCGCCAGCGGCGAAAGGAGATCCTGAAGCGCGCGGAGCGCCTCGTCCGAAGAAGCGTTGAGCGTAGTCAATCGGGCGTTTGAGAGCGTCAGGCAAACGCCCGCGGCCTCCCACTCGCGCCATCGGGGGGAAAACTCCGCCCAGGACGGCGCGCACAGCCCGCACAGCAGCGTGAGCACGAGCGCAAACGACAGCGTTTTCTTCATTCCATCCCTCAAATCCCCGATATCGGTCCACTCATAAAACGCGGCTGCGCGACGTTTTCATGCATTCCTGGCGAAAAGAATTTCCCGCTTCGGCGGGACATTCGATCGCTGTTTTTTCATTATACAGCAGCGCAGCCGAAATTGGAATGGTTAATTTCGTTACTATTCCGCCTAACGGCTCCATAGTAACTTGGCGGGGGCATTCTTCCCCCGCCAACACAACCCCCTAACGCCTTTTCCTCTCGGCCCTTCGGGCCTCCCGGGCGGAAAAGGCGCAAGGTACAAATCGCTGCCGCGATTTGGTCCTCGCACCGCGCATGTCGCTGCTGCGGATTTTAAGTCGAGGGTGTTCCCCCTCGACGCTCCCCTCCCATCGCGTAACGATTTTCTCTGAATCCGATCAAGCAACAACTTAATTTCCTATATTTTACGATTCTGCAAAGAAAATTCGTTGACTTTGTAACAAAACCGTAATATAATGCACTGGAGGAAGTATGCGCCGACGGTAAAATTCTGTCCGGATCGGCGTTTCCGGAGATCGGAAATTTCCAAACGGAGAGGTGCTGAATTATGCTGCGAAACCATGCTATGGCTTGCCGGCGTCTGCTGGCGCTGCTGCTCATGCTGGCGATGCTGCCGATTTACGCCGCGCCCGCGCTGGGCGAGAGCGCGCAGACCGTATACGGCGTTGTAACGGGGGGCGACGTGAAGATGCGCCAGCGTCCCTCCGCCAGCGCGGGATACTGGGAGACCTTGCCCCGCGGCTGGGTGATGAAGCTGCTGGACCATGATACGGCCGGCTGGTATCACATCAAGGGCTACGTGCCCTCCAGCACCAAGCGCGAATATGAAGGCTATATCATGGAGGAATTCTTCCGCCAGCTGACGGCGGAGGAGACCGCGCAATGGATCGCCAACCCGACGCAAGGCACCATCAAGGGCACGACATTAGCGCCCACGGCAACGCCTACGCCGCCGGCCGCCACGGCTACTCCTACGCCTACCGCCGTACCCACCGGCGCTGTCAGCAGCAATTACGTGATCACCACCGCCTCCGGGGTATCCCTGCGGGTGGCGGCCAACAGCACCTCCGCCGCCTACGCCGAGCTGCCCGCCAGCACCGTGCTGGCCGTGGTCAGCTATCAGAACGGCTGGTATTACGTATCCTATCAGAAATTCTACGGCTACGTGAACGAGCAGTATGTGCGCAAGATGACGGCCAATGAGGTGGCCGATTATCTGAAGGACAATACGCCCGCCGCGACGGCCACCCCCACTGTGACGCCGACCAGCGCCCCGGCCGCCGAGGAGCAGGCCGACCAGTTTATCAAGAGCCTGTCCCGCGCGTTGAACGTGCGCTCGGCCGCGACGACCGCCTCCAAGGCCCTGGGCCGCATGACGCTGAACCAGGTGGTCCGCTGGAAGAGCAAGGCGGTCAACGCCAACAACGAGCTCTGGTATCAGATCACCTGGAACAACCAGACCGCCTTTGTCATGGGCCAGTTTGTGGAGGAAATCAACGTCCCCGATACCGCGACCGCGACGCCCTCCCCCACGCCCGTTCCCGGCGCGTCCGGCTACCTGATGACCCTGAGCAACGGCCTGAACATCCGCACGGAGCCCTCGACCGGCGCCAAGGCGCTGGGCCGCTTCCCCTACGGCAGCGTGATGCCCTGGACCTCCACCGTGGTCAATTCGGCCAAGGAAACATGGTATCAGATCACCTATGAAGGCCAGACGGCCTATATCATGGGCAAATACCTAAAGGAAATGACCGCGGCGGAATACGCCGCCTGGCAGAACAGCCAGAACCCCGCGACGCCCACGCCCGCGCCCACCAAGACGCCCGACCCGGCCGGCCCCGAGCAGGACAACGAATATGATTCGGGCTACCTGTACGTGCTGAGCACCGGGCTCAACGTGCGCACCGCGCCGAGGACGAGCTCCAAATCGCTGGGCAAGCTGGGCTACGGCACCGTCATTCCCTGGCAGAGCGTGACCACCGTCTCCGGGCAGAGCTGGTATCAGATCGATTATCACGGCACGACCACCTATGTGATGGGCGCTTACGTGGACGCGATGACGGTCGAAGAATACCTCTCCTGGCTGGCCATCCAGAACCCCTCTGCCACCAGCACCCCGACGCCCACCCCGACGCCGGCCGCTACCGCCAGCGCCAGCCCCAAGCCCACCTCCACGGCGACCGGCATGAGCGACGTGGCCTATACCGTCAAGAACAACATCTTCATCCGCAAGCAGAACACGATGAAGTCCACCAGCCTGACCAAGATCTATAAGGAGCATTCCTACATGGTGGTGCTGGGCGGCCCCGTGGCCGACAAGAACGGCGAGGACTACATCTGGTACAACATCAACTACCAGGATCAGTACACCGGCTATATCCGCGGCGACCTGATCCACGTCATGAGCAACGCCGAATGGGAGGAAACCTTTGGCGCGCCGGACGACGACGAGCCCGTCGCGACCCCCGTTCCCGCGCAGCCGGAGGAGGGCCAGGGCGCTTACGTCAAATACACCCAGCTGCGCAAGGGCTCGACCGGCAGCGACGTGACCAAGATGCAGCAGGCGCTGTATGAGCAGGGCTACCTGGACGCCGCGCAGGTCAACGGGCAGTTCCTGTCCTCCACCGAGCTGGCTATCAAATCCTTCCAGAAGGACAACGGCCTGACCGTGGACGGCATCGCCGGCCAGATCACCCTGTCCACCCTGTTTAACACCGCGGTGGCCGATTACACCATTTACCCGGTCGAAAAGGTGACCTGGGCCGAGGCCAACAAGGCCTGGGCGCGCGGCGCGATCGCCGTGGTGACCGACGTCAATACCGGCCTGTCCTTCAAGGTCAAGCGCTGGGCGGGCGGCCTGCACGCCGACGTGGAGCCTCTGACCGCCGAGGATACCGCCGTTATGTGCCAAGTTTACAGCGTCAGCGAAGCGCAGGAGATCAACGAAAAAAACCTCTACCAGCGCCATCCGCTGTGGGTGACCATCGACGGCCGCACCTTCGCCGCCTCGATGTACGGCGTGCCGCATAACTACCCCAAGGGCGACACGATCCCCGATAACGATTACAACGGCCAGTTCTGCATCCACTTCGTCAACAGCAAGACGCACAACACCGAAACCGTGGACTCTGCGCACCAGGCGGCCATCGACTACGCCTATAACAACGCGCCGAGCAAAAAATAATTCGCCAATTGCTGTACACTTGTAACAATCTCCGCGGTTCCCGGCTCGCGGGCCGGGAATCGCGGAGTTCTTTCGTTATATGAAGGGAGGGGCTTGATGGGCAAGCGGATCGCCGTGGTCGGCACCGGAGCCTCCGGGCTGGCTGCGGGCATCGCGGCGGCCGAGGCCGGCGCGC
>JAFUHB010000019.1 GCA_017469085.1 Clostridia bacterium
AAAGAGCGTCAGGGTAACCATGATCACAAGGTTCGCCAGGATCGTAATGATGGTCGCGCTGGAAATGTTCAATTGACCTAAGCGAAGGATCGAGCCGTTGATGAAGGTGCGGGGGAAGGACTTGGGGTTAGGGCCCCAGATCATCAAAGCCAGATTCTGAAGCAGATAACTCATGCCGATCGCCGTAATCAGCACCGCCAAGCTGGCGGCCTGGCGCAGGGGGCGGTAGGCCAGGCCCTCGATCAGAACGCCCAAAACAGTACATGCCACCATCGATACCAAAATGGCGACGACGGGCGGCAGGCCCCAGTACTGCAATCCGCAGAACGCAACATATGCGCCCACCATGATCACGTCGCCATGAGCGAAATTCAGCATCTTGGCGATTCCGTAAACCATTGTATAGCCGAGCGCAATGATCGCATAGATACTGCCAAGGCTAAGACCGTTGATCAGGTTGTCGAGAAAAATCATGTCCTTCTCCCCTTACGCAGGCCATCACAGGCCGAGACGATCGCTGCCATGCCGCTCGAAAAACAACCAGGCCGGACAGCTGTCTTATAGGATAACATAACTGGTTGAAAACATCCAGATGACAGTCAAAAAAAGTACGAATAACAAAAGGTTGGGCTGGCTCCGGCTTTGGAGCCAGCCCGCTGAATCATTGCAAGGATCCGATGGTTATTCAAACACGTACTCGCCGTTGACGATGGTAGCGGCCAACGGGGTCTTGGTGACCATACCGGAGGCTTCCCAGGTCATGGTGCCGGTCAGACCTTCCACTTCGATCTCGGTCATCGCGGCGATCATGGCTTCGCAGATTTCTTCAACTTCCATACCTTCGGTAATGCCGGCCTTTTCCGCAGCGGCCACAATGACGTACACCGCGTCATAAGCGTCAGCGGCGAACTGAATGGGCTTGATCCCATAAGCCGCCTCGTACTTGGTAACGAAGGAAACCGTCTTGTCATCCGTCGCGGTCGCAACGAACGGGGTCAGCAGCATGACGCCCTCAGCCAGAGAGGTGTCAAAGCCTTCAACGCCCAGGATGCCGTCCATGCCGTCAACGCCGAAGAAGATGGGCTTATATTCCTTCTGAGCGGCGGTCTGCAGGATCATGGAAGCGGGAGTATAGTACATGGGCAGGAACACGACGTCGGCGCCGTTGTTCTGTGCTTCAGCCACCTGCACGGTAAAGTCGGTGGTCTCATCGGTGAAGGTAGTCTCGCTGACGATTTCCAAGCCCAGTTCCTTCGCTTCTTCCACAAAGGTATCGCGGATGCCCTGGGAATAAACGTCGGCGTTATTGTAAATCACGGCGACCTTGGTGCCCAGCTTGTGCTCAGCGATATAGATCGCGGAAGCGGAGCCCTGGTTAGGGTCGGTAAAGCAGATCTGGAACACGTTGTCGGGCTCGACGGCAGCTTCTGAGGAAGCGGAAGGAGTCAGCATGAAAACACGGTCAACATTGGCCTGTGCGCCAACCGCTTCGCAGGGCTTGGAGGTGGTGTTACCAATGATCAGCTGAGCGCCGGCGTCCAACGCAGCGTTATAGGCGTTGATCGCCTTTTCTACATTATGTTCATCGTCCTCGTTGATCAGCTCGACGACATACTTGCCACCGGCGGCATTGATTTCTTCGGCAGCGATCGCAGCGCCATCACGGGTCGCCTGGCCATACAGCGCGGCAGCGCCGGTGGTGGGGCCGATATGAGCGACCTTCAGGGTAATCTGATCCTCCGCTGCGGCGATGGAAACCATACCCAAAACGAGACACAAAGCCAACATGATTCCGAGCAGCTTTTTCATAAAAGAACCTCCTTCAATATGCAGAAATCCAAAGGCAAGACCCGTCTTTGGATTTCATATACAAATTATACAACGCAAAAAAGCCGAAATCAATCAAGTTTCCTGTATTATTGCTGTTTTTTATCGGTAAGTTCACGTTGATCTTGAATAAATCTTCAAAATTCGATTGCCTTGGCGATTGTTTTTTACTGCGGGTTGGTTTATGATTAGTAGGATTTTTTTGAAAGGCGGGCGTTCAAGATGTCCTGGGATTCTGTGGCAAAGTATTTGAAGCAATTTGACGCGGACGGGCGAATGATCTCCTTTGATGTTTCCTCCGCAACCGTGGAATTGGCTGCGGAAGCTCTTCATGTAAGCCCAGCCAGGATCGCGAAAACGATCTCCTTAAAGCACGGCGAGCATTGCGTGCTGATCGTCATGGCGGGAGACGCAAAAATCGACAATGGGAAATTCAAGCGTCAGTTTGGAGAAAAGGCCTCCATGCTTCCTTTGGAAAGAGTGGAAGAAGAGACTGGGCATCCTGTCGGCGGAGTCTGCCCGTTTGCGGTTCGGGAAAATGTGCCGGTTTATCTGGATGTGTCGCTGAAGCGCTTTCAAACCGTATTCCCGGCCGCCGGTACGGCCAATTCTGCGATAGAATTGAGCAACGAGGAGCTGGAGCGTTTTTCCGCGGCGCGCGGCTGGGTCGATATTGGGAAGAGCTGGGACCCGGATCAGCGTGATTGAAGCCGCTCCTTTTCATCGTTCAATGATTGCCGAAAGATAACAAAATAATGACATTTTCCCAAGCGGGACTACTACATCTTGACATGGAAACGCTTTTTCAGTAAACTGTTTTTGTACGTTTTCATGGAGGGGACAGTATCATGAGTTCAGCGATCGACCTGACGAATTCGGAAAGTAAACCGATCCGCGATATCGCATACGAAAGCCTGAAGCACGCGATCATTACCGGCGAGCTGCCGCCCGGCTCCCGCATCGTTGAAACGGTCTATGCCGAGAAGCTGCATATCAGCCGCACGCCGCTGCGCGAAGCGCTCCGTAAGCTTGAGTTGGACGGGCTCGTCCAGTATGAGCTTCGCAAGGGCGTGATCGTCTGCGCCTTTACGCTGAGCGATATTGAGGAAGTCTTTTCGATCCGCAACGCGGTGATGATGCTGCTCATGCCCTCGATCGTGGAACGCGTCACGGAAGCGGACATCCAGAACCTTGACAATATCCTTCGTGACATGGACCAGGTCTATGAGCAGGGGGATTGCGCGGCGCTTGCCACTTATAATCGCGCCTTCCATTACGCGCTCGAGCATATTTCCGATAAGCGGCGCATCCTGAACGTCATCGACAGCCAGGAGGAGTACATCATTCGCTTCTCCGAGATTTCGATTGCCAGCATCCTGCGTCGCACCCGGGCGCACGATGAGCATCATCAGATGGTCGATCTCCTGCGCGCAAAGGATTTGGACGGGCTGATGAAGCTGATGCAGCATCACTATGAAGAAAGTAAGGAAGCCTGCCTGAACGCGCTCAAGGCGAATCAATTTTGACGGCGCTTTTCTAATAATAACGCGCCGTCGGTCAGGGAGTAGCATATGGATCAGCTGAAGCTGGAATTATTGGAGATTTTGCAGGAGGATTGCCGGTATCCCCTTGAAAAGCTGGCCGTCATGACCGGGCGTCCTATGGCCGAGGTGGCCGAGGCGCTGGACGCGCTGGAGAAGGATCGCGTGATCCTGCGTTATTCTCCCGTCATCAATTGGGATCGGATGCATATCAACCGCGTTGAGGCGATGATCGAGGTCAAGGTGATGCCGCAGCGCGATATGGGCTTTGACGCGATCGCGGGCCGGATCTACCGCTTTGAAGAGGTCAAAAGCGTCTATTTGATGAGCGGCGGATATGATTTGCTTGTGCTGGTAGAAGCGGCCACATTAAAGGAGCTCGCCTTTTTCGTCAGCGAAAAGCTATCCACCATCGATAATGTGACCAGCACCGCCACAAGCTTTGTCCTGAAGCGCTATAAGCAGGACGGCGTGATTTTTGACGGAGCCACCGCTGATAAAAGGCTGGTTGTTTCTCCATGAGCGAGCGTTTTTTGAATCCCCGTGTCTCCGCCGTGCCCCCCAGTGGGATCCGTCGTTTCTTTGACGTGGCCGGCACGATGCAGGGAGCGATTTCGCTGGGCGTCGGCGAGCCGGACTTTATTACGCCATATCATATCCGGAACGCGGCCATCGACAGCCTGCTTTCGGGGGAGACGCAATACACGGCCAATCGCGGCCTGCTGGGGCTGCGGGAAGAGATTTCCCAATATCTCCTGGAGCGCTATCAGCTTACATATAACGCGGAACGCGAGGTGCTGGTCACGGTCGGCGCGAGCTAGGCCATCGATTTGGCCGTTCGCGTGATGATCGAGCCGGGGGATGAAGTGCTGATCCCCGATCCCGGGTATGTAAGCTATGCACCATGCGTGACTTTTGCCGGCGGCATCCCCGTCGCCGTACCGACGACCGCCGAAACAGAGTTTCGCCTGACTTTGGAGGCGCTGACAAACGCCGTCACCGAGCGCACCAAGGCCATCATCTTTCCTTATCCGAACAATCCGACCGGCGTTGTGATGGAGCGCAAGGACATCGAGCCTCTGCTGAAGCTCTTGATTGACCGGGATATCGCCGTGATTTCCGATGAAATCTACAGCGAGCTGGTCTATGACGGGGCGCAGCATACCTCGATCGCGTCGCTGCCCGGTATGCGTGAGCGAACGGTTGTGATCAACGGTTTTTCCAAAGCGTTCGCCATGACCGGATGGCGCCTTGGCTATGCCTGCGGCCCGGAGGCGATCGTCACGCAGATGAACAAGGTGCATCAGTACACCATCATGTGCGCCTCTCGCCAGGCCCAGGTCGCCGCGACGGAAGCCCTGAAAAAGGGGAGAGAAAACGGCTATCAGGACGTGCAAACCATGCGCGCCAGTTATGACAGGCGGCGCAGGCTGATGGTGGACGCTTTTCAAAGCATGGGGCTGCCCTGCGCTTCGCCCAAGGGCGCGTTCTATTGCTTCCCGTCTGTCAAAGATACCGGGCTGACGAGCGAAGCCTTCTGCACGCGTCTGCTGAAGGAGCAGAAGGTCGTCTGTGTGCCGGGCACGGCTTTCGGCGCCTCCGGCGAGGGCCATATCCGCTGCTGCTACGCGACGGGCGTTGACCAGCTGACCGAGGCGTTCCGGCGAATGAGCGTTTTCCTGAACAGCTTGTAACCTGGGGAAGTGAAATGAAAAAGTTCTTTTTATTGCTGCTGATCCTGGCGCTGATGATGGCCGCATTACCCTGCTCGCTGGCCGAGGAGGAGGATGAGGTCCATTATTTCGACGTGCCGGAGGGTGTCGTGATTACGCCGTCGCCGACGCCGATCCCAACGCCTGTTACCCCGACTCCTGCCGCCGTACCGATCGCGCAAACCGACGGCACGATGACCATCACCCTGACCGCGACAGGGGACCTGACCATCGGAACAAATTACAAGGCGTACCGCAACCTGGACGCCTCGATCTTCGGCAAGGAGCTGAAGCGCCAAAACGGCGACATCAATTTTTACCTGCGCAACGTCAAGGATATTTTGAAAAGCGACGACCTGACGTTGGTAAATTTTGAGGGAACGCTGGCGGATCAGGTGGTAATTCCTTCCTCCAAGCGTAATAATGAATATTTATTCCTTGCGCCGACCTCCTACGCGGCGACGTTGCCCGCCAATGGGATTGAGGCGGTATCGCTGGAGAACAACCATGTATACGACTTTGGCGAGGATGGGTATCAAAGCACGGCTCAGGCGCTGACCGAGGCGGGTGTGGTTTATTGCAACGCTACTACGCTTGGCACCTACGAGGTCAACGGAATCAAGATCGGCATGCTCGCTTACCAGACCTTCAACGGCGGATATGACCGGATCTACGCTTCGATCGAAGGGGATATAGCCAACGCCCGCGAGCAGGGCTGCGATCTGGTCATCGTCAGCTATCACTGGGGTGATGAACTGGATTATCATCCCAACAGCAATCAGCAAAAGCTGGGAAAGGCGACGATCGACGCAGGCGCTGACTTGGTGCTTGGCCATCACAGCCATCGGATCAACCCGATCGAGGAATATAACGGCAAATATATCGTTTATTCGTTGGGCAACTTTTCCTTTTCCGGCAATAACAAGCCCAGCGATATGCTGACGTTCATCTTCCAGATTCGTTTTAAGTATCGCCGCGGAGAGCTCTGGGGGACCTCCTTCCGCATCATCCCCTGCCGCATCTCCTCAAAACAGGACTATAACGATTTTGCCGTTACGCCCCTGACCGAAACGCGATATATCGATACGGTGCTTGCCACGCTCAAGAATCACGGGAGATATATCAGCAATCCGGTCGAGAATTACCCGCTGGAATGGGAGTGATCGTTTGCCCACCTTCAAATCCAATCTGCTTACCGCACAGGCGGTCGATCGAGCGCTGATGCGTATCTCCCATGAGATCATCGAGCGGAACGACGGCTGCGAAAACGTCTGCCTGATCGGCATTCGCAGGCGCGGAGAGCCGCTTGCGCGCAAGATTGCGGAGAACATCAGCCAGATCGAGCATTGTCCCGTTCCGATCGGCGTGCTGGATATCACGCTGTATCGGGACGATCTGACCAGGATCGACGATCTTCCCCAGGTCAATCGCTCAGACATCCCCTTTGATATAACGGGAAAGCGGATCGTGCTGGTGGACGATGTGCTCTATACGGGCCGAACGGCGCGGGCCGCGATCGACGCCTGCTTCCGCCTCGGGCGGCCGGAGCAGATCCAGTTGGCGATCCTGGTGGACCGTGGGCACCGTGAGCTGCCCATCCGGGCGGATTTTGTCGGCAAAAACGTTCCGACCTCCCGTAATGAATTGATCGCCGTTAAGCTTCCGGAATTTGACGGCGAAACCGGCGTAGATATTTACCAGCTGCCATAATGGATGACAGCGCTACCAAAGCTTGAGGAGGCATAAACCATGCAGGCCAAAATTATCTTATTGCCCGGAAGCGGGATCGGCGACCGCCTTTGCGGGATCGCGGAAGAGGTGTTGACCGACGTTTCCGTCGCGTTTGGACACACCTTTTCCATCCTGCGGGATAAGCTGGGCGACGCGGCAGTCCGTTCCTACGGCCAGCCTCTTGCCGATCATACCGTCCGCGTCTGCGCCGATGCCAATGCCGTTTTTATCGGCGACGGACGGAACCAGGGGGAACAGTTGCTGCTTCAGGCCTTGGGGATTCCCTTGAAGATGCGGGCCTTTAACGTGGGGGAGACGGGACAAAGCTGCTTCCGGTTGCTGTCCTGCCTGCATTATGATATGACCGCTTTCCAAGCCATGTTTCGGATCGCTTACGCCGCCGCTGCCGGCGAGGACGCGCCGCTGCACTACGTATTGCCCGAGACCGAGCCGATCATCGGGGCGTTCCTGTCCGCCGAGCAGACGGTTCACCAGGATTTTTCCTCCGTCCATTCTGAGGCGTTGACGCCCAGCGACGCGATCGAGCGGTTGATCCTGGCCCCATCCGAGCTCGGCTTGCTGGTGGCTCCCGCTTATGCCGGCCAAGCCTTCCTATCCTTGGCAACCTGCCTGCACGGCGCGCCGATGCTGCTGTTTGATGCCTGTGCCGGATCAGGCGCGTCTGTGTTTGAGCCGTTCATCCCGGACGGCGTCAAGGTAAACGACGAATTGAACCCCCTTGGGGCCGTTTCTGCCGTCGCCGAGATGCTGCGGACCAGTCTCCAATTGACCAAGGAGGCGGATTGCGTCGCTTCGGCCGTCAAGAATATCCTGGACGCTGGCTGGCGCACGCCGGATATGACCAGCATGGGGGATGGGATCGGCACCTACAAAATGATGCAGCTGATTTCTGAACAGATCAACCTTGCAGGCGAGCTGATGCAGCGCGGAGGGCACGCATGAAGACCGTTTTCCCGGAATACGATAATTGCGGCGTCAACGTCGTATCCTCGATCGTTCAATATTTTGGCATGGAACCTCGGCATCAGTCGCATCCGTATGTGGACCGCCTGCTCCAGGGCAAATGCTATCGCAACATCGTTTTATTCCTGTTTGACGGTATGGGCATGGAGGTCATGAGGAATAATCTGCCGGAGGACAGCTTTCTCAGGCAGCATATCGTTCATGAGCTTTCCGCCGTTTATCCTTCCACCACGACAGCGGCGACCACGGCGATCGAAACCGAGTATATGCCCGGCGAGCACGGCTGGATCGGATGGACGCTGTATTTTAAGGAATTGGATAAACGCGTCGACATCTTTTTGAATCGGGATGCCGAAACAAAGGAAGTTGCCGCGGATTACGACGTGGTCGGTCGCTATTTGCCGATCGAGCCGGTCTTTGACAGGATCAACCGATCCGGTAAAGCGCGCGCCGCCTGTATCTCCGCTTATGTAGAGCCGCCCTACAAAACGCTTCCTGAAATTGCCCAGGCGATTCGGCTGGGATGCGAGGAACCGGGGCAACACTATTTTTACGGTTATTGGGGGGACCCCGATCATCAGCTTCATGAATCAGGCGTGGATTCTCCGGCAGCCAAAAAGGTCCTGAATGAGCTGGACGAATGGTTCCGTGCATTTTGTTCTGCCTTGCCGGAGGATACGCTGGTCATGGCTACGGCGGATCATGGCCAACTAAACATCGAATTCCTCTATGTGACGGATCATCCTAAGCTGTGCGAAGCACTGCTCCGGCCTACCTCTGTTGAGCCGAGAACGACCGCCTTTTATGTCAAGCCGGAATATATGCAGGTATTCCCGGCGCTTTTCCACGAAGCGTTCCCCGAGGGCTTTCAGCTGATGACATCCAGGGAATTTCTGGACAGCGGGATCCTCGGCCCGGGCCAGATGAATCCCAGGATTCCTGAGCTGGTTGGGGATTATGTGGCCATCGCCACCGACCGTTTTTGCATCGATTATACCCGGACCGATAAGAAGATGGTTGGCGCGCATGCGGGAATGACTGTTGCCGAGATGCGCGTCCCGCTGATCGTGGCCAAGGCGTAATTGCCATATGAAGCTTTTGATCATTCGTCATGGCGATCCGGATTATGAGCGCGATGCGCTGACGAAAAAGGGGAAGCGGGAGGCCGCCCTGCTAAGCAACCGGCTATGCAGTGAAAAGATCGACGCTTTCTATGTTTCCCCGCTGGGCAGGGCGCGGGATACGATTCAGCCGACCTTGGAAAAGCTGCATCGGCAGGCCGCTGTGTGCAATTGGCTACAGGAATTTTCGATCCACGCCGAGGACCCCTGCACACATGAGCGGCATGTGATATGGGATTATTACCCATCGTTTCGGGCCGATCGCCTGCAATGGAACGACCCTGACCTTTGGTATCGGGACGAGCTGTTTGCTCCTCTGCATGTGGAGCTATGGCTCAAGGATGTCTGGCGGGAACTGGATCGACTGCTTGCGCAATACGGCTACGCTCGTGACGGAAGCTTTTATCGAACAGACCGAAGTTTTCCGAGGGATCAAACCATTGCGTTCGTTTGTCATTTTGGAATTGGGTCTGTTTTAGTGGCCCGTCTGCTGAACATCAGTGTGCAAACCCTGCTTCATTCCCTGTTTTTAGCGCCAACCTCCGTTACGACAGTCGTTACCGAGGAGCGTGAACCCGGTATAGCGCAATGGCGCTGCGTTTCGATCGGTGATTTATCGCATTTATATCTGGAGAAGGAACCAATGTCCCGCTCAGGACTGTTTCAGGAATATTAGTAAAGCCGTCTGTATCGCGCATGGACACAGACGGCTTTATGATATCCATCGTATCAGGCCTTTTTGTCGAACTGATGCTTGCATTTTCCGCAGGTCACATGTACCTCGCCGGCGCCGCGCTTGAGCCGGAGGATCGCGTGGCATTGGGGGCATTTGAAATACTTGTATTCTTTCCGGTTTTTAAGGCGAAGAAACGCTTGCCTTGTTTTGGTTTTTATCCGGTAATAGAAGCCCATCACCTTTTGATTTTCACGCGCCCGGCGCGCCCGATCACGGGAAAGCATCCGATAGATGACAATGCCATACAAGATCAACGTGATCGCGGATAAAAGCAGAGATGGCGTGAACAGATTGATAAAATAGACGATCAGACCGATCGCCATCAGTATTACTCCCAGTTGATCCATGCCGTAACGACCCATCATCCATTGAGAAAGCTTGGCGCGCAATTTATTCCAGAAATTCATAAGCTTCTTTTCCTCCCTGTTTTAACAATAGCACCCGCGACAAAAGCAATTGCATAAGATATTGGCGGCCAGACAAGATAAAAACGGATTGGAGCACAGACGCGTCGGAAAGCCGAAATTTGCGCCGGTATTTTGATATGCCCGGCCGGTATATTCAAGCTGACTGAGCAATTGCTGATAAGAATAATTCCCCGGCTCCATCTGTACCGCGGCCCTGGCGTGCTGCAATGCGGCGATCCGATTGCCCAGGCCGATATTTGCCCTGGCGTACAAGGCGTGCCAGGCGGCGGATTGTTGCTGCACCCGCTCCAGGCGCTCCAAGGCATCCCGAAAACGGCCCGTATTGATGTAATCCTGAGCCGCTTGCAGATCCGGATCGGCATAGCTTCCGGAGGACGCGCCGCCAGCTCCCGATTGCGAATATCCGCTCTGGCTGCCCCAGGACGAACCCCACGGCTGGTAACCGCCGTATTGATATCCGGATCCGCCAGAATTGCTGCGATAATAGCCGCTTTGACCGTTGTACCCGCCCTTCTTGAGCTTCATCGCCTCCGAATATGCCTCGTTGATTTCCTTCATCTTGGCCTCGGCTGTCGCAGAGCCCGGATGCAGATCGGGATGGTACTTCTTCGCGAGCTTTCTGTATGCGGTTTTGATTTCGTCCTCAGAAGCGCTGGGGGAAACGCCCAGTACCTGGAACGGATCGTTGCCCGTCATGAAGATTCACCCTGCTTTTCTGTGGATTGATCTTTTTCGTGCATTTTTACGTAATGCGCCCAAATACCGCTGTACAGGACATTGCGCATCAGGTCCATATCCTGCTCGAGCGGCAGCATATCAAATGCTTCCGTGGCCTCTCCGGCCAGCATCAGCAGCGTCTGTCGGCAAAGCTCCTCATAGTCGTCCGATTTCCGGAGCTCGATCAGGGGATTAAAGCGTTTTTTCCGGACGTCCGCCTCATAATCCTCGTAGGCGTCCATAAAATAGATGAACCGGCCAAGCGCGCTGCCCACCTGATACAGCATCTCCCGCCACTCGTCATCGTGCCAGCAAAATACCTCGCCCAGGATCCTGCCTGAAAGATTGCACAGCTCGTCAATGTCGATCCAGTCCTGCGCTTCCAGGATGTTGATGCGCTCGATCGAGCCTTGGATCGCCGCGCATTTTTCAGGATATTTTCCCCGCACTCTGTCAAATCCCGACTTCAGATTTCGGGCTTGCATGGCCTTTGCCGCGCTTTTTTCATCCTTGACGTCGTCCAGCGCCGTATAATAGGCTAAGAGGATATTCATATCCGCCGCGTACTCCGTCGCTTTTGACAGCCGATATTGCTGCTTGCGGAGCGGATGTACCGGGCAGACGCCCGTTTGCGCGGCCCCGTCATTCTCATAGAGGGAGGATAAGAGAATGCATAAAAAGGTTATGTCGTTGCTCAGCGTCAGCCGACCCAGCTGCCCGAAACGATCTCGCAGCGTTCGACATAATCCGCAATAAAAGGCGCGATAACGATTTTGCGCTTCCTTGTCCAGGAGGCCGGAGGCTATGTTGATATATCCGAACATCGTTTCACCGCCTTTCCCTCGTCTCGTGTCGTCGATCAACTCGATAAAAAATTATATCACGCGCCATCCCGCACATCAAATTCATATGAATGTAAAGATGTGCAGAATTGCGTCAAAATTCGAGCGTCTGATCGATGCCGGACAATTCAAACAGGAAGTATCGAACCACACAGGCCCGAATTTGTCCGGATGCGAGGGAGTTTGTTACCTGAAGCGCGTTGTAAAAGCAACGCTTTTGATCATTCAAAGCTTCAACCGAGCAGAAAGTATTGCCGACCGTTGAAAAAAGCGTGATTTGCTTTCCGATACTGTGCGCCAGGGAGGCGATCGCATGGGGGTGAAAGCTGCCGTGATGGGACGCGCTGTGTCCGCCCGCCGCACACAAAAGAGAGAGCAGAAAAACGGCATCCGCGGTCATCTCGGTTTTCACGAAGG
>JAFUHB010000188.1 GCA_017469085.1 Clostridia bacterium
AGACCGAGCCCCGCCTGCTCAAGCAGTGGCTCGGCAAGGCAGGGGAGCAATTGTGGCGCAGCGCCAACGGCCTGGATCAGGAACCGGTGCGCCTGTTTGACGACCGGCCGGACCCCAAGTCCGTCAGCCGCGGCGTCACTTACGCCAGGGATCTTGCCTCTCTCGAAGAAGCAAGGCAGGCCCTACTTCCCCTGGCCGACGAGGTCTCGGCCCATTTAAGGAAATATCAAAAGCGCGGGCAGGTGATCCAGCTTTCCATCAAGTCGCCCGACCTGCGAGTCATCCAGCGGCAGACCCGCCTGCCGCATCCCTCCAATTTGCAGCGCGAGCTTGCGGAAGGGGCCGTAGCGCTGCTCAAGGCCAACTGGCCCCTTTCCCCCTTCTCTCCGATCCGGGCGCTGACCCTCGGCGTGTCCGATCTTTCCAACGAGGCGGACATCAACGAGCAGATCTCGCTGTTCGATACGGCGGAAATGTTCGACCAGCGCCGCCGCCAGGAAAAGCTGGCCCACACGCTGGACGCGCTGCGCGATAAGCTGGGCAGCGACGTTATCGCGCTGGGCTACGCTGCCAAGAATCCAAAAAACAAGCAGGAGCCGTCCGACGAGCCCTGATACAGGGAGCGACCGGCTCCTGCGTCTTTTTTACGCGTTGTTTGTTATGCTTCCTTGCCGGTGACCGTCAGTCCCTCCAGGCGGGTGACGGCCGGGATCAGCAGATGGTCATACTGCCGGAGCTCTTGGGACATGCGCATATCCCGCACGGCCTCCGCCATTGTCCCGGACACCGAGCCGCCGGAGACGGAATACACCTGATCCCCGTCATGCAGATAGCCCAAGCGGATCTCGCCCGCGATATCGCCGTTGAAGGGATTCACCTGAAAATCGGAAAACTCGACGACCTCCAGATATTTGCCCTGGCGAAGCGCGTCGGAAGGCTGCGTGCCGCCGGTCACCCGGAAGTTTTCCGCGCGGAAGCTGTCCTGGACGCCGATGTACTGGCTGAATTGCCGGGAGCCCCAGTAATGCCGCGCGACGTTTTCCTCGATCAGCGTTTCGTCGCGGATCGGAGCGCCCTCGGCGTCATAGGCAAAATTGCGGGAGGAATTGGGCAGCGAGCGGACCGCCTCCAGCGTCACGCGGTCTCCCCGGACCTCCTCCGCGATCGGCTTTCCAAGCTCCCAATCCGAGATATGCTGATAAATCAGGCCGGTGCTCATACGGCCGATAAACCAATCGTAAATCTCCGTTGCCGCGTCGGTGGAAAAGAGGACCGCCATTTTCCCAAGCGCGGGCGTCGGGCGGGCGCTTAACTTGTCCCGGCCGTAGCGCAGCGCCTCGGTCAGGTCCCGCTTCAGGCCCTCCCGGTCGCACGCGCCGGAGTCCAGGAGGCGGTACAGCTCGATTTCCCTTTCGCCGTCCCTGGCGTTCAGGACCACCTCCAGTTCCGAATTCGGGTAGACAAAGGAAACGTCGATCCCCTCGCTGTTCAGGAAGCGGCGGCGCACCTCGGTCACAAAGATTTCATAGGAATTGACGTCCTCCGTGGTCGTTTCCGGCAGAGAGCGCATCACGTCGAGGAAATCCCCGGCAATGGCGCGGACGTCAACCTCCGCGTCCTCCGGCTTAGTTTTCGCGGTTGGCGTATTCAGCGTATAAGCGGGATTCCGCACATAGGCCGCGTCGGCCAGGAGGTCGTGAATGATCTTCTCCGCTTCCTCCTTGGTGGCGGTCGGGGCCAGCTCTGCGGAGGCGGAGCCGAGCATCCTGCCCTCCTCCAGCGCCTTGTATACCTTCACCTGGCATCGCTCAATATTTTTCACCCGGTTTTGATCCAGGCGGTGGCGGATCAGGTAAAACTCCCATCCAGTTTCGGAGGTAACTGTCAATTCCCAGGCGTCAGCGCCCGAGCGCTTCAAAATATCAACGATCTGTTCCGTTTTCATCCCAGTGTCGCCCTCGCTTTCAGGTAGGGGCCACCGTCGGCCACCTTGACCCATTCCTTGTGCCCCTTGCCGCAGGCGCCGTTGCCGAAAACGCCGCGGTCTGCGCTGACCATGGATACGGAGCCCAGCAGGTCAGGCACATAGCCGGTCATCACCACCGGTGAAACGACCTTGCCCGTCAGCTTGCCGTCCAGGATCTCATATCCGCGCTCGATGATGCATTGGATGCCCCAATGCTTGGGGTCCTCCATGCCCGAGTTCATCCCGGCCAGCAGATAGCCCTTGCGGATGCTCTTGATCATATCGTCGAGCGAATCCGTGCCCGAATCGAACAGGGTGTTCGTCATGTGGGTATAAACCTTGTGCTCATAGTTTTCCCGCTTGCCGTTGCCGGTCGGCGCCGTTCCAAGGCGCAGGGCGCTCAGCGCGTCGCAGATGCCCGTTTTCAGGATCCCACGGTCGATCTCGGTCACATCGCCCGCCAGTGTGCCCTCATCGTCAAAGGCATAGGAGGTCACATCCACCGCGCAGGCCGCTCCCTCGTGCATCGTCACCTTGTCGGAGCCGACGCGCTTTTCAATATAGTCCGCGCCCAGCGCCCGACCCTTGACGAACATATCCATTTCAACCCCATGGCCGAAGGCCTCGTGCGCGATCAGGCCGGTCACATCGGGAGAAGTGATGACGTCATATTCGCCGGGCTCGATGCGCTCGGAGCCCAGCAGTTCCTGGGACACCTTGAGCGCCTGCGGCAGCCGGTCCATCAGCCCGTCGAAAAGCTCTGGCCCCACCCGTCCGGAAAGGCCCTCGTGGGTCATTTCGTTGCGCCCGTTCCGCATCGCCAGCACGGCGACGCCGCCCTCGGAATAGACATAGGACTGCCTTAAGTCCCGATGTTCCGTCAGGAACAGCTTGTTGATGTGCGTGGATTGAGCGGACACCATGCAATCCAGCATATCAGCGCCCTGCTTCATCCCCGCGTCGGAAACGGCGGTCAGGCTACCGATCAGCGCGGACAAATCCTCATTTTCGGGCAGGCGCTCGGCCTCCATCTCCACAAAAAGCTCCTGCGGCGCGTCGGGCAGCTGCGCGGTTTCATAGGGGGCGACGCCCGCCGCCTTCAGCAGCTCCAATTGGGCGTCCAGCTGCTCGATGATCCGCTCATACGCGGCCTGTGGAGCGGCAGGGTCAAACTCGTTGAAGACCGCCTCGCTGTACAGCCCATCCCGGTAAACGCGGACCACCGTGCCGCGCTCCGTGGTCATGGTGCTTCTGGATACTTGCTTGGCGCGCTGCGAGATCCG
>JAFUHB010000189.1 GCA_017469085.1 Clostridia bacterium
CCTTGGCGTCGGGACGGAAGGCGTCGTGCAGCGCGCGGTCCCCGTCCACGGAGAGCCCCACCAGGAAGCGCTTCTCGCGCAGGAACTCCGCCCAAGCCTCCGTCAGGTTCAGTCCGTTGGTCTGGATCGCCCAGGCCACCGGCGTTTTGCGCTGGTTCTTCTCCTCCGCCAGCGCCACGAAACGGCGGAAAAAATCAAGCCCCGCCATCGTGGGCTCCCCGCCCTGGAAGGAGAAGCTGACCGCGCCCCTCGCATCGACCGCCGAAAACGCCGCGTCGATCAGCCGCGAGGCCGTTTCCTCGGTCATGACGCCCAGGCTCTTAAACGAGCGGTGCTCCGTCTCGTCCGCGTAAAAGCAATAGGCACAGCGCATATTGCAGAGGCTGGACGCCGGCTTGATCAATAAGCTCACCTGTCGCACCGGCCATCCCCCCTTCACAGTATCTTCATGATTATATCACATATTTTGAATATAATAAACGCTTAACATCAGGCGGCTCCGCATGGTACAATACTCTTACTCAATCCCCCGAACATTTTTGGCAGCATGGAGGCGCTCGACGATGATCACGATCTGGCTGGGCAGGGCCGGGGCGGCCTGGGACGAAGCGGCCCGCCTGACCGGGGAGGCCCGGAAGCAAGAAACCCCGGTGGTCCTGCTGGTGCCGCAGCAGTATACCCTGACGGCGGAGCGCTTCCTGATGGACAGCCTGGACGCGGCGGGCTTTTTCGACGTGGACGTCGTATCCCCCGCACGGCTCAGTCAGCGGGTGTTCGCGCAGGCCGGCGTCAGCGCGCGCACGCGGATCGACAGCCGGGGCAAGGCCATGGCGGTGGCCCGGACGCTGCTGACGGAAAAAGAAAATCTGCATTTTTACGAAAGCGCCGCCAGACGGCAGGGACTCACCGACCGTCTGGGCAAGCTGATCGGCGATCTCAAGCGCGCCCAGCTGGGCCCTGAGGCGCTGGCCGCCTATGCGGAGGGCCTCCCCGAGGGGGCGGAGGCCGAAAAGCTGCATGACCTGAGCCTGCTGTACGCCGCCTACGAGGGCCTGCTTGCCGGGCGCTTCGTGGACGGCGAGGACGTTCAGAACGAGCTGATCCGAAGGCTGCCCCAGGCCGGGCTGATCCGCGGCGCGCGGCTGATCGTCTGCGGCTTTGACCTGATCACCGAGGAAACCGGCCGGCTGATGATCGCGGCGGCCTCGGCCGCCGAGTCCGTCCACCTGATCCTGTGCGACGACCGCGCGGACGAGGCGTTCGCCCCGATCACGGACAGCGTGACGCGCTTCTGCGAGCGCCTGCAGCAGGCGGGCGTCCGCTGGACCGTCGCGGAAACGGAGCCCCGGCGCGACGTCCTGCCTCCCGATATCCGCTGGCTGGAGCGGCAGGTCCTTGCGTCCCGTCCCCAGCCCTTTCAGGGCGTCCCAGGGGCCGTTCGCCTGTACGCCGCCCCCAATCCATACGCCGAGGCCAGCCATGCCGCCGAGGAAATCCTGACCCTGTATGCCGCCGGGGTCCCCTTTTCGGATATCCAGGTCCTCTGCCTGAAGGAGGAAACTTATTTTTCGGTGCTGGACGCCGTGCTGACCGCCTGGCGCATCCCGCACCAGCTGTCCCGCAAACTGGCGGCGGCGGACGTTGGGGCGGGGAGGTTTTTGCTGTGCGCGCTGCGCGCGGTATCGGGTCGTTACCGCCCTGAGGACATGATCGCCCTGATCAAAACCGGCTTCGCCGGGCTCACGGAGGACGAGGTCTTCCGGCTGGAGAACCTGATCCTGGCCAACGGCCTGCGGGGCGGCATGTTCCAGAAGCCCTTCCTGCGCGGGGGGGATGAGGCCATCGCGCTTGAGGACGCGCGGGCCCGGCTGATGGAGCCGCTGGAACGCCTGCGCGTGAGCCTGCACGACGCCAGGGGCGCTCGGGAAAGCCTGACGGCCATGTTCGGGTATCTGGCGGACACCGGGGCCTACGACCGGCTTTGCGCCGATGCCGAACGTTTGGAGGCGGAGGGCAGGCAGGCGGCCGCTTCCCAGCTGAAGCAGACCTGGAAAACGCTGATGTCCCTGCTGGACCAGATGTATGAGCTGGCCAACGACGACCGGCTGACCGGGGAGGAAAGCGTTCGTCTGCTGACCGCCGGCTTGGAAGCGTCCGAGCTTTCCGCCCTGCCGCAGGACGCGGGCAGCGTGCTGTGCGGCCGTCTCGGTAACGCCGCGCTGACCCATCCTGCCTACCTGTTCGTGCTGGGGCTCAACGACCCCGGAACGGCGGGCGACGGCGGGGGTCTCCTGACAAATGAGGAAAGCGCCTCCCTCCAGGAGCGGCTGCGCGTCTACCTGGCGCTGGACGACGAGGGCCGCGAGCAAATGGCCCGTCTGGACCTTTACAAGGCCCTGAGCGCCCCGCGCAAGGGCCTCTACCTGAGCCACGCCCAGGCCCTGCAGGACGGCACGGCGCTGCGCGCCCATCCGATGCTGCGCGCGATCCGCGAGTGTCTGCCTGCGCTGATCGAGGAGGGCGGCGTCACCGCGCCGCAGGGCGCTTCCCGGCCGTTGGCCGTCACCCCGGCCCTGGAGGGCATGGGCAGGCGGCTGCGCGAGGGAAGCCTCACCGGCGAATGGGCGGACGCCTGGCGTTACCTGTGCCGGCACGAGGAACAGGCGGCGCGCGCCCTGCTCAGAGGCTTTGACCCGCCCGACCCCCAGGCCCCGCTGCCGCCGGACGTGACCCATCAGCTGTTCCTGGACCGCGTATCCAGCGTGGGACGCCTCGAAACGTTCGCCGTCTGCCCCTTCCGGCATTTTGTGCGTTATGGGCTCAAGCCCGTGGAGCGCGGCGAATGGAAGCTGAAGCCGACGGATCAGGGCTCCTTCTACCATCGGGCGCTCGAGGGCTTTACGCGCCTTTTGCCCAGCCTGCCCGACTGGCCCAACGTGACCCGCGCCCAGGTCACCGCCCTGATGAACCGCGCGGCGGACAGCGCGGCGGACGACCTGATGCAGGGCGTGCTCAGCGACTCGGCGACCGCCCGCACGGAGGCGCGGCGCTATCGGCGGCTGCTGGGCCGGGTGGCCTGGCAGTTCACCGAAATCGCCCGCCATTCCGCCTTCCGGCCCGAGCAGGGGGACGCCGAGCTGCGCTTCGGTTATGACGACGACGGCCTGCCCCCGGTGCGCCTGACCCTGGAGGACGGCTCGCAGGTGCTGGTGCGCGGCATCGTCGACCGGGTGGAGCGCTGGCGCGGGGACAACGGCGTTTACCTGCGCGTGATCGATTTTAAGATGCCCGACCTGGCCCTGGCCCCCGACAAGGTATATTGGGGAGCGCAGCTGCAATTGCTGATCTACCTGCGCGCCGCCCTGCAGGCGGAGGAAAACGGGATCCCGGCCGGGGCGTACTACTTCCACCTGAGCGATCCCCTCCTGCCCGATCCGGGCCAGAAGGCGGACGTCGAGCGGAAGCTGGCGCAGGCCCTGTCCCTGATCGGCGTCACCCTGCGGGACGCCGAGATCATCCGCCTGATGGACGACGGGAACCCGCCCCTGAGCATGCCCCAGCTGCTCAAGGCCGACGGCGATTTCCGCGAAAACCGCCAGCTCGCCTCGCTTGAGGAGATGCGCGCCCTGATCGGCCACGCCCAGCGGACCGCCACCTCCCTGGCCTCGGCCATCGCCAAGGGCCGGGCCGAGGCGGCTCCGGTGACCTTCGCCGGGGAGGACAGCCCCTGTACGCGCTGTCAATATCAGGATATCTGCCGCGTCGGCGCCATCCGCAGCGCCGTCACCCCCCGCGAGGCCGACGCGATCTCCTACGAGGAGCTGCTCGAAAAGACGCTGCGGGAGGAACACGCGACAAACGCATGAAAGAAGAATTTGTTACAAAAACAAACGAACTTCCGGGGATATGACGGGGCGGAGCCCCTTCAGTGAAATACGCAGGGGGGGGACGAAAGCCGTGCCCTCCGATGACGGTAAAGCACGGGTGAAGTCCCAATGAGCCACAG
>JAFUHB010000190.1 GCA_017469085.1 Clostridia bacterium
GACCGACGGCGATCAGCGCGGTGCTGAAGAGGATCAGGATCATTTCCCGCTTTCTGCTGCTCCGAGAGGTACGAATCAGCTGCGCCGTCAAATCCAGTATCAGCAGGATGCTGACGATCAGGCACAACAGATTCAGCGGCCCGCGATGGAAGTGATTGTTCTGAATATAGAAAGCGATGCCTGTAAAAAGCGAAAGGAAGTAAACCGCCGCATTCGCCCCTGTCACAGCCCAGAAAACCGCTTTGCGCCGCTGTGGATAGAGCACCTGCATAAACAGCACCAGCAGCATGGGGCGCGCCGCATATCCGTAGGCGCTGGCGCAGGAGCGCAGCAGGTCATTTGTCTCGCTCCGATTTATCAAGTACTCGGTCGCCTCCGCGACAATCAGCAGCATTACCAGCGCGTTGATGGTCATAATCAGCCGCCGATTCCTTCGGCTGATGTAGGGGTCGATCCCCGTAGCGATCATCAAGCCAACCACCAGCAATGCCCAGGGAACGGCTGTTATCAGCGTATTCACCAACGTCTGTGACAAAATGCTCCTCCCTTTACGATCATAGCTTCTCGCAGGAAACTGCGCGTTCCTGTCTCCTGAAAGGCAGCACCGTGAAACGTATATGATTATCATATTATAATATCATATGTCCAACAAATGTCCAACAAGCTTATTCTTTGTCATTCACAAGTCGTGGTGTTCGTCAGTCGGATAAACCCCCAATTACTCACCAGGCCGTAAAGCGTATGAATGAGCGTCTTAACCGCGCAGCAGAAGCTCGAGGACTGACGGTTCGATTTCTCACGCATCGTTTCCGTCACTCAATGGCAACATTTATGAATAATTCTGGCGTGGACGATCTCACGATTTCACGCACCCTTGGGCATAGTGACGCGGCCTTTACCAGGAGGCAATATATGAGTTTCCAGGAAAAGCAACAGAAAAGGTCCATGCAAAAGCTCGATGCCTACCTTGCAGGCATGTGGGCAGAATAAAAGTCGGACATGAAAACCGCGCAAATCCGACTGTGAAATGAGGATAATTCATCAGGCAGAAAAAACATTTACAAAATAAAAAGGCCGAAAATAAGACACTTTTTCTTGGAACTGCCACCTTAGATAATAAAAAAGAACCGTCGAAAGCCTTGCTTTCCAACGGTTTTCATCATGGTGGCTCCGATTGGACTTGAACCAATGACACTCCGGGTATGAACCGAATGCTCTAGCCAGCTGAGCTACGGAGCCAAAATGGTTGCGGGGGAGGGACTTGAACCCTCGACCTCCGGGTTATGAGCCCGACGAGCTACCAAACGGCTCTACCCCGCGATGTCAAGCACTTAAAAAGTGCTTTTATATCTTATCGCTCCGAAGCCGGATTGTCAATACTTTTCTGAAAATTTCGTTAGCCGCGTTCATACCAGTATCGTACTTGATACTGTTTCGTTTGGTGAGGCGCAAGGGCGAAGAAGCCGCTTCTTTCGGCGGGCAGGGGCAGGTTGGGGGCGTCTACCAGCCAGCTTTGCGGCTCGGGGCATACGAAGCCTTGCCGGCCCCCTCCGTTCCAAAGCATCAGGAAGGCGTATTCGGGGCCCGGCTGGCAGCAGAAGGCGCCGGCGGGGCCGATCAGGCGCGCCGGGCCGGCTTTTAGCTCCAGGAGATGGGAGAGCGCCCGTCCTTCAGGACACAGCGCGCCCTCGCACAGCGTCGAAAGCAGCGGGGATTCTTCCTGCGTTTGCAGGGTGGGGATGATGGTGGCGGGATCGTACAGCCACTCCCGCAGGGCGGGAATTTGCAGGCGATAGCCGTCGCCGTTCGTGTTTTCGGCAAAGGGCACGTTCAGGGCGGCGTGCAGGCCGGTGCCCAGCGGCATGGGCTGATCGCTGTCGTTGGTCCATTCCACGACGTGGTACAGGCCGCTTTCATCCAGCCGATAGCTGCGGCGCACGGTAAAGGCGTGGGGAAAAGCGAGGTAGGGTTGCTTTTCGTCGGCCTTGAATTCAAACGTTGCCTCGCCGACCTGTTGAAAGGGCAGGGAGGACAAAAGACCGTGGATGTGATGATGTCGGGCGGGCTCGTTGATCGGGAAATCATAGTCCCGCCCATCAAAACGGAAGTGACCGTCCTGGACGCGGTTGGGCGGAAAGAGCAGGGGCAGGCCGTATACGTTGGGAGCCTGACGGATCGTTTCCGCGCGATCGGGAGAGCGCAGGAAGGAAAGCCCTTCCCCGGGTCTCGTCAGGGACAGACAGTTGGCGCCCATTTCAGGCGCGACGACCGCCTCGTACCCGCCCGCGCGCAGCAGGACGGCCTGCATGCCTCGCCAGTTGATTTCTTGAATGTCCATATTACAGCATCCTATCGTCGGTCCCGTTGCCGTGCAGCCACAGCAGCGCGTTGCTGCTTTCCTTCAGATAACGCCGGACCGTGCTGAAATCGCGGCTGCAGCAGGCGGCGTACAGCGTGTCGAGCACCACCATCTGGGCGATGCGGCTGCTCATCGCGCCGCTGCGCTTTAGCGTCTCGTTGGAGCAGGTGTGCAGGGCGATATCGGCCAGGTCGGAGGTGGGGTTCTGCCCGTAGCGCGTGATGGAGATGACGGGCACGCCCTGGGATTTCAGGTGACGGATCAGCTCCAGGATGCCTAGGGTGTTGCCGGTGTAGGAGATGATGATCGCTACGTCCTCGGGCGTCATGGTCAGCGCGCTCAGCAGCTGATCGGATATGCTCTGATAGGAAACCACGGCCTTGCGCAGGCGCGCGAATTTCATGGCGGCGTCATGCGCGACGACCCCTGAGGAGCCCATGCCGTACAGGTCGATCCGCCGGGCGCGCAAAAGCAGCTCGACCGCCTTTTCCAATGGGTCGGCGGACAGGATCTGCATGGTTTCCTGGATGGCGCGGATGCTGCTGATGCCGATGTTGTGGAGCACGGTGACGGCGTCGTCGCCTTCCTTGATGTTGTCGAACTCATCATCGGTTTCGGGCAGCGATACCTTGGCGAGCAGGCTGCGGGAGAACTCCTTATAACCGCTGTAATCCAGGCCGCGGCAGAAGCGGACGATGGTGGAGGCGCTGACGCCGCTGGCCTGGGCCAATTCGCCGATCGACATCCCCACCGCCTGATCCGGATGTTCCAGGATGTACCGGGCCAATTGCTTTTCCTTGCCGCTCAGGGCAGGCAGCTTTTCCCGAAGCACGATCCGCAGGTCTATCGCGTTTTTCATGGCGACGTCCGCCCCTTTCGCCCATTTGATTAAGGCATCACCGCACAATACGGCGGCGCACCTGGCACCTGTCTTTTCCGCCCTGATATTGCCTCATTCCGGTCACCGTAGCGCTGCTACGCCTCCCTCCATACGGCTTCATCAGAACGAAAAATCCATGTGCCATCTGACCACCTTAATCGTGCGGTGCTGCCTTGATCATTTCTGCGTTCATGATAACAGAAGGCGAACTCGTTGTCAAACTGAAAAGTACCAAAAATGCTTGTTTTGAGCATGGAAATGAAAATAAAATTTCATAATTAAAATTTTTGTTGACATTTTATTTTCTTTATGATATGATCCTAATGTAGGGGAAATAATGCCAGTTTGCACATGAAAAGCATGTTATGATTTCAAACAGCGATCGAACGAAGCGCAGATGTAAGGAGTTCTGTTCTTTTTCTACATAAAAAGGAGACGAAGACATGACGCAGTCGACCAAAGTGATCAACCAGCAGCGCCGAAAGGGCGCGCGCCTGCTTCATCGCTTCCGAGCGGATTGGATGCTGTACGCGATGCTGATCCCCGGGCTGGTTTACGTGATTTTGTTTCACTATATCCCCATGTATGGCGTGACCTACGCCTTCCGTGAGTTCAGCGCGGTCAAGGGCCTGGGGGATTGGGTAGGCCTCAGCGTGTTCCAGAAGCTGTTCGCCAAGAATGCCTTTCAGCGTGCCTTTTCCAATAATATCCTGATCTCGGTGCTGAAGCTGGTGTTCGGTTTTCCGTTCCCCATCATTTTGTCCCTGATGATCAACGAGATCCGGAGCAGCAAGGCCAAAAAGCTGGTGCAGACGGCGGTGGTGCTGCCCAATTTCATCTCCTGGTTCATTATCACCGGCCTGATGTTCGCGCTGTTCAACGTGACCAGCGGCGCGATCCCCGGCATCATCCGGCGGCTGAATCCGGAGGCGACGATCGTCAACATCACCTCCGATAAGAATTCGATCCGCGCGCTGGTGGTCGCTTCCTATGTGTGGCAGGCGGCCGGCATGGGAACGGTGGTCTATCTGGCGGCCATCACCGGCATCGACGAGCAGCTGTATGAGGCCGCCATGATCGACGGAGCAGGCAAATGGAAACAGATGTGGCACATCACGTTGGCTTCCCTGCGGCCCACGATCATCGTGCTGTTCATTTTCCGCGTAGGCGGCGTCATGAACGCGGGCTTCGACCAGATTTACGCGATGTCCAATCCTCTGGTCATTTCCAAGATCGATATCATCGATACCTATGTTTACCGCATCGGCATCGAGCAGGCGAAATTTTCCGAGGCGACGGCGGCGGGCCTGGCCAAATCCGTGATCGGCCTGGCGCTGGTGCTGACGACGAACTTTATCGCCAAGAAGGTCGATCCCGACAGCGGGATCATGTGAGGGGGTGAAGCCATGAAGCAGAAGCCTTGGAAACAGAAAAACCGTATCCGGCGCAGCGCCGGAGAGCGGATCGGATATACGCTCATCTGCATCGTGCTGGGCCTCTTCGCCTTTTCCACCATTTATCCGGTTTGGCACGTCATCATGTATTCCTTTTCGGATTCCAAGCGGGCCATGGTCGGCGGGCTGTTCTTTATCCCCAAGGGCTTTAGCCTCTTAGGGTATGAGACGGTGTTCAAAACGGCCCAGATCTGGATCGCTTACCGTAATTCCCTGCTGGTGATGATCGTGGGCACGATCATTGCCGTCTCCCTGTCCGCGGTGACGGCGTATCCGCTTTCCCGCAAGCGGCTATGGGGGCGGAACTTCTTTTCCATGGTGTTCTTCTTTACCATGCTGTTTTCGGGCGGCACGATCCCGCTGTACCTGCAGGTCAGCGCCCTGGGGCTGCTCAACACCTTCTGGTCCATGGTGCTGCCGACGGCGATGAGCGCTTACAACATGTTCATCCTGCGGAACTTCATGAAATCCATT
Source organism: Clostridia bacterium (assembly GCA_017469085.1). GTDB lineage: Bacteria > Bacillota > Clostridia > Christensenellales > Aristaeellaceae > UBA4246. The sequence continues at coordinate 5,168 of JAFUHB010000190.1, forward strand.
CCGGATTCGCTGGAGGAGAGCGCGCGCATCGACGGGGCGAATGATTTTGTGATCCTGGTGCGCGTCATGCTGCCGCTGTGCGCGCCTTCCCTGGCGGCGGTCGCCATGTTTTACGGGGTGGAATACTGGAACAATTATATGAACTGCCTCTTGTACACCAACTCCACCAGCCTCCAGGTGCTGCCGCTTTATCTGCGCAGCGTGCTGGCCAGCGCGGCCTCCAACGCGCTGAGCGCGGCGGGCAACCTGTCCTCCCTGGGCGAGGCGTCCAAGGTACTGACGGAGGAAACGGTCAAGATGACCACCGTGGCCGTTTCCGTGATCCCCATTCTGATCATATATCCCTTCCTGCAGCGCTATTACACCAAAGGCATCACCATTGGCGCTGTCAAGGGATAAATGAATACGTTACTAATATTCAAAGGAGGTACTCTTGTATGAAGAAGTTCGTATCCCTGCTGCTCACGCTGACGCTGCTGCTCGGCCTGTGCGGCGCGATCGCCACCGCCGAGGCGGTGCCGACCATCACCATACTCATGGCTGGCGACAACACGCCCGCCGAGGATGACTCCGTTCTCCGCGCGCTGGGTGAAAAGTTCGGCTGCAAGGTGGAGATCCAGGTGATCCCGGAAGCTGATTATGCTGGCAAGCTGAATTCCCTGATCGCCAGCAACACGCTGCCCGACCTGTTCCAGATCCGCAATTCCGTCACCCTGAAGGAAATGGCGGAGGCCGGACGCCTGTATAACATGGCGCCCGCGCTGGACGAATATGCGCCCGACATCAAGGCGTATTATGGCGACAGCATCTACAAATCCATCGTGAACGATCCGGACACCGGCATCTACGCGCTCTTCTCCGAGGCGGGTCTCTATGTGAACAACCTGGGCATCCGCAAGGACTGGCTGGCCAAGCTGGGCAAGGAGATCCCGACCAATCTGGACGAATTGTACGACGTGCTCAACGCGTTCACCTATGACGATCCCGACGGCAACGGCCAGAACGATACCTACGGCATCGCGCTGTCCACCGCTTCCTCCGAACTGTGGGAGAACCTGATGGCCGCATTCGACATCCCGATCAAGACCTTTGACAATCCGCTGTGCCAGCTGGAAGACGGCACCGTGACCACCATCATGAAGCACCCCCGCTTCCTGGAGGCGATCGAATACCTGCGCAAGCTGTATCAGGCCCGCCTCTTTGATCCGGACTTTACGACCCTGACGCTGATGCAGTGCTTCGAAAAGCTGTGGAACAGCCAGGTTGGTATGCTGGGCTTCCGTTTCGTTGGCACCACCAACAACTGGTATCCGGGCCGCTACACCTTCGAGGTGCCCGCCGATCCCTCCGAACTGTTCGGCACCGTTTATCTGGACGGCAAGGGCTCCATCGCCAAGTACGCGCGCTATGACCTGGCCAACGCCTTCGCGATCAACGCCGCTTCCGCCAATCCGGAGCTGGCGCTCGCCATCGGCAATTACATGTGGTACACCGAGGAAGGCCAGAACCTGACTTATCTGGGCGTCGAGGGCGTCCACTATGAGTGGGTCGATAAAGAAGCCGGCGTCTACCAGCGCCTGGGCGAGTTCAAGGACGACGTGGTGCACCGCGCGGACGGCGCCTTCGCCTATGCCTCCGCCGGCGGCTATACCAAAGCCAACGCCGAGACCCGCATGATGAACAAGACCACCCAGGACGCGCAGGCGGCCGAGTGGGAAAAGGTGATCGACTGGCCGTTCATCATCGAGCCGCTGGAGGCCGATGTGGAATACGGCGCCGATCTCAGCATGATCTTTAAGGAAGCGTTCGCCGAGCTGATCGTGACCACCGGCGACGTGCAAGAGGTTTACAACGAGTATCTGCAGCGCTGGCTGGATGAGGGCGGCGAACAGTATGAGGCTGAAGCGACCGCCGCTTACGCCGCGCAGTAAAGCAAGCCTGAACTGATTCGGGGCAGGAGGGGCGCTTCCCTCCTGCCCGCCCGGTGGGACGGCCGGCGCGTGATGCCTGCGTCGGTTCGCCCCGCCTGTTATCGTGCCGTTTTGACGGATAAGGAGGGGCCCTGCATGGAGTTTGATTGGTTCCGGGGCGAGCGTTCATTCGCGCCCGAGGGGAGCAGCCCGCGCCTGGGTGATCCGGATCTCACGCTGTCCTTTGACCGCCCCAAGGAAAGCCTATGGGGAGAAAACGACTGGTTTTGCTGCGAGGTCAAATGCGAGCAGGACAGCGACGCCTGGTTGACCGTGTGCTTTTTTTCGGATGAAAGCAGCGAGCCGACGATGGTCAAATATGAGCTGCTGCCCAATCTGTGGGTGACCTGGCGCGTCCGGCTGGACGAGCTTTGGAGCAAGCGCTTCTTCCTGCCGGTCTTTCCCGGCAGCTACAAGGGGCATATTTACGGCTGGCCGATGTCGCCCGAAAAGGTGACGCGCGTCGAGCTGAGGCTCCGCCCAGGCAAGGATTTTCAGCGCGCCGCGCTTTACCGCCTCTATGTGACCGATCAGGAGCCCGTCGCCCCGCCCGAAAAACGGCGGCTGATGGACGAGATGGGGCAGCTTCTGACTCGTGAATGGTCCAATAAAACGCATTCGGTCGAGGAAATGAGCGCCCGCCTGCGCAAGGAATATCAGGAGGCCTCCGGGCAGGAGGACGAGCGGCGGCCCGGCCTGTCCCGCTGGGGCGGATATCTGAACAAACGATTTGACGCGACCGGCTGGTTCCGCACGCAGAAGGCGGACGGGCGCTGGTGGCTGGTCGACCCGGACGGCTACGCCTTTTTTTCGCACGGGGTATGCTATGGCACCCGTATGGGCGAGTTTGGCTGGTACACCGGCATGGAGGATTATTATACCGCCCCGCCCAGACCCGACGATCCCGAGTATCGGGACGCGTTCACGCATCCCGGCCTGATCGCGGAATATGTCAAGCGTCACGGCGTGACGAGCCGGAGCGAGGAATGGATGTTCAATCCTGCCCGGGCTAATATGATCCGCGTGTTCGGGAAGGACTGGTGGGAGGCCTGGCGGCGGATCAATACCCGCCGGTTCCGCAAATGGGGATTTAATACGACGGGCATCGGCATCGTCAATTTTATCGACGAGCGGGCGGAGGATTACCTTCGGCTGTCCCAGATGCCCTATGTCGTGACGCTCAAGCGCTTCCCGACGACGGAGCACTTTATCTTCCGGGATTTCCCGGACGTCTTTTCTCCTGAATACGCGGAAAATAGCCGCGTCTTTGCCGAAAATGAGCTGGGGCCCCTGGCGAACGACCCTTACTTGGTCGGTTATTTCCTGCACAATGAGCCGGAATGGCTGTTCCAGGGCGACTACTGCGTGGCGCTGGAGCTGCTGCGCAAGGAGGAGCCTCTGGTCACGCGCCGGCACATGGCTAACTGGCTCAAGGAGCGCTATCATACGGTGGAGGCGCTGAACGCGGCCTGGGACACGCGGTTTGCCGCCTGGGAGGAGCTTGAGCAGCCGGTCAGCCGGTTGATGCCGCTGTCCGACCGGGCGATGAAGGACCTTGCCGAATACGAGCAGGTGCTGATCCTGGCCTTCGGGCAGATCCCCCTGGAGGCCTGCCGGAGGGTGGACGCCCATCACCTGTGCCTGGGGCTTCGGCACGGCGGCGCGTTCAGCGAAAAGTCGGTGGACGGCAGCGCGATCTTCGACGTGTTCTCCTTTAACTGCTATAAGCCGTCCGCTCTGCCGCGCCTGGAGAAGATCCGGCGCCTCGATAAGCCGACGATCATCGGCGAATGGCATTTCGGCGGGGCGGACTGCGGGTTGTACCGCACGGCCCTTTTGAGCTGCGTCAGCCAGGAGGAGCGCGGCAAGGCGTACCGCAGATATCTGGAGGAGGCGGCCTCCTGCCCCTGGTGCGTCGGCGCGCATTACTTTGAATACAACGACCAGACGGTGATGGGGCGTTTCGACGGCGAGCACATGGAGCATGGCCTGATCGACTGCACCAACCGGCCTTATCCCGAAATGGAGAAGGCCATCATGGCGACCAGCGATGTGCTGTACGAGGTGCACGCCGGAGAGAGGCCGCCCTATCAGGAGCCCTTCCAGCTGCTGGACCCGCATTGGTGATCGGGGAAGGGGAGGTAACGTATGACGTATACAATTTCTAACGACGCGCTCACGCTTTCCCTGGATGAGCAGGGCCGCTTATTGGAGCTCAGCGCGCCCGGCATCCCCAATGTGATCGCCGCGCCGCGCGGCCTGTTCCGCGCCGTCGTCCATCAGGGAGACAACTGGGAATGTGTCGCCTGGGGCGAGGAGCAGGAGGTCCGTGTGTCCGCGCGGGATCAGGCGCTGGTCGTGACCTGCGAGCATTTGAGGACCTGGGACCGGACGCTGCCCATTGGTATTACGCTGACGATTTCTTTACAAAACGACCGCGTCCTGTTTGCCTCGGAGATTGACAACCGCTCGGACGGGACGGTGACCGATTGGGTTTATCCGCGGATCGGCGCGGTCAAAGCGCTGGACGGAGAGAATCCCGATCTGCTTTTGCCGCGACACCTGGGCGAGAGGTATGTGCGGGTCGGGGAATTCCTGAAAAATTACCGGAGCGGGCTGCGCGAGGGGACGCGCACCTTGTCCGAAAGTTATCCCGGTTTTCTGTCCATGCAATGGCTGATGCTGACGGGCAAGCGATCGGTGCTTTACCTGTCGGGCCGGGACGACCTGTTTCACACCAGCTTTGAGCGGGCCGTCGGCTCCGAGGCCGGGGACGTGACCCTGGAAATGGACAAGCTCGGGTTCATCAAGCCCGGCGAGCGCTGGCAATGCCCCGACTATATCCTGCAATTGTATACCGGCAGCTGGCGGCGCGCCGCGGACGAGTACCGAAGCTGGGCCGATACCTGGCGCAGGCCGGTCCGTCCCAAGGAATGGCTGCGGCGGATGAACGGCTATTTCCTGGTGATCAATAAGCAGCAGTACGGCGACGAGGTTTGGCCCTATGAGACCATCCCGCAGCTGTATGAATATGCGCAAGACTGGGGCTTTGACACGCTGGGCCTGTTTGGCTGGTATCATACGGGTCATGACAATCACTATCCCGATCTGGATGTAAGCCCCACCATGGGCGGCGCCGAAAAGCTGACGGAGGGCATCCGGGCCGTGCAGGCGAAGGGCGGCCATGTGACGCTGTATTACCAGGGCCACCTGATGGATGTGGGCACCCGGTTTTACCGGGAAACGGGTCATCGCCTTGAGGGCAAGAGCCGCTGGGGAACGCCTTATTACGAGTATTACGATAAGTACTGCGCCAGCGATTTCCTGCGCGCGATGAGCAAAAAGCCCTTCGCCACGGTCTGTCCTACCTGCGCGGAATGGCAGGAGCTAATGGCGCAGCGGGCCGATTGGATCCACTCCTTCGGCGCGGACGGCGTCCTGTACGACCAGATCGGCGGCATGCCGCCCTATCCCTGCCACGACGAGCGGCACGGCCATTTGCAGAACAGGCCGTCCTTAAGCCACGCGCAGGGGCGGATCGCGCTGCATAAGCGGATCCGCGCCCAGGTAGACGCTCATCCCGAGTTTGGCTACATGACCGAGCATGTGACGGACGTTCATTCCCAGTTCATCGACTGCCTGCACGGTATCGGCAGCTACCCTGGCGCGCAGGGGACCGACGCGGCCGGCCCCGGCACTTGCAATTGGGATATGCCGGAGGCGGGCGTGCGGATGATGCCCGAGCTGTTCCGCTATACCTTCCCGGAAACCCTGATCACGGTGCGCAATCCGGCTCCCGTGCTGAGCAGGCGCTTTGCCAACTACGCCGTATTCTACGGCTTCAAGTTTGAGATGGAGCTTCGATATCTGACGGATCGGACGTCGATCGGGCGGGATGAATTCGCGGCGGACCGGGTCTACAGCAAGCAGGCGGCGGAGCTGAGAAACGCCCAGCGGAAATACCTGCTGGAGGGCCGTTTCCTGAGCGACGAGGGACTGGCGCATGATCAGCCTTTCGTCAAGGCGTGCCGTTATCAGGCGGAGGACGGCAGTCTGGCCGCCGTGCTGTGGAACGACCAGCTGACGGATCAGCCCATCGGCATCCTAAAGGAAGCGTTGGGCGACTGGAACGCCTGGGCGACCGCCGAGGCCTCGGGCGACGACATTCCCGCTGAGATCCCGGCGCAATCCGTCATGATCCTGTATAAAAAATAAGCACCTGCTCAATGAACGCAAAGTGAGGAGAGACAATTATGAGCTTCATGTTCCATCCCTATCCCTATGCCGATCCCGAGACCGTCAATGAGGTGACGGGCCGGGGCGTCAAGCCCGTCAAGGGCCTGCAGAACACCGCCAAGCTGATCGCCGCCCTTCTGAAACAGGGAGAGATCGTCGGTTTGGACGCCTACCCTGGCGCTGAGGTGGACGAGCTGGTCAACGTAGTGCGCCAGCAGTGCGCCCTGCCGGACGGCGGCTCCGACGTCGTATTTGAGGATGCCGCCGGGCTGCTTAAGGAGCCCGAGGTATTGACCCAAATGCTGAAGGAGTACCTGCCGGAGGATCGGACGATCGACCCGGTGCTTTTGTATGGACGGCGATACATGGAGGGCTATCCCGGCTTGCAGGCGCGGGAAAAGGTGGAGGCCCTGCAGGGCAGGCTCGGGAAGGGGACGCTCGTTTATGGCCTGGGTGCGCTGGCCGAGGGACTGCGGGAAAAATACACCGTGCGCATTTGGATGGATGTGACGCCGCGCACCGCGGTGCTCGCGTTCAAGAACGGGCGCTTCCGCAACATCGGCGCGGCGGAAGACCTGCCTTATGCCCTGACTATGCGGCGGAATTATTATGTGGATTTTGAAACGGCGATGGACCTGCGGTGGGAGCTGATCAAGCAGGGAAGCCTGGATTACTATATCTCCGCGGACGATCCAGGCTCGATGCAGACGGTGACCTTCGGGGAGCTCAAGACGCTGTTCGGGGAGCTCTGCGAGCGGCCCTTCCGCTGCCGTCCGGTGTATCTGGAGGGCGTATGGGGCGGGTATTATGTGCACCGGCTTCGCCATCTGCCCAAGGAAATGCGCAATTGCGCCTGGGTGTTCGACATGATCCCGATGGAGGTGTCCATCGTGGCCAAGACGGCGGATTACGAGTTTGAAGCGCCCTTCTTCACCTTCGTCCAGACGATGGGGGAAAAGCTGCTGGGCAAGCAGGCGTTCGAGGCGTTCGGCGGGTACTTCCCCATCCGCTTCAATTACGACGACACCTATCATTCCTCGGGCAATATGTCCATCCAATGCCATCCGGACGCCGATTATGTGACGAGCAACCACGGCGAACTGGGCCGTCAGGATGAGAGCTATTATATCGTGATCACCGGCCAGGGGGCCAAGACCTACCTGGGCTTCCAGGAGGAGGACAGCTGCGAGAAATTCTTCGCGGAGGCCCGCCGCGTGGAGTACAGCACCGAGCAGATCGATTACGAAAAGTATGTGCATGCCGTTCCCTCCGTTCCCGGCACGCAGGTGATGATCCCGGCGGGCACCATTCACGCCTCGGGCCGCAACCAGGTGATCCTGGAGATCGGCAGCCTGACGGTGGGCTCCTATACCTACAAAATGTACGATTACCAGCGCATCGACCCGCAGACCGGCCTGCCCCGGCCCATCCATCTGGGAATGGCCAGCAAGGTCATCCATCCCGAGCGCACGCGCGAGTGGGTCTATGAAAACGTGGTCAATCACGGCGGCCTGGTGCGCCAGGGCGAGGGCTGGAAGGAGATCGTTGTCGGCGAGCACGACCTATTGTACTTCTCCCTGCGCAACCTGATTTTTGAACGTGCCATGGAGGACGATACCGACGGCCTGTTCCATGTGCTCTCCCTGGTGGACGGCGAGAAAGTCAAGGTGTCCTCCGTAGAGGATCCGAGCAAGTTCTATATCATGAATAGCCTGGACATCATCGTGCTGCCGGCTGACCTGGGCCGCTATCGCCTCGAGAATTTAGGCGTCGGCACGGTGACGGTGCATAAGACGCATTTGAAAAAGAACTGATCCATCAACGGAACAACGCTTAACGGCACGTTTCTTGAGCGTGCCGTTTTGTAGTTGTCGGAGCTTTTTATTGACAAGGAACGCGGATTCAACTATCCTTGTTGTTACGACAAGGGCGAAGGAGGCGGGCTCAATGGACGCGGTGTGGAGCTTTGGCATTGACGGGGGCGGCACGAGGTCGCGCCTGAGGATATTCGACCGGCAAACGGGCCGGGTATTGGCGGAGCGCCTGGGCGCTTCGACAAATATATACGGTGTCGGCGAGGAGCAGGCCAAGGAAAATATCAGGGCCCTGCTTTTATCCGCCGGGCTGCCGCTCGAGAACCTCCGGACGGGCTGCCTGGGCTCGGCGGGCCTGAGCCGGGCGGGGGAAAAGGCGATGTTTGAGGCGTTTTTTGCGGAGCTGCTGCCCGCCTGCCGCATGTACCTGTGCAACGACGCGGAGACACTGCTGGTGGGCGCGCTGGAGGATACCGAGGGTTACTGCCTGATCTGCGGCACCGGCTCGATCGCGCTGGCCCGCAGCCAAGATGGGAACACCGCCCGCGCCGGCGGCCTGGGCTATATGCTGGGCGATGAAGGCAGCGCGCTTTGGATCGGCTGGCAGGGGGTGCAGCGCGCCCTACGCTCGCGGGAAAACCGGGACCTGCCCACGGCGCTGCTGCCGGCGCTGCTCGGCGTGTTCGGCCTTTCGACCCCCGAGGATTTTGTGGCCTATATGCATCGGGATTTTCAAAAGGCGAAGATCGCGGCCGCCGCACAGACCGTGCTGGAATACGCCGAAAACGGGGATGAATTGGCCTTGGCGATCGAGGAACAGGCCGTTCGGGAGCTGATGGCGCTGGCGCAGAGCGTCCTGTGGCAGCTGCCCTTAACACGGCGTCGCATGGCGTTGGCCGGCGGCGTGCTGGAAAACAATCAGCCCTTCCGGGAGCGCCTGATCGACAGCCTGGCCGATGCAGCGCCGGGGCTCGAGCTTCATCTGTCCAAGGGGGACGCGCTGAGCGGTGCCTGCCGCTTGGCGGAGGAACTTAAGCTTATCTGAAAAGATTAAGTGCTCATAAAACGTGCCGCTGTTCAAAGTGTTGGAAAGTAAGCATCCAAGAGCGAAGGAGGGGAGCGTCGAGGGGGCACACCCTCGACATAAAATCCGCAGCAACGACATGCGCGGTGCGAGGACCAAATCGCGCCAGCGATTTGCACCTTGCGCCTTTTCCGCCCGGGCGGCCCGAAGGGCCGAGAGGAAAAGGCGTTAGGGGGTGGTGGTGGCGGGGGAAGAATTCCCCCGCCAAGTTCCTATGGAGCCGCAGGCGAAATAGGAACGTAAGTTTTTTGACATCCCTCCTTCGGCCTGCTATAATAGCGTCGTTTCAAATGACTGTAGGAACAGGGCGGCAGGCGCCGCCGGAGAGGAAACGTCGTGACACAGGATCAGGAGCATAAAGAGGAGACGGGCGTCGCCAACCAGACTGGGCCCGAACAGAGCGGGGCTGAAGAAGCGCCAGTAAAGAAGCCTTCGCGCCGGAAAAAGCAGGAGTCACCCAAGCAATTGGCCGGCTTTGAGGATATGGATATCTCGGACGAGGTGCTGCGCGCCGTGGCGCGGATGGGCTTCCACGAGGCGACGTCCATCCAGAAGCAGACCATCCCCCTGATGATGCGGGGAGACGATATCATCGGCATCGCGCCCACCGGCACGGGCAAGACCTGCGCCTTCGGCATCCCGATGCTCGAATATATGGACTTAAAGGAAACCCGCATCCAGGAGGTTGTGCTGGCGCCCACCCGAGAGCTGGCGATGCAGATCGGGGAGGAACTGGAAAAGCTGGCCTATTATATCCGCGAGGTCAAGATCGCCGTGCTGTACGGCGGCCAATCCATCGGCAGGCAGATGGACCAGCTCAAAAAGCATCCGCAGATCATCGTGGCCACGCCGGGCCGCATGATCGACCACCTGGAGCGGGGCAGCGTGCGCCTGGACGGGGTGCATACGCTGGTGCTGGACGAGGCCGACGAAATGCTGAACATGGGCTTTGTGAAGGACGTCTGCCGGATCATCGACCGCATCCCGCCCACCAGGCAGTTTGTGATGTTCTCGGCCACCACCAGCCAGGACGTCATGACCATTTCCTGGAAATATCAGCACGAGCCCATCCAGGTCACCGTGCGGGCCACCAAGCAGGATAAGCCGCAGATCACGCAGTATGTGATCCCCGTGACCCGGGAGGATAAGCTGGACCGGCTGCTGTATCTGCTGGATTCCGATGAGTACGGCCGGATCATGATCTTCACCAACACCAAATTCATGGCGCACCGGCTGAACGCCACCCTACAAAAAAACGGCTTCGATTCGGAGGAGCTGCACGGCGATGTGCCCCAGGGCAAGCGCAGCCAGATCATGATGCGGTATAAGAAGGGCAAGTTCCCCATCCTGGTCTGCACGGATGTGGCCGCCCGCGGCATCGATGTGGACGACGTGGAGGCGGTGATCAACTACGACCTGCCCCAGGAGAACGAATATTATCTGCATCGCATCGGCCGCACGGGCCGCGCGCATAAGCACGGCGTGGCCTTTACGCTGATGAGCTTTACCGAGTCCGTCCGGATGGACGAGATTCTCAAATATATGAAGTCAAAGCCCACCGACCTCAAATTCGACGACGCCGGGATCCTGCGCAAAGAGGACGGCGAGCCGTTTTTTGAAAATATTTAACGGAGGCTGTAAAAGCACTAAAACCTCCGCTCTCGCTCCATTTCGCTCAAGATGACAGACGAGTTTTTTCTCCGACTTTCCGTGAAAAATCAAAAAAATTTCCGGGAAAATGACACGCAAATGCGACAAATGAAACACGAATGCGACACAAACGCTACATTTGAAACGCAAATGCGACATTTGACACGCGTTTGCTACATAAACGCTACATAATTGCTACTTTACAAGCCGTTTGAAGTGTGATATCTTTATACTCGCCAAAGGCGTCCGATCGAACAGATCAGGCGCCTTTTCTATTGCCATCTGGATCGTGCCGAGGGACTTCGACTCCGCTACGCTGCCCTTCGCAGACCCTTCGCGATGCTCAGGGCTTTGGTTCAGGGCTTCGGCTCAGGATGACACGGAGGTCCTTCGACTCCGCTGCGCATCGCTCAGGATGACATAAGAGAGTGGGATGACGGCGGTTCGGCACGCGATGAGGGGATCAGTATCTTCGGCTGCCGGACTGCCGTTCGTCGGTGACGTCATACAGGTGAAGCCGATGTTCCTGGGCGAAAAGGCGCTGATAGCGGCGATGGAGGTCGCGGAAGCGGTACAGCCGGTCTCCGTCAGGATCGCCGTACAGCTTGGCCAGCTCCTCAAAGGGAGGAAACGCGTTTTCGTAAACGTCGTCCAGGCGCTCGAGCTCTTGGATCAGGTCCTCGGCGGATGACACTTCATACCGGTCGATCACATTCGGTGTCAGGGACAATAGAAGGGCGCGTCTTTCGGCTTTGGGCGGCGGCTCCCGGAGCCAGGCGGCTTCGGCGCGGTAGAGGTCGCGGTTGATCAGCGGCCGGTTTTCCGGGAATAAGCGGTCCAGGTCGCCCTCCCGCAGCCGATGGGGAGCAAGGAAAGCGCCCCGGCCCTCCTCGTGAGGAATGAACAGGGACAGCCGTCCGCAGCCGGCCTGCTGCAAAATCCGGATCAGCTCGTCTGCCTGATCGATATTTTCATCGTTCAGGGGGATCCCGGCGGATGTGTCCAGCCCGGCGTTTGCCGCTGCCTCAAGCATCCGGAGCAGCAACGCAAAATCGCCCGCTCTCCCCGCGAAGCGGTCGTGATAGGCGGGGAGGCCGTAAAAGGTAAAGTTGACGGCCCGGACGCCCTCCTCCCGAAGCAGGGAGGCCAGGGCGGCACATTCCGCCTCATCGCGCTGTCTCATGCCGTCGCATTGCAGGAAACCGGCCTGCGGGCTACCGATCCGGCGCAGAAAGCGGAGCGCTTCCCGGAGCGCTGGATGCTCCATGGAATAACCGAAGGAGAAGCTGACGTTGAGCCCCGGCCTGGCCTGGCGGGCCTCCGGGATCAGGCGCTCGGCCAGGCGGCAGCTCCTTTCCCAGGGGACGCCGACGGGCCTGCCATCCCAGGACAGCAGGCAATAGCGGCACCGGCAGGCGCAGGGGACGCAGAGGGTCTGGATCATGAGGGCTTCAGTTCGCATGATATCCTTTCTGACGAGGGCGCTTATTTCCGTGGCTCCTGCCAGCGGAGGAGGGTGTACCGTCCCTGCGCGGCGCGCCGCGTCTGGGCACGAGGGTTGACCAGATAGGGGTGCCCGACGCGGTTCAGGAGCAGGAAATCCCCCTTGGAATCGCCGTAGGCGCGGGAAGCGGCCCAATCGGCGGACCGGTTTTCCTGGGCGAGCCAGGCGTCGATCCGGCGTAGCTTTTCCTCGCCCCGGCAGTTGGTCTGCACCTGGCCGTCTGGGGTGATCTTTGTACACAGAAGCTGATTGACCGGCAGGCCCCTGGCCACGAAACGCATATAATTCTCGGTAGAAGCGCTGACCAGCAGCACGGTGAGCCCTTCCTCCCACGCCTGCTTCAGCGCCGCGGCTCCCGCCGGGCGGAGCCGCTTGAGCAGGGAGGCCGCGAAGGCGCGGTCAAAGGCCTCCCGCTCCTTGGGGCTCATGCGGCGGGTAAAGGAGAGGGCCTGCTGCTTGGCGCGCTCGGCGCTGATGAATCCCAAATGCAGCTTCAGGGCGGCGACGGCGGCGCGCAGCGCTTCGCCGGGTCGGACAAGCCGCGCCCGGATCCCCGACAGCAGGTAGCGGACGATGCTGTCCCCCCGGATCAGGGTGCCGTCAAAATCGAATACCGCCAGCCGCTCGGCTTCCATCAGTTCCTCCATCCTCCCGAGACATATGATATTTCAGTATATATGGAAATCATGCCGTTTGGCAAGAGAGAAAGAAAATGAAGAATCGGAAAGAAAGTGGAGATAATTATATCATATATGACATAATTGTTTAATAAAAGTGGTAATAAAATGTAATTTAATTATGTATATTTGATACGAAGTGGAGATTTGTTCGATATGAAATCGTAACAATATCATGAAAATATATCGTAAAAGGCGTTTCCCGAACGATCAATCCGGATGGGGAGAATTTGTACAGAAAAGTTGGTAAAAAGCGTTTACGACCAGTCATTTTTGTTTGCCATTTTCTTTTCGTTCCTGTATAATAAATAAAGACGCTTTTTCCGATGGATCAGAAAAAGGAGCGGTGTGCGTTGGAAGACTATGTAATCGAGATGCTGCATATCAGCAAATCCTTTCCCGGCATCAAGGCGAACGACGATATCACCCTGCAATTGCGCCGGGGGGAAATTCATGCCCTGCTGGGAGAAAACGGCGCGGGCAAATCGACGCTGATGAGCATCCTGTTCGGCCTTTATCAGCCCGACGAGGGCGTGATCAAAAAGGACGGCAAGGAGGTGCGCATCAGCGACCCCAACGACGCGACCGCGCTACACATTGGCATGGTGCACCAGCACTTTAAGCTGATCGACGTTTTCACGGTGCTGGACAACATCATCCTGGGCGCGGAGGATGTGAAGCTGGGCTTCGTGCAGAAAAAGGAGGCCCGCCGCAAGGTGCGGGCGCTGTCCGAAAAATATGGGCTCAACGTTGATCTGGACGCCAAGGTCGAGGATATCTCGGTCGGGATGCAGCAGCGCGTAGAGATCCTCAAGATGCTGTACCGGGATAACGAGGTGCTGATTTTCGACGAGCCGACGGCCGTCCTGACCCCGCAGGAAATCACCGAGCTGATGCAGATCATGCGGAATTTCACCCGCGAGGGCAAGTCGATCCTGTTCATTTCCCATAAGCTGAACGAGATCATGGAGGTGTCCGACCGGGTGACGGTGCTGCAAAAGGGACGCTACGTCGGCACGGTCAACACCGCGGAAACGACCAAGGAGGAGCTCAGCCGCATGATGGTCGGCCGGCCGGTGCAGCTGGTGGTGCAGAAGGAGGAAGCCCGTCCGGGCAAGCCGGTGCTGGAGGTCAGCCACCTGAGCGTGATGTCCAAGCTGTATCACCGGGAGGCGGTCAAGGACGTCAGCTTCACCGTGCGGGAGGGCGAGATCGTCTGCATTGCCGGTATCGACGGCAATGGACAGACGGAGCTGGTGCATGCCCTGACAGGCCTGGAAAGGGCGGACGCCGGGACGGTGACGCTGTGCGGCCAGGAGATCACGGCCGCCCCCATCCGCAAGCGCAGCAAGGCCGGCATGAGCCATATCCCCGAGGACCGGCATAAGCACGGCCTGGTGCTTGATTTTTCCCTGGAGCAGAATCTGGCGCTTCAGCGCTATTATGAGCCGCGCTTCCAGCAGAACGGCTTCATCCGCTTTGACGAGGTGCGGTCTTACGCCGAGCAATTGATCCGGCAATACGACGTGCGCTCCGGCCAGGGGCCGATCACCAGGGCCCGTAGCATGTCGGGCGGCAACCAGCAGAAGGCCATCGTGGCCCGCGAACTGGACCGCGACCTCCCCTTGGTGGTGGCCGTGCAGCCCACCCGAGGGCTGGACGTGGGCGCGATCGAATACATCCACGGGCAGCTGGTCGCCCAGCGGGATCAGGGCAAGGCGATCCTGCTGGTATCCCTGGAGCTGGAGGAGGTCATGAACCTGTCCGACCGAATCCTGGTGATCCACTCCGGGGAGATCGTGGGAGAGTTTGACCCCAAGGCCGTCACCGTCGAGGAGCTGGGCCTGTACATGGCCGGCGCGAGGAAGCAGGAGGCGAAGGCAAATGGCTGAAATGAACGAAAAATCCTATTCCCGCCTGGAGCGCCGCCGCACGGTGGGGGCGAGCCTGATTTCCATCCTTATCGGCCTGGTGACGGGCAGCCTGCTGATCCTGATCGTGGGGCTGACGACGAAGAATATCGGGCTGTCCGGGGCCTGGGAGGGCATCCGGCTGGTGTTTGGCGGCCTGTTTTCCACGGGAAGGGACATGGCCACCGGGGTGCTTACCTTCGGCTTTAATCCGAATACCTTCGGCAACATGCTGTTCCGCTCGACGCCGCTCATCCTGACGGGCCTGGCGGTGGCCGTGGCCTTCCGGACGGGGCTTTTCAACATCGGCGCGCCGGGGCAATACCTGATGGGGATTTGCGTAGCGCTGTTGATCAGCCTTTCCATCCCGTCGTCCCAGGTTTCTCCGGTGATCATCTGGTTCCTGGCCTTCCTGGGCGGGATGCTGGCCGGCGGCCTGTGGGGAGCGATCTCGGGCGCGCTCAAGGCGTTCCTGAATATCAACGAGGTCATCGCCTGCATCATGACCAACTGGATCGCGGCCAATCTGGTGACGCTGATCTTCTCGGGCAGCAATTTGCGCAACCTGACCGAAAATACCAAGTCCGCCTATATCTACAAGACCTCCGTGAATAACGTGGCGACCGCCAAGCTGGGGCTGGACAAGATCTTCAGCGATTCGCAGGTCAACGGCGGCATCCTGATCGCCATCCTGCTGGCGATCCTGATCAGCGTGCTTTTGAACCGCACGGTATTTGGCTTTGAGCTCCGCGCGACCGGCTCCAACCGCTACGCCGCGCGTTACGCCGGTATCGTGGATAAGCGAAGCATCGTACTGTCCATGGTCATCGCCGGGGCCATGGCCGGGGCGGCGGGGGCGCTGTACGGCCTGTCCGGCAATACGGAGTTCTACTGGTCCACCTACCAGAGCCTGCCGGGCGTGGGCTTCAACGGCATCCCGGTGGCGCTGCTGGCCTCCAACAGCCCGATCGCCGTGATCTTTACCGGCATGTTCATGGCCATGCTGGATATCTCCGGCCAGCAGCTCAAAAACTTGACCGGCTACAACGAATACCTGACCAACATCATCATTTCGGTGATCGTATATCTGTCGGCGTTTTCGCTGGTGATCCGCAATTTCCTGGTCAAGCATGACGACGGCGTCAGCCGCGCGCTGAGCTCGCTGGGCAACAGCCTGCGGGGCAACAAAAGGAAGGGGGCGGGCAAATGAGCTACCTGATCCAACAGACCCTGATTTACGCGGTCCCGCTGATGATCGTCGCCCTGACCGGCGTGTTCGCCGAGCGCAGCGGCATTATCAACCTGGCGCTCGAGGGCATTATGATCTTCGGCGCCTTCATCGGCGTGCTGTTCATTTATCAGACGCAGTCGGGCACGGTGTTCGAGGCGGCGTACAAGGCCAAGGATTACCTGACGCTTCAGCTGTATATGCTGCTGACGATGCTGGTCAGCGCGGTTATGGGGGCGGTGTTTTCGCTGCTGCTGGCCTTTGCGGCCATCAACCTCAAGGCCGATCAGACCATCGGCGGTACCGCCCTCAATCTGCTGGCCCCGGCGCTGGTGCTGTTCTTCATCCGCATCATCGCCAACCAGAGCAACCTCAAGATGGAGGGCGACGCGCCCAGCTGGTTCATGCTGAAAAAAACCATGTTCGGCTATCCGAAGCTGGGCAACGCGGGCTTTTTCGCCGAAACCTTCCTGAACAAGACGTATCTGGCCACGTATGTTTGCATCCTGATTTTCGCAGTGCTGTCCGTTTTGCTGTATACGACGCGCTTTGGCCTTCGTCTTAGGGCCTGCGGCGAGAACCCGCAGGCGGCGGACTCCCTGGGCATCAACGTGGTTAAGATGCGCTACGCGGGCACCACGATTTCGGGCGCGCTGGCCGGCATGGGCGGCTTTGTGTTCGCCCTGACCACCGCCAACGGCTCGGCCAACGGCGACGTGGCGGGCTTCGGCTTCCTGGCGCTGGCGGTCATGATCTTCGGCAACTGGAAGCCCCTGACCATTGCGGGCGGCGCGCTGCTGTTCGGCCTGTTCAAGTGCGTGGCCGCCTCCTACAACATCCTGGACCTGAACGGGGACGGGCGCTATTTCCTGAACGAGCTGAACATCAACTCCTACGTGTATCAGATGCTGCCTTACCTGATCACGCTGGTCGTGCTGGCCTTTACCTCCAAATCCTCCCGCGCGCCGAAGGCGGAAGGCGTGCCCTATGATAAGGGGATGCGCTGATTTTTCGGTAAAATACAATCAAAAAGGATATTGTGCATGAATCGATTGAAGCTACGGCTGACGGCCGTTTGTTTGGCGGCGCTCATCCTGGCCTGCGGGCTGCCCGTCCGGGCCGATACGCTGGGGCCGGGAGACGCGGGGGAGCAGGTGACGGCCCTCAAAACGCGGCTGTATGAGCTTGGCTATTTTTCCAGCAAGAAATTTTCCAACGATTATAACGACGTAACGGCTCAGCATGTGCGCGAATTCCAGTTGATCAACGGCCTTGCGGTGACCGGGGATACGGACGAGGCGACCTGGGAGGCGCTGTTTGCCGAGGACGCGCGCACCGCCTTCCGCCCGGCGAAGATGACGGAGGATAATTACGAAAACTTCGTCTGGCCGGTGCTGCCCAACGATTTTCCGGTGACGGACGACGAGGGCTTTCTGCCGTCGGCTGATCAGGAGCCCTATGTATACGCCAGCCGCGAGAACGGCTTCTGGTGTTACATCAGCCATGACGCGCACATCGAGATTCGCCGGATGTATGAGGGGATCACGCCGCTGACCTGGTTCGAGTCGGAGATTTGGCTGCGCGGGGAGGAACGCCTGCGTTCCCTGATGGATCCCAAATTCCGCAAGCTGGTCAACCGGGATCCCCGGGAGATCGCCAAGGACTATCAAGCCGTTCTGGCCGTCAGCGACGATTTTTACGGCTATCGCTATTATCATGAGACCCAGAAGGCCGGGATCATCGTCCGGGAAAGGCAGATCGTCTATAACAAGACGAAAAAGTCGGGCACGCATACGCTGCCCAATATGGACGTGATCGCCCTGTTTGAGGACGGGACGCTCAAGACGTTCGACAGCCAGGAATATACCGCCCAGGAATATCTGGATATGGGCGTGACCGATACCTGGGCGTTCGGGCCCATCCTGCTGCGGGACGGGGAGATCGACGATCGCCTGCTGGAAAGCGCGAAATACTATGTCGATATCTACCCGCGCAGCGCGATCGGCATGGTGGAGCCCAACCATTACATCATCCTGAGCGTCCTGGGCCGCCAGACCGAAAGCCTGGGCATCCGCCCGATCTGGCTGGCGCAGCGCATGCAAGACCTGGGCTGCACCGAGGCGCTGAATCTGGACGGCGGCAATACCATCGCCGTGGTCTTTATGGGCGATATGATCAATAAGCCGGAGGGCGCCAACACCGGCTATATGAAGGGGATCCGTTTCCTGAGCAGCATGATCGGCGCGGGAACGATCCAATAATACGCTTCTCAGCGAATCCGGGAGGAAAGTATGAACGAGTGCCGCGGCTGGTACGAGGGGGATCCGCTCCTGGAGGCCTATCATGACCATGAATGGTGCCATGTCAGCCATGACGACCGCTTCCAGTTTGAAATGCTGTGCCTGGAGGGGGCCAGCGTCGGGCTTTCCTGGCGCACGATCCTGCATAAGCGCTCGGCCTATCAGGCGGCCTTTCACGGCTTTGATATCGACGCTTGCGCCGCGATGACGGACGAGGAGCTGGAGGCCCTGATGACCGATCCGGGCCTGATCCGCAATCGGGGCAAAATCTTCGGCGTCCGGCAGAACGCGCGGGTCGTACAGGCGATCCGCGCGGAGTTCGGCTCCTTTGACCGCTATCTCTGGGCCTTTGTGAACGGAGAGCCCATCGACGGGCATTGGCAGACCCCGGCCGACGTCCCGACCGTTTCGGACGTATCAAAAAGAATGTCCGCCGATATGAAAAAACGGGGGATGCGCTTCGTCGGCCCCGTGATCACCTATTCCTTCCTCCAGGCCATCGGCATCGTGAACGACCACCTGGCGGGGTGTGAATACCGATAATGCCTCCAAAATCAAGGGATCGGGCGAGGAAACTTGAAATGCCTCTCGCCCGATCCCTTTGGTTGCTTATGCTTCCAGTGTGCGCAGCTCGTCGCGCAGCGCCATGAGCTCCTTGCCCAGCATGCTCAGGCCTGTGCGCTTTTCCCCGATGCCCCAATAGTAGTCCTCCATGGAATTTTCATGCAGTGTCTTGTTTCCAGTGGATAGGAGCAGCGCCTTGAGGTCCTGATGCTGGGTAAATTTATGAAACAGCGCCTTCCGCATTGCCATCAGCTTCCAGGTGTCCCAGTCCGGGCGATATACACAGTCGGGGCTGTTGCCGAGCGCTTTGGCCTCTGCGCAGGTGGCTGCGTCGTGAATTTTTTGCCGATAGGCGGGGTCCAGCGTCTTTTGGGCCTGATAATAGTGCTCGACGCTCTTCCATACGACGCCGTCCACCGTCATATCCCGGACATAATAATTACAAAGCTCTCCCCAGGGATCCCATTCATTATAAAACAGAAGCTCGTCCTGATCCTTGGGCGGCTGATACAGCGGGGGAGTCTCCGCTTCGTCCAGGGCAGTCAGCAGCGCCTCGGGTGTATCCCGCGCGATGATCAGGGGCACATATTTTTCTTTCAGGAAGCCTTGGGCTTGCATATCCTCAAAGAGCTTGAGAAGCGGGTCGTAAAAGCCAGCGGTGTTCAGGATGCCGAGGGGGCGATCCGTCAGTCCGAGCTGGAGCATGCACAGCGCTTCAAACAGCTCATCCAGCGTGCCGACTCCTCCAGGCAGCGCAATACAGGCGTCTCCCAACTCGATCAGCTTGCGCTTGCGCTCCTGAATGGTGGCGGTCATGATGTTCTCCTGCACGGCCAGGCCCAGGGGCTTGTATTGAAAGCGGGTCAGATTGACGCCGGTCACACGAGCGCCACCGGCCAGCGCCTCCTTGGCGACTGCGCCCATCAGGCCCCGGCTGCCAGCGCCATAGATCAATTCCCGCCCCTGATCGGCCAGCAGCCGTCCCAGCTGCCTGGCTGCCTCCGCAAAGACGGGATCCCGCCCTTCAGCGGAGCCGCAAAAGACGGTGATTTTTTTTCTCATGCTCTTCCTCCTTCAACAAAGCGCAGGTAGATCGGGTTGGATAACAGCCGAAGCGTTTGCCAGCTGCGCCAGGAATAGCCGTAATAGGGCCGTTCTCCTTCGATCTCATAAAATTCCGCCCGCAGGTATCCGACGCTGCCGGGTGGGGCGGGGCGAACGGGGAACGTAAGAGTGATCGGAGATTCATCGCTGATATATTGGCAATGCTCCAGCAGCCCGTCCCGATAGAGGTACAGGTTGCCTTTGGGATGACGGTTCAGGGTGACGGTCAGTGCGGCGGCTCCGTTTTCCGGCACGGCCAGCTCGTCTCCCATCATGACGCTTGTGTCCCCGCAAGCCGCGGTCATCTCCATCTCACAGCCGGAAACGGAAATATAGGCGTGACCGGCCTTCAGCCCATCCAGCAAAGCCTGTTGAGAAAGCGCTTCGGCATAAATAAAGGTGCGCACTTGTCCCAATTGCCACGGCCCGGGCTTGGTGGGATGGTGGCTGTCGCTAGAGCCGACGGCGGTCAGGCGCAGCCCCTTTGCGAGCAGCATATCATAGAAGGCGGGGTAGGCAAGCGTCGCGTCACGCTCCGCCATGCACCAGATTTCAACGAGATCGGCTTGCCGTAAATCGAATTCCGGATACCGCCAGCCCACCTCGCCGCTCAGCGGATGATTGATGCAGACGAGGCCCCCCTGCGCGTGGGTGTGTTCGGCAAGGCGCTGCATGGTCGGGCGCTCGGTAAGGCCGAGGAATTCGGTGATCTCCCGGTTGTCATCCACCAGCGGCAGCATCCAGGAGGAGAGGCCATGCAGATTCATATGCCCACGATCCCCGGAAACCTCCATGGATCGGAGCAGCAAAGGCTTTTGCCCGTCGTATTGCCGGTCAAGGACAGGCCAATGCGCGGCGGTGAAATGATCAGTCAGCGCCAAATAATCCAGGCCGCAGGCCCTGGCGGCGGCGATGACATCAGCGACAGGGGTTTGTCCGGTGCTCTCCTGGGAATGGGTGTGCAGCTCGCCCTGATACCAGCGTGAGCCCTTTTCCAGACAGCGCGTATCAAAGTCGATCGGCTTTTCAGCCCGGCGGATCGGCTGGCCGTATTCAGCCAGAACGGTCAGCGTCAGTCGGGCATCCTGTTTCATCCTGCGCTTATAGATCAGCATTTTCCAGACCCCGGCGGGCATCGGTCCGCTGAGGCATCCGGAACTGCTTTCCGTCTCCCCGACCTTGTAAATGACAGTCTCGTTGGTGACGGTTTGCCCGGCCTTCATCAGCCGGGCTTTTCCCTCTGGGTCGAAAAGGCAGAAGGGAAGCTGGGCCGCCTGCCCGCAATCAAAACGTGCGGTGAGCGTCAGGCCAATGCAGCCCTCTTTCACCTGAAAGGAGCCCATCCAGAAGCACGCCGCCTGGGACGGTCCGGCTTTTCCGGAAAACAGTGAGATATTCTGCTGAAGCAGCGTAGTGATCATGATTTCCTCAAAGACCGGGGAAGGGGGATTTGCGCTTATCCCTTCCCCGGCGATATCCATGGACGCTATAGACGATTCAGTTATTCAACGTACTCGTCGTTCTCGCGGGCGGAATCGATGGTTTCCTGGAAGGTTTCGGTGAATTCGCCAAGCACCTCGTCCATATCTTCGCCATTGTAGATGATGCGAACGATCATGTCGTTGGTCAGGCTGTAAACATCGCCGATGTTCTTGGTGATGGGGTTGGCGACGACCGCGTGATCGATCTGAGCCAGCAGATTCTCGGTCCAGGGATTCTCCGCGCAGAAGTCCTTGACGCTGTCCAGCTCAAGCGTAGCCTTGCGCACGGGCAGCTGGGACGCTTCCATGAAAACGGTCGCGCCGCTTTCAGGCGCATTCAGGTACTCAAGGAAGGCCTGGGCAGCCTTGCGCTCGGCCTCATTGGCCGTGCTGCTGACGGCCACGTTGGTGCCGCCGATGGTCACTGCATAGCCGGCCTTGCCGGAGGGCATATACTCAAAGCCCCAATCGCAGTCCAGAATGGTGCGGGCAGAAGAAACGAAGGAGGAGGACTGGAATACCGTGGCAACCTTCTTTTCCAGGAAGGGGGAGAACTGCTCGGCAAAGGATCCGGACAGCGTCGGCACCATGACCAGCAGGTCCTCTTCATACATTTTCTGGAAGAAGGAGAACATTTCCTTCATGTCCTCGTTGATCAGATTGACGTTGCCGTTTTCATCCAGCATTTTCACGCCGAAGGAGGCGGCGATAGCATCGTAGATGTACTGGTTGAAATACGCGAAGCCATAATAATAGCCCTCGCCCATGGCGTCCTTGAACTTTTTCGCGTCCTCGTAATACTCTTCCCAGCTGGCGGCTACCCGGTCGATCCCGGCTTCCTTGAGCAGGTCCTTATTCACGATAAAGCCCTGAGTGGTGCGGTTATAGGGGACGGCGTACACGGTGCCGTTGATGGTCAGGTCCACCATCATGCCGGAGAAGAAGTCGTCCAGCGTCGTCTGATCCAGCACCTCAGTCATGTCGACCAGCATGCCGCGCTGAGCGAACAGCGGCACGTCGATATAGTCGCACACCAGCATCTGGGGCATGTTGCCGGCGTTGAACGCGCCGGCCATCTTCTGGCGCAGGATAGAATAGCTGCCCTGAGACACATGGGTCACATGGACGTCGCTCTGGCTTTCGTTAAAGGCAGTGATCAGCTTATCAAAGGTGTCAGCCTTCGCGCCGGTCAGGGGAGACCAGATGGTCAGCTCCGTCGCTTCCGCGGCGGCAGTCGTTGCCAGGCCCATGAGCAGCATGAGCGTCAGCAGCAGGGACAGGACTTTTTTCATACGGGGTACCCTCCTTAAGTCTTTATACTCACCGCATTGCTGCGGAAAGCTTAACCCTTGACGCCTCCGACCATATACTGGTCGTTGAAGCCACGCTGCATGAAAAGGTAGAACAGGATCATCGGCAGCAGCACTACCGCGGTGGCCGCCATGATCAGCTGCCATTGCGTGCCGCCGTCCTCATTGCGCATCATGACCAGGCCGACGGGCAGCGTGCGCATTTCCCGGGAGGAGGTCATCATCAGCACCCAGAAATAATCGTTCCAGCGCCATTTGAACGCCATGATGGTATAAGCGATGATGCTCGGCTTGGCCAGGTGGAATAGTATCTGAAACAGGATGCGCAGATGCCCGGCTCCGTCGATCTTCGCGCTTTCAACAAAGTCGCGCGGGATGGAGGTAAAGTTTTGCCGGATCAGATATACGCCGTAGGCGTCCGCCGCGAAGGGGATGATCAGCGCCCAATAGGTGTCCAGCCAATGAAAGTTGCTCATCGTCACATACAGGGATACAATGGCGACCGTGGAGGGCATCATGAGCACGCCCAGCACAAGAAGAAACAGAAAGCGTTTGAATGGGAATTCCAGGAATACGAACGCATAGCCCGCCAAGACCACGGTCATCACCGAAAGGACCGTGGCGGATATCGAGGTGACGATGCTGTTGAAAAAATAGGTTCCAAATGGCTGCGAGCGAAATACCTCGGCGTAGTTTTGGAAGGCCGGAGGCCAGGGCAGGCGGAAGGGGCGCACCAGCAGAGACTTGGAGTCGGGCATCAGGCTGGTGAGCAGCATCCACAAAAAGGGAACGACTACGATGACGCCCATGATGATCAGAAACAGCGTCCGGATTATACCGACAGCACGGTCTCCCACAGAACGCCGGATAGACGAGCTCTTATGCATTGCTTCGCGCCTCCTCCCCGGTCAGACGCCGCTGGATCACCGTCAGGACCAGCAGCAGCAGGAACAGCGTGATGGACAGCGCCGCGGCGGAGCCGGCTCTTTCCCGAATGAAGGCCTCTTGATAGATATACAGGTTCATTACGTTGGTGGCGTTGGACGGGCCGCCCTCGGTCATGACCTGTACAACGTCGAATACCTGCATGGCGGAAATCAGGTTGGTGGTCAGCAGGAACAGCGTCGTGGGCCGAAGCAGCGGCAGCGTGATATAAAGCGCCTGCTGGGCCTCGCTTGCCCCGTCGATGCGGGCCGCCTCATATACCGTGCCGTCGATCTGGCTGAGGCCGCTCAGGTAGATGGTCATCACATAGCCCATCGCCCGCCATACGCCCAGGGAAATGACGGTCCAGATGGCCAGGTTTTTGTCCAGCAGCCAGGCCGGGCTGGTCTTGCCGAAGGCGCCGAAGATGATCTCCGAGAGGCCGTTGGCTGAATTGAACAGCCACAGCCACAAAATGGCGACGGCGGAGGCTGTCGTGATGTTGGGAATGAAGAACAGCGTTTTCAGGGCGTTGCCGCGTCTGCCGGTTTTCCGGAACAGGCACAGCGCCAGCAGCAGTCCCAGCAGGAGCGAGAGCAGCGTGCTCCAGAAGGTATAGTAGAACGTATTTCCGAGGATTTTCCAGAAGGTCTTGCTGTTGAGCAGTTTCACATAATTCTGAAGCCCAACGGGTTTGGGGGCAGAGAAAAAATTCCAGGAGGTGAAGCTGATGCGCAGACTGTCCAGCAGGGGGTAATACTTAAAAACAAAAAAGACGGCAAAGGCGGGCAGCAGGAAAAGAAACGCCGTCACAAGGTCATTTTTACGATATTTGCCCCAGTAGTATTTGCGCCGGATCCGGGCCGCGTCGGAACGCTGAGTAGACATGATACTCCTCCGTCTCGATTGTAAAAGAGGCAACTATTACGTTCTACTGTATATCATGAAACTAACAGGATGTCAACTGCCAATTCGTGTTTTTCTGATTTTTATTTCGTTCTACTAGCGGAATATCGGCCACTCTTGTCAAACGGGATAAAACAGCTTATAATCATATTGATCGGAAAATACAGGCATGAGGTGAAGCAATTGGCAACAATCAAGGAGGTTGCGCTGGCGGCGGGCGTGTCGGTGTCCACGGCGTCGATCGTGCTTCGCGGGGAGGCGGAGAAACGCAAGATCCTGCCCCAAACGGCGGAAAAGGTGATGCGGGCGGCCCAGCAGCTGGGTTATCAGCCCAATGTGTCCGCCCGGCGTCTGCGCGCGCCGCAGACGGACGGCCTGATGATTTCCATTTTCTGGGCGTCTTTTTGGGCGGGTGAGTTCCGCGCCCCAACACTGCAGTTTTTGCGTGGCGTGCAGACCGTGCTGGACAGCTGCGAGACCAAGTGCGAGATCATGATCCATCCCTATCAGCGGGGGAGGTTGCGGGATAACCTGTCCAGGCTGTCGCTGTGTCACGCGGCGATCGTCTGCAACGCGACGCCGCAGGATATGGAGGCGCTCGAAAAAACGATGCTGCCGGTGCCGGTGGTGCTTCATTCCCGCGAGTCTGCCGTGCTGCCCTGCGTGCATGTGGATTACAACGTGGCCGGGCAGATGCCGGTGGACATTTTTGATCAATGCGGAGGTCAGCAGACCGTGCTCTGCGTGCCCTCCGCCCGCTTCAGCGGCGCAGATACCTGTGAGCAGGCGTTCATCCGGTGCGCGCTCGAAAGGGGAATGAGCGTGCGCCGGCTTGAGGTGGAGCATACCATGCAGGGCGGCTTTGAGGCGGCGGAGCGGATCGCCGCGATGCCCAACCACCCGGACAGCGTGTTTTTTCTTTCCGACGTGCTGGCACTGGGCTCCCTGAAGGGCTTTCAGCATTGCGGGCTGCGCGTGCCGGAGGATGTCCGGCTGATCTCCCTGGGAAGCTATGACGCGGATATGGCGGAATATGTGACGCCCTCCCTGTCCGTGATCCGGGTGCCGCTCGAGGAGATGGGCGCAGCCGCCTTTCAAAAGGCGCTGCATTATCTGACCGGCGTGCCTGAAGAGCGGGAAACGGTGATCCCGGTCCGCTATATCGCCCGGGAAAGCTGCGGCGGGCGCTATGACGGCCCCTCAACTGTGTCTCAATGATGGCGCGGGTTGCGGGGGACGGGAGCTGGGCGCTATAATAGGGGCGTATCGATGTTTTCGCTTCGGGAAAGAGGGCTTTGGATATGGCGAAGAAAAAATTGATCATGATCGCGGATGATGAGACCGGGATCCACGAGAGCCTACGGATCTATCTGACGCGGGAGGGCTACGAAGTATTCTCGGTGTTCCGGGGGGACGAGGTCATGGACGCGTTCGAGCGGATGCGGCCCGACCTGGTCATTCTGGACATCATGATGCCCGGGCGATCGGGCACGCAGGTGTGCGCCGATATCCGCGCGGTCAGCATGACGCCCATCATCATCCTGACGGCCAAGGGCGAGGAGGTCGATAAGCTGCTGGGCTTCGCGCTCGGCGCGGACGACTACATCGTCAAGCCCTTCAGCCCGCGCGAGGTGGTCAGCCGCATCGCGGTGATTTTCCGGCGGCTCAACCGCATGGAGGCCTCCCCGGAGGACGGCCTGCTGACGCTGGGCAACCTGACGGTGGACCTGAAATGCTACGAGGTCCGGGTGAACGGCGAGCCGGTGATCTTGAGCCCCAAGGAGGTCGAGATCATCCACCTGATGGCCAGCCATCCGCGCCAGGTGTTCACCCGGGAGCAATTGCTGGACAATATCTGGGGCTTTGATTTTGACGGCGATCCCCGCGTGGTGGACACCTCGATCAAGCGCATCCGCAAGAAGCTGCCCGAAAACGCCGGGATCGTGCTGAAATCGGTGTACGGCGTCGGCTATAAAGCGGACACCGCGGATGCGTAAGCTCAGGAATCTGCCTTACCTGACCCAGTTTTGCCTGGGTCTTCTTTTGCTGCTGGCGGTGGCCGCGGCGGTAGTATACCAGGTCAGCAGCACGCTGTCCCGCAGCGTGTTCACCAACGGCGACCGTCTGGAGGTCGAACGGGCGATCGCGCTGGGCGAGGAGCGCCTTGCCGATTACGCCGAGGGACGGATCTCCCAGGAAGAGCTGCGAAAGGCCCTCAATCCGGAGCTGAATCCGGGCGGCATTTTTGTGATGCTGCTGGACGCGGACGGCAAGGTGATCGCCTTCAGCGATGTGGGCGTGCCCTATTTCGGCGTCAACCGCCTGCGCCGCTACGTATCCCGGCTGCGGGATGGGGCGGCGCTCAGCCTGTCGGTGCACGATACGGGCGGCCTCGCCCTGATCGGCGGGCGTAGGACGGAGAGCGGCTTCGTGCTGGCCGGCAAGCCCATGCGCGTGTTCAGCGGCACGCTGACCAACTACCGGGGCCGGCTGATCACCTGGCTGCTTTTGAGCCTGGTGCTGTTCGCGGCGCTGACGCTGCTGCTCAGCCACGTCGCCGACCGCCCGATGCGGCGGCTCAAGACTGCCGCCCGCGAGGTGGAGCAGGGCAAGGTCGTTCGCCTGGACGAGGGGATGCCCGGCGAGATCGGGGACGTGGCCCGGGCGTTTAACCATATGTCGGCGCA
>JAFUHB010000191.1 GCA_017469085.1 Clostridia bacterium
AAAGTCCGCTGCGAGGAAAAAGAGATTTGTTTCGTGGAAGCAGCGTCACCTATGGTGCGGCCTCACAGAAAGTCTCTTTTGTGGACTATCTTGCAAAGCAGGACGGCGTCCAGACGACAAAAGATGCTGTTAGCGGAACGACACTGGTAGATGAATGGTCGTTCTATTCTCTTGGCAGCAGTCTGAATGCCGGCAGTTATATCAAACGGCTCAAGGCTATAGATCAAAAAACTGTGTATGACGCGGTTGTTGTTCAGCTTTCCACCAATGATGCCTCTCAGAACAAACCTTTGGGCGAAGTGAGCGCCGACCGAGACTTGGAGACCTTCGATGTTCACACCGTCACCGGTGCGATGGAATATATCATCAGCTACAGTCAGAAAACCTGGGGATGTCCGGTAGTCTTTTATACAGGTTCCTACTATGAAAACGATGCATACGCAGCTATGGTGGATCGTCTGTACGATCTTCAGGACAAGTGGGGAATCGATATCATCGATATGTACGGTGATGAATCGTTCAACGATATCAGTGAAAGCGACTACGCCCTGTATATGTGGGACCCGATCCACCCGACAAGGGCAGGCTATCTTAGATGGTGGACACCGTTTATTCGTCAGCATCTGGGTGATATCCTGGGCAAATAAGGTCTCATAAAAAAGCATTTGAAAAAGAACTAACAAATATAGCGAATAAACAACATTTTTGATATACAGCAAACTTGCCCCGCTGATACATTAACATCAGAGGGGCAGTTTTTTGCCCACCCCACAAAACAACTTGGGAGGATACAGAACATGAAAGAGCGTACGAAAGAGCGCGTCCCCGCCGGAGCAAGAGCGAAGCTGCCGGTATGGTTTTATCCCCTTTGGTCAACCAACGGAATCGTCATGTCTCTCAGCGCGATTGTCATCGGATATGCCACCTTTTATTGCACCGACGTACTCGGCCTCAATGTCGGCATCGTCGGCATCCTGATGCTGATTATTCGATTTTCTGATGGCGTTACCGACTTGCTTGTCGGTCACGCGATCGACAACACGCACACTCGGCTCGGCCAGGCTCGCCCCTATGAAATCTCCGTCGTCTTTCTCTGGATCTTTATGATCGCCTTTTATTCCACGCCGGGCTTCAGCACCACAGGAAAATACATCTGGATATTCATCATGTATTTCATGGTCACCGCTGTCTGCCAGACGATCGCCTATGGGGAAAACCCGGTTTACCTGATGAACGCTGTTCCCGATGCAAACAACAGAAATAAGCTCGTCTCCATCAGCGGCGCCATCATGATGGTGGCCTCCATCGCCTTTGGCATCATCGCCCCGCAGTTCATCGACGCGGCCGGAAGCAGCAGCGCCGCGTGGCGGCAGCTCATCATTGCCATTGGTGTTCCCTGCGCGATCCTCGGCGTCGTCCGCATGATTTTCATCAAAGAGGCCAACGTGAAAGCCACAAGCGCGGAAAAAGAAGAGAAGATCGATTTCAAGACCAGCATCAAGGTCCTGGGCCAGAACAAATATATCCTGATCTTCTCTGTCGTCTACTTCCTGTATCAGTTTGCGCTCGGCTTTACCAATACTATGGGCACCTATTATTTCAAGTATTACATCGGAGACATCGGCGCGCAGTCCTTCATGGGCGTCGCCATGTTCTTCACGCCGATCCTGCTGCTGATCGCTCCTGCTCTGATCAAAAAGTTCGGCACCCGGAAGGTCCTGATCGGCGGCTCTGTTTTTGGTATCCTCTCCCCGGTAGTCCGTCTCTTCTGCAACAAGAATCTGATCATTCTCTTCATCTCCAGTGTTTTCAGCGCCGTTGCCATGGTTCCTGTGGCGATGCTGCTCAGCATTTACATTTTTGAATGCATGGAGTACGGCGAGTGGAAGTCCAATATCCGCATCGACGGCATCATCAGCTGCATGAACAGCGTGGCGGCCAAGGTGGCTCTGGGCCTTTCCTCTGTCGTCGCCGGTCTCGTCCTGAATGTGGCTCACTATGACGGAACGCTGGAAGTGCAGTCCGCAGGAGCCATGACTGCCATTCATCTTCTCTATACCTGGATCCCCATTGCGCTTGGAGTTGTCGCCCTGATTTTCGCATTCAGATACGATGTGGAGAAGCAGCTCCCCGAGATCCGCGCCGAGCTTGCCCAGCGGCATGCTGACGCAGAGGCGGCAGACTAAAGAAACGTTCCGTCCTCATAGAAACAGAGGGCACATAAAAACGGCCTTGCTTGAATCCAACCGCAGCTTTCAAGCAAGGCCAAACACTATAAAACACCGGAGGAAATCATGGATAAAATCAGATGCAACCCGATGAATCTGTCCTACGCCTTTCAGGAGGTCAAGGACGGCAAAAACTTCAAAGTCGCCAGAGAGGCCGCCGACCCGACGCTGATCTCGTTCAAGGATCACTATTATCTGTTTCCCTCTGTTTCCGGCGGCTTCTGGGTTTCCGATGATCTGGCCGACTGGACTTTTGTGGAGACGCCGGACTGGCCGATCTATGACTATGCCCCCGACGTGCGGGAAGTAAACGGGGCCTTGTATTTCTCCGCGTCCGGTTTTCAGAAAGGCGCCATCTACCGCACGGCCGACCCGATCCGTGAGCCGCTGGAGGAGGTTTCCCGCCCCTTCAAAATGTGGGATCCCAATATCTTTCAGGACGACGATG
>JAFUHB010000192.1 GCA_017469085.1 Clostridia bacterium
ATCCACGGAATTGATGCCGCTGCGGATGATTTCGGCCACATACGCGCCGGAATTGAGCCCGAAGGCGAAAATGCACACAGCCAGCGGATTGCGCGTGCCGGAAAAGATGACGTATACCATGACCAGCAGCAGCACCATCATGGGGATGCCGCGGATCACCGTCGTGTAGACGTCGCAGAGGATGTTCGGGATCTTCAGGGCGGGGTTGTCCTCCGCAAAATACTTGACGACGGCGATCAGCGTGCCGATCAGCACGCCAATGGCGAGCGCGCCCAGAGTGATGATGAGCGTGTTTTTCAGTCCGTCGGGGATCAGCCGCCAGTAGCCCTTCACGATGAAGGTATCGTTCAGTTTGTTCAGCCAGGAGCTCACGGAGCGCCTCCTTTTGATCAAATGAAAAGGTGCGGAGCTGGCCGCACCTTTTCAAGGCGTCGGGGGGGGGGGAAGGATCGTTTATTCCGCGTCCCTCGGGGAGAGGTAGGCGGTGTCGTTCGCGGCAAAGATCTCGGCGATGGCGCCGTTGTCGATCAGCTCGTTCAGCGCTTCATTCACGAAGGCCGCCAGGTCGTCGTTGCCAAGCGCGAAGGCGAAGGCGTAGGGTTCGTTGGTGAGCGGTTCGTCGAGCACCACCAGTTTCTTTTCGTTCGCGGCGTTATATTCGGCGATCAGCTTCATGCCGGTGGCCGCGTCCACGATCCAGGCGTCCACGCTGCCGCGCGCAAGCGCCATTTCAGCGTCCTGATTGTACTTGTAGGCGCTGATGGTGTAGTTGTTCTCCAGGCAGTTCACTTCCGCGGTGGTGCCGCTCTGCACGGCGATCAGCTTGCCCTCCAGATCGGCGATGCCGGAGATCTCGCTGCCCTCGACCACCACGATCACCTGCTTTTCATAGCAG
Source organism: Clostridia bacterium (assembly GCA_017469085.1). Classification (GTDB taxonomy): domain Bacteria; phylum Bacillota; class Clostridia; order Christensenellales; family Aristaeellaceae; genus UBA4246. Next base: position 896 of record JAFUHB010000192.1, read on the forward strand.
TAGACGTCGGAGAAAAGGGTGTTCTGCTTGCGGGTCTCGGTGACGGTAAAGCCGGAAACGCCCACGTCGAAGGTGCCGGTCTGCACGTAGCCGAGAATGGAATCGAAGTCCATCTGGCGGATGTCGAGCTTCAGGCCCAGCTTTTCGGAAAGCAGGTTCCAGATGTCCATTTCAATGCCCAGGATCTCGAATTCGCCGGTCGCGGGATTCAGCACCAGGTTTTCATAGGGCGGGAAATCGGGGCTCGTGCCGATCACGATGGTGCCGTCGGCCTTGATTTCGTCCAGCGTGCGGGCGCTCGCCGCGCCGAGGGAGAGGATCAGCATCAGGGAAAGGATGATGGCAGTCAGCTTTTTCATAGGTCTGCTCCTTCTTTCAATGGTTTCCGATGGGGTACGGTGTCTATTATATGCGCTGTCAGCTGCTTGTCAAGTAAAAATGCATAAAAATACAAAAATAATGGATATTTGAGCGAAAGCTTTCATTTTTTTGCATATTTGGGCGCATAGCCCGCTTCCGAGCCCGGAAATGCCGGTTCATGCTTGCCATTTCATGCCAAGATGTTTATAATAGACGTGCTCGTCTTTTTCCTGCGAGATGCATAGTCCGCCTTCACAGCGCATAGCCGGCTGCGGCTATGCCTTTGCGCGAGCGGAAAAGGGAAAAAAGACGCGTGCAAGCATTGTAAGGGGGCCTGTCGCATGGAGATATGGGACGCCTACACGGCGGATGGAAAACGCACGGGGGAGGATTTGTACCGTGGCGTCAGGATCCCCAACGGGCGGTTTCACATGGTGTGCGAAGTGCTCCTGCGCCATGCGGACGGCGATTATCTGTGCATGCGCCGCGCGGCCACCAAGCCCATTTATCCGGGCCGCTGGGAGGCCACGGCTGGCGGCAGCGCGCTCAAGGGCGAGGAGCCCATCGACTGCATCAAGCGGGAGCTCAAAGAGGAAACCGGCCTCACCGGTACGGATTTCCGCCTTTTGAACCGCACGGTCTGGGAACATAACAAGTGCATTTATTATACGTATCTTTGCTCGTATGACGGCCCGAAGGACGCGATCGTGCTGCAGGCGGGCGAAACCGAGGGCTACCGCTGGATGACCGAACGCGAATTCGGCGCGTTCGCCCGCGGGGGCGGCATGATCCCGAACCAGAAAAGACGCTATGAAGCGTATTTCCGCGAACAGGACATCCTATAAAAGCTAGGCGGCAGGAAAAAACCTGCCGCCGTTTTCATGGTATGGCGATTTGGTGGGGGATCATTGCGGGGGCTGAAGCTCGAAATGGCTCAGCGGTTCGTAGCCCATCGGCGCGATCAGCGCGTCCCAATCCTTTGGCAGCTCGATTTCCAGGGTGACACAGCCGCCGCCTGGCAGCACCATAAACTTGTTCCGTGCGCTGTCCCCCGCGATCAGCAAAGCCGTTTCCCCTTTGTTCATGGCTGCGATCGTCCAGATTTCCTTTTGCCGGACGACGCCCTTGAGCCAGTCGGGCGTGGCGGTTTCCGCTGCCTGCTCCGCCTCGCTGCCGAGCAGCTTGCGATAGTATTCCTCAAAAGTATACCGGTCGCTCTGTACGCTGCCGGTGTTGGCCCAGTAATTGGCGTAGGCGCGCATATACAGGGGACGCCGTGCGTTTTCGACCAGGGCGTCCTCCAGGGCGTCCTTGCCGGAATAGGCCTGCGCCAGCGCTCTGGCCACTGGCTCTGTGATGAGAAGGGTGCGGTATACCTGCGGGTTGGTGTTGCCCAGGCCGTTTTGCTGCTTTTCCGTGATGTCAAAGGCCATCAGCTGCATGATCTGTCAGGGATCGTCGGTGGCGGGCGTCACGTTGTTGCCCCAGGAAAGCACGGAGGCGGCGGTGACGGTGTTCTGGTTCCAGCCGTAGCCCTTCGTCACATGGTACGGAAGCCACCCCACCCGAAGGCAGGCCTCCTCGTCCTCCGAAAAAGTGAAGGAAGAAAGGTACCCGAAGGTGCCCATCCGGTTTTCTTTGACGTAATAACCGCCCAGGTTCAGCATCATCAGATCCATGAAGCGGCCGAGGGCCTTGTTTTTGCGCTCGCTGATCATTCCCTGTCCGCAGTCGATGCCGAGCTGCCGGGCGACCGGGCCGTTGAGCCAGGCGCAGGGCGACCAGCCGTGCGTGCTCGCCAGGGGCCGCCGCCATTCGCCGCTGCCAAGAGCCTGCGTCAGGGCGACGCAGACGGGCATCAGTTCCTTTGGCACACCGGCCATGACCGCGTTGGCCGCCACCGTATAAACGGTGCATTCGCGATAGGCGAGGGCATAAACACCGAGAACGGCATCCCCGGCATAGGGCGTGAAGCGCAGGTATTCCCGCACGAGCGCATCGGTCGGCGGTACGATGGGCAGCCCATCCGTCCACTGGTTCACGTCGCAGAACTCCTGCACTTCCGAAAAGGTGCCGGTATAGATGACTTCGTCGTAAGGCCGTTTTCCGGCCTCGGCGTAGGCTTCGATTTCCGCCTGGGTGATGGGCTTTGTCAGCGCGTCCACGATTTGCGGCCAAACCACTTCCCGGGTATTCTGCCGCAGCGTTTCTTCCGAGTGGGATGCGAACGCGCCGGGATATTCCGCCGTGCGCAGCACGGGCACGCCGCGGCTGACGCCGGTGGAATGGATCTGCGCGATGAAGGTGGGCGCCCCGACGGTCACGGTGGGGATACCCAGGTATTCCGCGGCGATGGAGGAACCCGTTTCCTTCATGGTGCACAGGCCGCAGCCGCAGTTGCCGGAGATCACGGCGTCGATGCCGAGCGCCTGCAGCCGGCTTTGAAAGGCAAGGGTCTGGCTGCTTTGGCCGAACACGGAATAGGGGCCGCCGCTGCCAACCTCCTGGAACAGGTAAAGCTGCGCGTCGGGATAGGCTTCCCGGATGCAGCGCTGCAGTTCGTCATGCGTGATGGAGGCCATGAAGCTGCCGCCAA
>JAFUHB010000193.1 GCA_017469085.1 Clostridia bacterium
ATCATCGCCATTTGGCAGGGCCTGAAGGACGGCTCCATTCAGGACTTTACGCCCACCGCGTTCATATTCGGTGCCAAGGCCGCGCCGGGCTATGACCGGGCGAAATCCATCATCTACCTGATCAATCAAATCGCCGCCAAGGTCAACCGGGATCCGGATACCAAGGCTCTTCTGCGCGTCGCCTTCATCCATAATTATGATTGCTCCGCCGCGGAAAAGATCATCCCGGCCGCCGATGTCAGCGAGCAGATTTCTACTGCCGGCACCGAAGCCAGCGGTACCGGCAATATGAAGCTGATGATGAACGGCGCGGTGACGCTGGGCACCATGGACGGCGCGAACATCGAGATCGTAGAACGGGCCGGTCTTGAAAACAACTATATTTTCGGCGCAGACGTTGAAGAAATCAACCGGCTGAAGCGGCAATATCAGCCCGACGCGATTTACGAAAACAACCCCGTGCTGCGCCGCGCTGTGGACGCGCTGGTCGACGGCACCTTCTGCCCGCCGGACGAGGGCCTTCAGGAATTGCATGACAGCCTCCTGAAGGGCGCGAGCTGGCATCAGCCGGACCATTATTTCCTGTTCGCCGATTTTGACCGTTACTTACAGGCGAAGCTCAAGGTCAACCGCGATTATCGCAATAGTCGCGCCTTCGCGGCAAAATGTCTGCGAAACATTGCCGGCTCCGGCATCTTTTCCTCCGACCGAACGATGCGCGAGTACGCGAACGATATCTGGCACATCTGATCCACATTCCAATACAATGGCCGCCTGTGTTTTGCGGGCGGCCATCCGTATACCGGAGAGGGTTCCATGGAAAAAAAGCAGCTGAACATCTGTCTGATGAACGACAGCTTCCCGCCGACGATCGACGGCGTCGCCAACTGCGTGCTCAATTACGCGGAAATCATCAACCGAAAATTCGGCAATGTATTTGTCTGCACGCCCCATTATCCGGGCGTGGAGGATCGGTATGATTTCCCCGTCATCCGCTATCCGAGCGTAAACCTGAGCCATGCCTTCGGCTATCGGGCGGGTCTCCCCTTTGACGTCAAGACCATCCGCCGCCTCCAGCAGCTTCCCATCGATCTGATCCATGTGCATTGCCCGATCATGTCCGCCGTCTTAGCGCGCGTACTCCGTGAGCTGATCGATAAACCCATCGTATTGACGTACCACACAAAATTTGACGTCGATATCGAAAAGGATATCTCCTCCAAAGCCATGCAGGAGCAGGCCATCCGGTCCATCGTGTCCAATATCGAGGCCTGCGACGAGGTGTGGACCGTCAGCAAGGGGGCAGGTGAGAACCTGCGTTCGCTGGGCTTTTCCGGCGAATACCGCGTCATGGAAAACGGGGTGGATTTCACGCGCGGCTGCGCCAGCCCGGAAGCGGTTTCCGCCGCCCGCGCCCGCTATTCGCTGCCTGAGGAGATCCCGGTTTTCCTGTTCGTCGGGCGGATGATGTGGTATAAGGGCATCCGGACCATTTTGGACGGGCTTGCCAGGCTACACGCGGCGAAGCAGCCCTTCCGCATGCTGTTCATCGGGGACGGCGCCGATAAAGGGGAAATCGTCGCCTACGCGCAGGAGCTTGGCCTGGCCTCCGTTTGCCAGTTCCTGCCGCCGATCAGCGACCGCGAGGAGCTGCGCACCTTCTATACGCTCGCCGACCTGTTCCTATTCCCTTCCGATTTTGATACCAACGGTCTGGTCGTGCACGAGGCCGCGGCCGGCGCCACCGCCAGCGCGACCCTGAGGGACAGCTGCGCATCCGAGGGCATGATCGACGGTCGCAACGGCCTGATCGTCGACCGAACGCCAGAATCCCTGGCCGCCGCGTGCAAGGCCGTGCTCGTCCATCCGGAAAAGCTCAAGGAGCTGGGCG
>JAFUHB010000194.1 GCA_017469085.1 Clostridia bacterium
CCGGCGTACAGCAGATCGCCCGCCGACAGGGGCACGTTCTTCAGCTCAGGCCGTTCCAGCGCCTCGCAGGAGGCGAAAAAGTTGTTGCAGTCCGCATGAAAAATCAGCCGATCCCCAGCGCTGTCCGCCACGACGATCCCCCCTTCGCATTGTTGTATAAACTGATTATACCATAAAAAGAGCCGCCCCGCACGGCGGAGGGGCAGCTTTGAAATATGAAATCAATGACGGTATCCGGTTGATCACTCGAATACGTTTTCCGCGCCGGGCGTGGGGGTGTCGCAGAAGGCCCAGGCGCCGTCGGTTTTCAGCGCGTAGGAGACGTCCTTGGTCTGCTGGTCGAACTTCACGATGTCCAGGATCACGCCCTGGTAAGATACCACGGCCTTTTCTCCGGCGGCGGACAGCTTGAAGGCGGTGTGGATCTCGACGGTGCCGTCGGCCAGGGTTTCGACCTTCTCATAATCGGAGCAGAACACGATCAGGAAGCCTTTCGCGGGCAGTACGACGCCGGCTGAGAAAACGAATTTCTCCAGGTTCTTTTTGCCGTCCGACAGGCAGAGCCCCTCCAGGTCGATGTCTTCGTCGGAGATGTTTTTGAGCTCGATCCAGTCGGGGGATTCGTTCCGGCTGTCCTTCAGGGTTTTGCCGTTGGAGGCCATGATCTCGTTGATCTTGACGGAGCCAAAATCACGGGTGGTGGCGAAGGCGGGAAGCGCGCTGATCAGCAGGGCAATGGACAGCGCCAGGCAAAGCAGCTTTTTCATGATCGGATAAACCTCATTTCTTTTGCGATGCGGCCTTGCGGCCAAACGCATTATAACATCAAAGGCGGCGCGCTCACAAGGCCCAATTGCCCGCGTTTTGTAAAAAACGCGTTGCGGTGAGTATGAAAATATATTATAATGCCATCAGAAAAATACGATTCCGGGAGGAACATGGCATGGATAGACGGGATGAGATCGTCGCGCTGCGAAACCGACTGGCCACTGATAAGACGAGGCAAAGCCTCTCCAGGCTGAACGGCGACCTGTGGGGCGTGCAGCCCGAAAAGAGCGGCGATGAGACGGAGAAAAAGCCGACGCTTACCCTGAGCGAAGCGGGCAAGGCGCCCGTCCTGCCGGTCATGGATCAGTCGGTGGACGAATTGATGCGCCTGATCAATGAAAGCGCGCAGTCCCTGACGGATATGACGAGAGAGCTCGAGGCTTCGAGGAAGGCCAAGGGCACCGGCGCGCTTCCCAATATCAAGCTGGACGATACGCCCGTGCTTGCCCCAAAGACGGAGGTCGCGGCGGAGGAAACGACCGCGCCGGAAACGCAGGAGGAGCCGCCCGAGAGCATCGACGATCTGAAGGCGGAGCTTCACGGCTATATCGGCCTGAATACCATCAAGGCGGAGGTCGACAGCCTGATCAATTATGTGACCATCATGCAAAAGCGCAAGGAGGAGGGCCTGCCAACCCCGGACCTCTCCCTGCACATGGTCTTTTCCGGCAATCCCGGCACAGGCAAAACGATGATCGCCCGCTTCATGGCCCGCGTTTATAAGAGCCTGGGCATTCTGTCCAAGGGTCATTTGGTGGAGACGGACCGCGGGGGTCTGGTGGCCGGCTATGTCGGACAGACCGCGATCAAGACCAAGGAGGTCGTCGAAAAGGCCAAGGGCGGCGTGCTGTTCATCGACGAGGCCTATGCCCTGACCAACCGAGGCGGCGCGCAGGATTTCGGCCAGGAGGCCGTGGATACCCTGCTCAAGCTGATGGAGGACGAGCGGGACGACCTGATCGTGATCGTGGCCGGCTATACGGAGCTCATGAAGCAGTTCGTGAACAGCAATCCGGGCCTCAAATCCCGGTTCAACCGGTTCATGGAGTTCCCTGATTACACGGTGGACGAAATGCTGGGCATCTTTGACATGCGCTGCGACAAGAGCGGTTATCGCCTGGCCGACGACGAGGCGCGGGACGCCCTTCGTGCGCGGATCGAGCGCGACAGCGCGGAGGGAGACGGCTTTGGCAACGCCCGCGGCGTGCGCAACCTGTTTGAGCGCGCGTTGGCCCGTCAGGCAGACCGCCTGGCCGAAACGCCGCAGCTGACCCGGGACGACCTGATGACGTTGACCAAGGCTGATATCGAAAGCGCCTAAGGCGCCACCGCACAATACGGCGTTGCTTGAAGGAACAGACGGAGGGGAATATCATGAGAAAAACGAAAATCGTCTGCACGATCGGCCCGGCGTGCCGAAGCGAAACGATGCTGGAAGAAATGGTCAAAAGCGGGATGAACGTGGCCCGGCTCAATTTTTCGCATGGCGATCACACCTATCACGCCGAAACCATTCAGATGCTCAAGCATGTGCGGGAACGCCTGGGCGCGCCGCTGGCGATCATGCTGGATACCAAGGGCCCCGAGATCCGACTGAAGAATTTTCAGGGCGGCGAGGCTTATCTCAAGGAGGGCGACGCCTTTACCCTGACGGTCCTGGATCGGGAGGGGGACGAAACCGGCGCTGCCGTTTCCTTTGCGGGCCTTGCCAGGGGCGTTCGGCCCGGCAATACATTGCTGATCGACGACGGAAAGATCAGCCTGACCGTGGAAGAAACGACCGACACCGACGTGATTTGCCGCGTTGTGCATGGCGGCAGGGTGTCCAATCATAAGGGCGTGAACGTGCCCAACGTACACCTGGATATGCCGGTGCTCAGCGAGCAGGACAAGGCGGACCTTCTGTTTGGCATCGAGCAGGACGTCGATTTGGTGTCCGCCTCCTTTATCCGCTGCAAGCGGGATGTGGTGGAGATCCGTAAATTCCTGAACTACAACGGAGCGCACAGCGCCAAGATCATCTCCAAGATCGAGAACCGCGAGGGCATCGAAAACTTCGATGAAATCCTCGAGGTGTCGGACGGGATCATGGTCGCCCGAGGCGATATGGGCGTGGAGATCGATTACGCGCAGCTGCCCGGTATTCAAAAGCAGATCATCCGCAAGTGCTACCGAGCCGGCAAGATGGTCATCACGGCGACGCAGATGATGGACTCCATGATGGTCAATCCCTCTCCGACCCGCGCTGAAATCACCGACGTTGCCAACGCCGTGTTTGACGGTACCTCCGCCGTCATGCTGTCCGGCGAAACGGCGGCGGGCAAATATCCGCTGAACGCGGTCCGCGCCATGGCGACCATCGCCGAGCAGGCCGAAAAAGACCTGCAAGTGCTCCGGCCCGATCATATGGAGGTGTATGACGTCAAGACGGATATCACCAACGCCGTCTGCGACGCCGCCTGCTCCGCCGCGCGAGATCTGAACGCGAAGGCCATCATCACGGTGTCCAAATCGGGCGGAACTGCCCGGAACATCTCTAAATTCCGGCCCACGCAGCCGATCATCTGCGCGACGCCCGAGCTCAAGAGCTTCCACCAGCTGGCGCTTTCCTGGGGCGTATATCCGGTGCTTGCCAAATATCAGAAGGATTATGATACCCTGATGGTGCACGCGGTGGACTGCGCAAAGCAGATCGATCTGGTGGATCCTGGCGACGTCGCCGTGATCGTAGCCGGCGTTCCGCTGGGCTTTACCGGGAACACCAACCTGATCAAAATCGAAGTGATCGATTGATCCGGTCTTTGAAGAAGGGCTATCCAAAGTTTTTTCTGCTTTTTGACACGCAAACGCTACAAATGAAACACGGATGCGACATAAACGCTACAAATGAAACGCGAATGCGACATTTGACACGCGTTTGCTACATAAACGCTACATAAATGCTACTTTACAAGAGCTTTTGATGTGGTATAATTACATCGTCAAAGAAACGGCCTGCGGGAAAACCGCGGGCCGTTTTTGACGACTTGCTTTGCTTATGAGAGGAGGATCAATCTTTGGCGTCCTGCCCCAGGGAATCGCGGACGGTGACGGTCACCTTCTTTTCATATCCGGCGAAGGCGAACTCGACGATTTTTTTGTCGGGCGCGGGGGTCAGCAGGCTGACTACGGGCACGATGACAAGGCCGGCCAGCATCGCGAACGCGCCGCAGTTAATGGGGGACTGCAGCCAGGCAGGGAAGGCGGAGCGCCAGAGCATGTTGGCGGTCATGATGCCGGCGCCAAAGACGAAGCAGACCCAGGCGGAAGCCTTGCTGGTGCGCTTCATGTACAGGCCGTAGAGGAAGGGGGCAAGGAAAGCGCCGGCCAGCGCGCCCCAGCTGACGCCCATCAACTGGGCGATGAAAGTGACGTTCTGCTTATACTGGATGATGGCCAGGATCACGGAAATCACGATAAAGACGACGATCAGCAGACGCATGACGAGCACCTGTTTCTTTTCGTCCATCTTTTTGATGATGTTGTCCTTCAGGAAGTCGAGCGTCAGGGTGGAGCTGGAGGCCAGCACTAGGCTGGACA
>JAFUHB010000195.1 GCA_017469085.1 Clostridia bacterium
GTGAAGACCACATACCCGGCATGGCGCACGGCACGGCGCGCGGCGCCCGGCGTGTCGCCGTCATAGGTATAGGTTTTGATGTCCGCCCCGATCAGCTCGATCAGCTCATATAATTCGCTCACCTGGTCGGCGGACAGCGCCTTGGTGGGGAACAGGTACAGCGCGCGGGCGTCCGGATTTTTGAGGATCTCATTCAGGACGGGCAGGTTATAGCACAGCGTCTTGCCGGAGGCGGTGGGCGTGACGATCACCGTGTCCCGCCCCGAGGCGATGGCGGAAAAGGCAGCCGCCTGATGGGTGTACAGCTGATATACGCAATGCTTGTTCAGGGCCGGCGGGATCCGCCCGTCCAGCGCGTCCGGGAAGGGGGCAAAACAGGCCGGGCGCGCGGGGATGGTGCGCCAGCACGTCACGTTTTCCATGAAGGCCGGATCAGCTTTGATGTTTTCCAGCAATTGCTCCAGCGTCATATTTTCTCCGATCAAAAGGGCGGATCAGCAACTCGGCATCTCGCGCCAAGGGGTATTTTGTCAGCTGCCCAGCACGTCAAGCTCCTCTGCGGGCTGCTCCTCGTCGGGCGGCTTGGGCAGGTCCTCCAGGGTGCGAAGGCCGAAGTGGGATAAAAAGGCGTCCGTTGTGCCGTATAGGATGGGGCGGCCGACGGCTTCCTTGCGGCCCATATCCGCAATCAGCCCCTTGTTGAGCAGGGATTGGACGGAATAATCGCACTTGACGCCCCGCACCTGCTCGATTTCAAGCTTGGTGACGGGCTGGCGATAGGCGATCACCGCCAGCGTCTCAAGGGCCGACTGGGACAGGGATTGCTTTTGCACCGGCTGCAATAGCCGCTCTACATAGGGCGCGAATTCCGCCCGGGTGGAGAGCTGTACGTGCTCGCCGAAACGCTTGATGATGATGCCGCGGCGCTGCCGGTTCATTTCCTCCGCCATCAGGTCGATTGCCTCGGAAACCTGGGTAAAGGGCGTATCCAGCGCCTTGGCGATATCCATGACGGCGACCGGCTCGCCGGCGACAAACAGCATGGCCTCCACGATAGAGGCGATCTCGTGATTTTCCATTCAGTCCTCGATTACGTCGTTCGTGTTTTCCGGGTTCAGCTGTTCCGGGTCGGGCGTGCGGGGAGAGATCACGATCTCCCCATACGTGCCGTCCTGACTGGCCGAGGCGCGGCCTGCCTTCAGGAGCTCCAGCAGGGCCAGGAAAGTGGATACGACCTCGTCCCGCGTGGCGTCCTCCTGAAAGAGGCGGGAAAAGGCGATGGGCCCTTTTTTGAGCCTGCGCACAATGGAGGCCATGCATCGCGGCACGGAATACAGGTCGCGAATGATGCGGCGCTGGGGCGCGCGGCCCTCCTCCTCGTCCTCGCGGGGCTTCCGGGCCAGCACGCGGGCAAAGGCCGCCGTCAGGCCCTCGAGGGTGAGGCCCTCGAGCTCAAAGGTGGGCGGGGGCAGGGGATATTCCTCGGGCAGCTTTTCGTACATGGCGGCGGCCGCCTTTTCAAACTGCTGCATTTCGGCGGTCAGGCCTTTGAGGATGCGGTATTCCTCCAGCTGGCGGATCAGCGCCGCCTCCGGGTCCTCCTCTTCGTTTTCTCCCTCCCGCGGCTCGCGGGGGAGCAGGGCGCGAGATTTGATCTCCACCAGGGTCGCCGCCATGGCCAAAAAGCCGCTGGCGTCGTCCATGTCCAGATCCGGCGCGTGCTGAACGAAGTCGATGTACTGCTGTGTGACCTCGGAGACAAAGATGTCCTTGATATCCACCTTGGCCTTGCTGATCAAGAACAGCAGCATGTCCAGGGGACCCTCGAACTGGCTGAGATGCAGGGAAAAAGCCATTGGACGCCCCCTTTAGGCCAGGAGCCGCATGTAGAAGCCGACCACGTTGCTCCAGAAGAAGCCGGTCACCGTGCTCAGCAGGTTGGTGATGATGTTGGTGCCGTACAGCAGCGCCAGCAGCGCGATCTGAAAGCCGATCAGCATCTCCCTGGTGGGGTGAAAGCGGCCTTTGAGCACAATGTCATTGACCACATGGTAGCCGTCCAGCGGGGGAATGGGCAGCAGGTTAAAGAAGGCCAGGCTCAGGTTGATGCTGGCGAATGTCTGGAAAAACCGGTAGGGATAAATCAGCCATTGCGCCTGCGCGCGCATCAGCGTCAGCACCATCAGGAAGGAGGATACCAGGAACAGAAGGAAGTTCATGGTGACGCCGGCCAGGGATACGAATACGTCGTCCCGGACGTAGGAGCGGAAATTGCGCGGATTGACCGGCACCGGCTTGGCCCAGCCGAAGCCGAACAGCACCATGCACAGCGAGCCCAGCGGGTCCAGATGGGCGGAGGGGTTCAGAGAAAGCCGGCCCAGCATCTTGGCGGTCGGGTCGCCGCACCACAGCGCCACGTAGCCGTGGGAAATTTCATGCAGGATCAGGGCCAGCAGCAGCGCCGGCACCTGGATCAGCACGGTGACCAAGCCCTCGGTCGGATTGGCGCGGAACAGGGAAATCCAGTTGCTCAGCAATGCGGCGTCCCTCCTTCAGGAAGCGTTTGGATATCGGAAAGCAGCGCGTCCACGTCCTCGGGCTTTGTCGCCCAGGAGGCGCAGAAGCGGACGGCCGTCCGGCCATCTCCCAGATCGGCCCAGATGTCGAAGGAATATTTTTCACCCAGCAGCTCCATCGTGTGACGATCGATGATGGGAAACTGTTGGTTGGTCGGGCTGTCATAAAGGAGCGGCCAGCCCTTTTGCAGGAAAGAGGCCTTCATTCTTCGCGCCTGCTCGACGGCGTGCCGGGAGATGGCCAGGTATTCGCCGTCCTCCATCAGACATTCAAATTGGATCCCCAGGAGACGGCCCTTGGCCAGCATGCCGCCCCGCTGCTTGAGGAGGTAACGGAAGTCCTGTTTGAGCCCTGGCGCAGTCAGCACCAGCGCCTCTCCAAACAGCGCGCCGACCTTGGTGCCGCCGATGTAGAAGGCGTCGGCCAAACGGGCCAGGTCGGCCGCCGTCGCGTCGTTTTCGGGCGCGGCCAGCGCGTAGCCTAAGCGGGCGCCGTCGATATAAAACCAGACGCCGTATTCCCGGCAGACGGCGGAGAGGACCGTCAGCTCCTTGAGGGAATAGATGGTGCCGTTCTCCGTGGGCTGGGAGATATACAGGAGTCTGGGCTGCACCGTATGCTCGGCGTGCGGGTCGTGAAAATGGGCGTCAAGCGCTTCGCGTACCTGGTCAGCCGTGACCTTGCCGTCTAAAGAGGGGAGGGGGAGCACCTTATGGCCGGTCGCCTCGATCGCGCCGCTTTCGTGTACGTTCACATGGCCGGTAGAGGCCGCGAGCACGCCCTGATGGGGGCGAAGCGCCGCGGCGATCAGGGTCATGTTGGTTTGCGTGCCGCCTACCAGGAAATGTACGTCCGCCTTCGGCGCGTCGCAGAACTCGCGGATCAGCCTCCGCGCCCGCTCGCAGTGCGGGTCCATGGAATAGCCCGGATTCTGTTCAAAATTGGTGTCGCGCAGGCGCTCCAGGATCTTGGGAATGCAGCCTTCGGAATAATCGCAGTCAAAACGGATCAAGTTCCGTCCTCCCTTCAATGTTGAACGGGTTTATTATACCAAAAAGAAAGGAGGGGGACAACTGATAAACGAGTTTGCATCTTTTTATTGTTCCGATTCCATGATTCCAATCGGGCTTGCCGATGCGACAGTGATTCTTTCAGGTATACATATGGGACGGCTGCCAGAAGGCGGCGGTATCATTCGCCTTTATTTTATCGCCTCGGTCAGCGCGCAAGATATACCGCTTGGCCGGCCACGTAGGTCGCGCGAACGCGGAGCGCGCTGTCGAGCAGCACGATATCGGCGTCCTTGCCGGGAGCAAGGCTGCCCGTCCGCCCGTCGATCCCCAGCAGGCGGGCGGGGTTCTCCGTCAAGAGGGGCAGCGCTTTTTCAAGGGGCGCGCCGGTAAACGCGAGGATATTGCGGAGGGCTCGGATCATCGTCAGCGTACTGCCGGCGCGGGAACTGCCCACAGCCAGGCGCGCGTCGCCGTTTTCCACGATTACGTCGTTGACGCCCAGCTTATACTGCCCGTCGGGCAGGCCGGCGGCCA
>JAFUHB010000196.1 GCA_017469085.1 Clostridia bacterium
CGCCAGGAGCAGCAGGCGCTCTGGGAGCGGCGGGAAAAGCGGGCGCGCGACGAGCGCTTCCGCCGGATCGAGCAGGCCGTCGACCACGCGCAGGCCACCATCTCCCGCGCCGACCCAGCGGGCGGACGCTTGATCAAAAAGAAGATGAAGGCCGTCAAATCCCTCGAGCGCCGCTTCGAGCGGGAGGACCGGGAAATGACGCAGCGGCCCAACGTGGAATGGGGCATTGACGCCTCCTTTGACCCGGATATCGTCCTGCCCCGGGGAAAAATCGTCGTCGACTGGGCCATCCCGGCGCTTTCGGTGGGGGATCGCATCCTCGCCAGGGACGTCCGCCTGCGGGTGACCGGCCCCGAAAAGGTACTGATCGCCGGGCCCAACGGCTGCGGCAAAAGTACGCTGCTGCGGGCGCTGTGGGAGGACCTCCGGGACAGGCGGGACCTGCGTCCCTTTTACATGCCCCAGCGCCTTTCGGAAGCGCTGGACGAACGGCTGACCCCCGAGGAATACCTGTACGAGGGGGACGACAAGGAAAACCGGACGAAGGCCCGCGTTTACCTGGGAGCCCTGCGATTCACGCGGGAGGAGACGGCCTGGCCCATCCGCGACCTTTCCGGCGGGCAAAAGACCAAGCTTTTGTTCCTCAAAATGATCCTGACGCGCGCCGACGTGCTGCTGCTGGACGAGCCGACGCGCAGCCTGTCTCCCCTGTCTGCCCCGCGGCTGCGCGACCAGCTGGCCGCCTTCCCCGGCGCGGTGATCTGCGTGACGCACGACCGCCTGCTGATCGAGCGCATGGGCGGCCGGCTGCTCCGACTGACCCCGGAGGGGCTGACTGAGTTATAGTTTTTTTCTATTACAGACCATCGATGCGATATATTTTACCAAACGCAAGCGCTGTGCTATCATAAGCATCATCGGCACGATCGTTGCGCGCGGTATGATCAGGAGGACCTTATGAAACACGAGATCTATCTGGCCGGAGGCTGCTTCTGGGGCACGGAAAAGTACCTGGCGGGCATCCGGGGCGTAACGGAGACCGCCGTAGGCTACGCCAACGGCAACACCGAGCGCCCGACCTACGAACAGGTAAAGCACGAGAACACCGGGCATGCCGAGACCGTGCGCGTCGTCTTTGACGACGAGGCGCTCCCGCTGCGCACCCTGCTCCGCCTGTTTTACCTGGCGATCGACCCGACCTCGGTGGACCGCCAGGGCCACGACGTCGGCCATCAATACCGGACCGGCGTTTACTACACCGACGAGCAGGACGCCCCCGTGATCCGCGAAACGCTCGCGGCGCTCGAGCGCAAGCTCGGCAGGCCGGTCGCCGTCGAATGTCTGCCGCTCCGGCATTTTTTTGACGCCGAGGAATACCACCAGAAATACTTGGACAAAAACGTAAACGGTTACTGCCATGTGCCCCGCGCCCAGCTGAGCTGGATCCGCACCGTCGATCCCGCCCAATGGACCGAGGACAGCGAGGCACCCGAATTTTATCATACATAAGGAGTGAACCCATGTATCTGCACAGCTTTGCCGGCGGGGTGAGAGACCGAATGTGACGGACGGTATATTTTCCCCAGCCGCTGTCCCAATCATTCATCAAAAAAGGAGCGTTTATCATGACAAAGAAGATCACCGCCGCCCTGCTGGCCCTGCTGTTCATTTTCTCCGGCGTTTCCGCGCTGGCCGACGCCAAGATCGCTTTCGGCGACAACGCCATCGACACCGCCCGCACCATCAAGATCCTCGAGGCCGCCGGCTTCCTGGAGGCCGATCCTTCGGTCGGCTTTGCCGCCGAGCTCAAGGACGTCACCCGTTACATCTACGACATTGAGCTGATCCCCATCGCCAGCACCACCCTGACCGGCACGCTGGACGATTACACCGCCACCTTCATCAACAACACCTATGCCATTCCCTTCGGCCTGAACCCCGCTGAGGACGCCATCCTCCGCGAGGTACAGAAGGAAGGCTCCGAAAACCCTTACCGCAACATCCTAGCCGTGCGCACCGCCGACCTGGAGGACCCCGATCTGGTCGCCATCAAGGAGGCCTACCAGCAGCAGAACGTGGCCGAGTATATCCTGCTGAAATATCATTACGCCAACCTGCCCGTGTTCGATTATGATCCCGATTTCACCGAGGACGACGATTTTGTAACCGGGTACGACGAATACGTCTCCCCTGCCGAGGGCAAGCGTGTGGTCAAGATCGGCGTGGTCGGCGCGAGCAACGACCAGTTCAAGGTGGTCCAGAAAAACCTGGACGACGCCGGCAAGAACATACTGATCGAGCTGGTGGAATTCGAGCTGTACAACCTGCCCAACGACGCCCTGCACGCCGGCGATATCGATCTGCACGCCTGCGTGACCGAAACCTACTTCCACTCCGACGCCGAGGCCCAGGGCTTTGACGACCTGTCCGTGCTCGGCTACACCGTGATCGCCCCCTTAAGCCTCTATTCCAAGCACGTCGCCTCCGTTGAGGAGCTCAAGGAGGTCGCCGGGCTGCTGGAATAACGATCTCATCCTTCCATAAAATCGCCCTCTCCGGACGCAAAGCCGGGGAGGGCGATCTTATGGGAACCGATCCGGTCCCGTATCATTTGGTTTTTTGATCAATCATCCATGTTCAGCGTCTGCGCCACCACGTACAGGGGACGGCCGCGGACATCGTCAAAGATGCGGGCGATATATTCGCCCATGATCCCCAGGCAGGCGAGGACCGTGCCGGCCAGCAGCATCATCAGGCAGCCGAGCCACCACAGCCCGCCGCTAACGTTAAACAGAAGCAAGATCAGCAGGATCAACAGCCCCAGCGCCCCTGCCGCGCCCCAGAACACGCCCAGCCAGGCGGCCGCCTTCAGCGGCTTCATGGAAAAGCTGAACACGCCGTCCGCCGCCAGCTTCAACATCTTGCGCAGGGGGTAGTGCGTCTCCCCGGCAAAGCGAGCCTCCCGGTCATACTCCAGCGGGGTCTGCTTAAAGCCGGCCCAGGCGAACATGCCCCGCAGGAAGCGCGCGTGCTCGGGCATTGCGCGGATCGTGTCGGCCACCTGGCGGTCCACCAGGCGGAAGTCGCCGGTATCCCGGGGGATCATCCCATCGGTCAGCTTGCTGATGACGCGGTAATAGGCTTCAGCCGTCCACAGCTTGAAGGCGCTTTCCCCGGCGCGGTGCGCGCGCTTGCCGTAGACCACCTGGAAGCCGTTTTTCCAGTATTCGGCCATCTGAGGGATCAGCTCGGGCGGGTCCTGCAAATCGGCGTCGATGATGACGATGGCGTCGCCCCGCGCGTAATCCAGCCCGGCGGAAACGGCGATCTGATGCCCCCGATTGCCGGCAAAGGAAATGACCTTGGCCGCCCGATCGTCCGCCGCGATCTCGCGCAGAAGCTGGGCGGTGTGATCGCGGGAGCCGTCGTTGACGTAGAGTATCTCATACGGAGCGCCCATCGTCTGCATGACGCCCGACAGCCGCCGATGCGTCTCCCGGATGACGGCCTCCTCGTTATAGCAGGGCACGATGATCGAAAAAACAGGATCCATGGCAAAGCCTCCCTCCCGCCTTTGGCGGTTCTGAACATATAACGAAGGAAGGGCGGCGTTTTATCCCGTCGATCGACAGATTCCGCCGCCGGCCCCGCGCCGTCCACACGCTTATTATACCATACCTTGCCGAAAAGCGGGAAGGATGTAAAACTTCCCATCTCGACCAAATGGATTACTGTTTTCTTATGTGAGAAAAAACATTGACGAACAGGAGGGGAGCGTCGAGGGGGCACACCCTCGACGATAATCCGCAGCAGGGACGAAAGCCGTGCCCGCCAGTGGCGGAAAAGCACGGGTGGAGTCCCAATGAGCCACAGAGCGCCGCAAGCGAAAGCGCAGCGGCGCGACAATGGCGAATTGAGGGCGTAGCCCATGCGCGGGGGAAGAATTCCCCCGCCAAGTTATTGTCCTTGCTTGAGCGCCGTCTTGTTTTCGTACATGGCGGCGTCGGCGCGCCGGAATACATCGGCCATGCTCTGATCCTGGCCGGGGATGTAATCGGCGATGCCGCTGGCGATCACGATACCGCCGTTTGCCGCGCTCTGGCGGTTCTTTTCGGCCAATTCTTCCGCCAGCGCGCCGCGCCTTGCCCAGTCCCGGGAGCGCAGCAGCACCACGAACTCGTCCCCGCCATAGCGGAACACCGGGCTGTGCTCAAAGATATTGCAGATCTCCATGGCCGCGTCCTTGATCAGCTGATCTCCGGCGGCATGACCCAAGGTATCGTTGATCTGCTTGAGGCCGTTCACGTCGCACACGGCCACGGAGAAGGGCTCGGCGCTGCCGTCCTGGATCCTGCGGTTCAGGTCGACCTCGGTCTCGGCGTAAAAATGCTTGCTCTTGACCCCGGTCAGCGAATCGCGGTTTGCGCGCTCCCGGGCGATGCTGAGCTCCTGCTCGCGCTTCATCTGCGCGTCCACGTTGCTGACGCCGATAATGATGTAGGGGTCCTCCGTGCTGTCCTGCATCCGGATCACCTTGCAGTTGATGTAAACCGGCACATTGTCAAACAGCAGCCGGTACGTGGTGGAAAAGGTCTGCCCGTTCTCAATTTCAGGGAGCAGCTTTTCCTTGTCCCATACGGCGAGCGCCTTTTCGATATCGTCCTTGTATACCAGGCGAAGAATATTCCGCCGGCAATCCTCAAAGAAATCGACGCCGCTCTGCTCCACCTGCAGTTCCCGGTAATCCCGGTTCGAGGAGTATTCAACGAACTCGTCGGTGCGGATGTTGACCACATAGATGCTGTAATAATCCTGAGACAGCGCCTGCGCGATACGCGAATAGGTGACGCTGCTCTTCTGCGAAGCAGCGAGGGCCTCCTCCCGCACGACCTGCGCGTTCACATTGCTGACGCCGATCACGATGTGCCGCCCATCCTCGGCGCGAACCACCTTCATCTGGTAATAAACGGGCGCGCCCTCGATCATCAGGCGGTATACCGCCGTCAGGGTCTGCCGCTCGTCCAGGGCATGCAGCAGCCGATCCTTGATCAGGATGGCGGAAAGGCGGGGCTGATCCTCCGGATACACCACGGTCAGCAGGTTTTTCTGACATTCATTGAAAAAATCCGTGCCGCTCAGCTCGATCTGCAGGTCCTCATAGGCGCCCTGGGCGGTGAACTCGGTATAATTGTCAGTCTGGGTATCGACGTAATAAATGCTCTCAAAGTCGCTGGACAGCGCCTGCGCGATAGCGAAGAACTCGTGGTTCCTGCCCTGCGCGGAGGTGTCGCTGGCCTGGCGGATCTGTTCCTCCACGTTGCTGACGCCGATCACGATGTGATGGTCGTCCCGCGTCAGGGCATGGACGGCGCGCAGGTTATAATACAGCGGCTCGCCGCCGATGACCAGGCGATAGGTCATCGAGAAGAAGCGCCCGCCGATCAGCTGGGCCAGGAGGGCCTCCTTTTGCATGGACAGCGACACGCGGTCCTGATCCTCCGCGTAGACGACGCGCGGGATATTCTTCTGCGTATCCCCAAAGAAATCGGACCCGCTGCGCTCGATCTGCAAATCCTCATAGCGGCCCTGGGAGCTGAACTGCACGTACCGGCCCGACGCGGTATCCACATAATAGATGCTCTCAAACCCGCTGGTCAGCGCGTGGGCGATGCTGGTGGACACCGTGCGGTCAGCCGTCTGCTCGGCCAGCTCGCGCACGATCTCCAGCCCCGCGCCGCCGGCGAGGCGGTCCCGTTTTTCCTCCACGAAGCGCTCGTATTCCTTGGCGGGAACGGGCTTGGAAAAATAATAGCCCTGCACCATGTCGCAGCCCATGGCCTTGAGCGCCTGCAATTGCTCCTCGGTTTCCACGCCCTCGGCGATCACGGGCACGTGCAGATAATCCGCAATGTCGATGATGACCTCGATCAGGCGGGTATCCCGACCGTCCCGGAAGGCGTTGCGGATAAACTTCA
Organism: Clostridia bacterium; assembly: GCA_017469085.1. Taxonomy (GTDB): domain Bacteria; phylum Bacillota; class Clostridia; order Christensenellales; family Aristaeellaceae; genus UBA4246. The sequence goes on from JAFUHB010000196.1 coordinate 5,976, forward strand.
TATCCAGCTTGAGGGCGTCGATGGGCAGGCTGGAAATCATGTTCAGGGAGGAATAGCCCGTCCCAAAATCGTCCATCTCAATATGGAAGCCCATATCGCGCAGCCGGTTGACCGTGCTGATGATCTGGGCGGAATCCTGCGTGTAGGCCGATTCCGTGATCTCCAGCAGGAATTCCCCAGGCTCCAGGCCGTATTCCGTCAAAAGGTTTTGGAAAATGTCGATCAGCGCGGGGTCGTACATATCCACCCGGGACACGTTCACCGACACCGGCACGGAAATGCCCAGCCGCTTCTTCCAGTCCTGCACCTGGGCGGCAGCCATCCGCCAGACATAGCGGTCCAGCTGCTGGATCAGCCCGTTATCCTCAAACAGCGGGATGAACACCCCGGGGCTGATCATGCCAAGCTCGGGATGCTGCCAGCGCACCAGCGCTTCGGCGCTCGCCAGCACGGGGATCTCGGGCTGGATATCGAACTTGGGCTGGTAAAAAACGAGGAACTGTTTTTCGCGCAGTGCCCTTGGGAAATCCTCGAGCAGCTGCTCCACATAGATTTCCGATTCGTGCAGCGCGTTATCATACAGCGCGATGGATTTGACGAAATTATGCCGCACGGTATCGGCGGCCGCCTTGGCGCGGTCGAAGCAGCGCTCGATATCGATCGACTTATCCACATTGGAATAAACGCCCATGCGCAGGCGGACGCGGTTATTCTCGGTCTCCTCACCCGCCAGGCCGATGGAGGCGTTCTCCAGGATGGCCTGATAGTCCTCCCGGTGGGGGCAGTACACCATAAAGGTATCCCCCTCGCGGCGGCAGACGATGCCCCCGGCATCGCGCACCATCTCACGCACCTTCTCGCCGATGCGGCGCAGCACCTCGTCGCCGTAGGCCTTGCCATAGCGCTCGTTGATCATGCGGAAGTGATACACGTCCACCACGATCGCGTCCATGTCCATGCCCTTATGATGCTGGTCGAACTGCTGGGCGTAGCGATAGAAAAATTCGCGGTTATAAAGCCCGGTCAGCGGGTCCCGCTCGGTAAACTGAAGGATGTCCCGGTCCTCAGACAGCTCGATGGTGCGCAGCACGCGGGCCAGGATGACCTCGCGCTGCGGATAGGGCTTGGGGATAAAGTCGATCGCGCCCAGCTTCAGGCTGGCGACCTCCGCCTCCTGATCGGCCGTCATGACGATCACCGGGATGTGACGCAGCGAGGGGTCCTCCTTGAGCAGCCTGAGGAGCTCCAGGCCGTGGATGCCCGGCATCAGGAGGTCCAGCAGGATCAGGGACAGCATGTCGCGGTTCTGTCGGACCATCTCCAGGGCCTGCTCGCCGTCCGCCGCCGAGATCGTTTCATAGTCCTCCGAAAGCGTCAGCGCCAGCAGCTCGCGATTGATCATTTCATCATCCACGATCAAAATCAGACGTTTGCCGTTGACTGAATGGAATTTTTCATGCGTCTTGGGCATCAGCTTAAACCTCTTCCGTGCGATATGCGGGCCGCTCCGTCGCGTCCCCCGTCGTCCTCATCCCATTGATCCTGTCGGATCAGTATTGTTAAGTGATTATACCATATTCGTCAGCGTTTGACCACAATAAAATCACGACGCACTAACAAACGACGCACTAACAAAAACAGGGCCGAAAAGGGTGTTCCCACTGCCCTTTTATCGTTTTTTCCTCTTTATCCATTGCGCGGACGGCGCGATTTCTGTATACTGATGGGCAGTACTTGTTTTGCGGAGTACTGCTGCTGCCCTGCCGACGCGACGCGCGCTGTCCGACAGGGCGATCGGAAAGGTGTTTGTATGGATCGAATCGAACGAAGAAGCGCCGCCCTGCGCAGGCGCATGACCTTTGAAAACCTGTACGGGATCCTGTTTGAGGACCCGAAAGCGACCGCTGCCCTTTACCTGGACCAAAACGGCTTCCAGCATACCCGCTCTTACGCGGAATGCGACGAGCGGGCGCGCGCCGCGGCGGCGATGCTCCGCCGGGAGCTTGGGGACGGGCTTGCCGGCCATTATGTCGCCCTGCAATTGGATACGAAGCCGGAATGGTTCGTGCTGTTCTGGGCCGTCATACTGGCCGGGGCAACCGCCCTGCTGCTGGACCCGGCGGCCGGGGACGGGATCACGAAGCATCTGCTGCGCCAGGCCGGCGCGATCGCCCTGATCGGCGAAAAGGAAAGGGCGCTCAAGGGAAACGTCCGCCAGCTGACCGCGGCGGACCTGAACGCAGCGCCTTCTGCCCCTGATTTTACGCCCGCCTTCGGCACGGCGGTGGCCCTCTGCACCTCGGGCACGACGGACACCAGCCGCGTGTTCGTATATGACGAAAGCGCCGTATGCAGCCAGCTGCTCAACTCGGAGCTCCTGCACCGGCTCAACCGCCGCATCATCGACGGCGAATATACCCGCAACCTGGCCTTCCTGCCCAGCCACCATGTGTTCGGCTTCCTGGTGTGCATGATGTGGATGGCCTTCATCGGGGGCGAAAACGTCTATCTGCACGACCGAAGCCCACAGACCGTGCTGGTCACGGCTCGCAGCTTCGGCATCACCATGCTGATCACGGTGCCCATCCTGCTGAACAACCTGTGCGCCGGGCTGCGCCGCCAGCTGGCCGCCGGGGACGAAGGGCTTCGAGCGCAGATCGGCCAAGGCCTTCAGATGTCGGAGACCGCCCAGCGTCAGGACCCGGACGCCGGGCTTCAAACGGCCGGGCAGCAGCTCTTCCCGGCGGTGCTCGGGCAATTGCTGGGCGATCAGCTGCGCTGCGTGATCGTGGGCGGCGCATTCGCCCCCGAGGCCAACGTCAAGCTGTTCAACGACCTGGGCTACTACACCGTCTGCGGCTTTGGCATGACCGAAACGGGCGTCACCTCGGTGGAGAGCGCGATGGATTACGCGGTGCGGCTGTCCGGCTCGGTAGGCCGTCCCTTTGACAGCGCGGAATACGCTGTGGAGCAGCCCGGCCCGGACGGCGCGGGCGAGCTCAAAATCAAGGGCAGCACCCTGCACACCGGACGGCTGGTGGACGGCAGGCTGCTGCCGCCCGAGTTGGACGGCGACGGCTTTTTCCACACCGGCGACCTGGTCCGGGTGGACGATGCCGGGCGACTGTACGTCAAGGGCCGCGTCAAGGACCTGATCATCAACGAATCTGGGGAAAACGTATATCCGGACGAGATCGAGGCGGCCTATATCCCACCCCGTTCGGTGGATCAGTATACCGTGCTGGGCCTGAGCGAGGACCGCACGGCGGCCCATCCTTACGAGGCGATCTCCCTGGTGCTGCATCTCCAGCAGGACGCGGAGCGGGAGGATGAAAAGCTGACCGAGTCTGTCCGGGAGCTGAACCGCCGCCTGCCCGCTATGAAGCAGGTCACCCGCGCGCTGGTCTGCGCCGAGCCCCTGCCCCTGTCCGGCAGCCTCAAGGTCAAGCGCCGCCAGCTGCGCGAGCAGATCGAGCAGGGCATTTTGCCGGTAGAGGAGCTTGCGCTTTCCGCGGCCCCCGCCCAAGAAAAGCCCCGCAAGGCGGCGAAGCACAAGGACCGGCAAACCGATCCCAAGGTGCTGGAAACTGTGCGTCGGCTGTTTGCGGAGACGCTGTCCCTGCCGATCAACGAGATCCGGGACGACGCGCATTTCATCAACGACCTGAACGGCGATTCCCTGGGCATCGTCAGCCTCACCGTCAAGGCGGAGGAGCACTTCGGCGTCACGATCGAGCCCAAGGATTACGGCGAATGCGTCACCGTGCGCGACGCCGCCCGGCTGATCAGCCGCCTGATGCGCGGCGAGACCGCCGAAAGAAAGGCCAGGGGGGCCGTGACCCCCATCACCCGCTTTGAGGATACGCCGGAATACAAGGCCTTCCATGAACGGCAGGAGCGCCTGATGCAGGGGCCGGACGGCAACCCCTACTTTGTCGTGCACGACTCCCCGCTGACCGACACCAGCCTGATGGCGGGCAAACGGGTGCTCAACTTCGGCAGCTATAATTACGTGGGCATGTCGGGCCGCCGGGAAACCATGGAGGCGGCCAAGGAGGCTATCGAAAAATACGGCACGTCCGCCTCGGGCAGCCGCCTGCTGGCCGGCGAAAAGACGATCCACCGCCAGCTGGAGGAGGCCATCGCCGAATGGAAGCACGCCGAAAGCGCCCTGGTGCTGGTAGGCGGCCATTCCACCAACGTGACCTTCGTGGGCAATTTCTGCGGCAAGAACGACCTGATCCTCTACGACGCCATCATCCACAATTCCGTGATGGAGGGCGCCCGCCTGTCCGAAGCGGAGGCGCTGCCCTTCCCCCACAACGACGCGGAAGCGCTGGACAAGCTGCTGAACCTCAACCGCGCGCGGTATGAAAAGATCCTGATCGTGGTAGAGGGCGTCTATTCGATGGACGGCGATATCGCGCCCATCCCCGAGTACGTGCGGCTCAAGAAAAAATACGGCTGCTTCCTGATGGTGGACGAGGCCCATTCCGCCTGCGTGATCGGCGAGCATGGGGGCGGCGTGGACGAATATTTCGGCCTGGCTCCCGACGATATCGACGTCAAGATGGGCACGCTGTCCAAGGGCTTGGGCACCTGCGGCGGATATCTGGCGGGCAAAAAGAGCCTGATCGAGTACCTGCGCTATTCCCTGCCCGGCTTTGTATTCTCGGTGGGCATTTCCCCGCCCCTGGCGGCCGCCACGCTGCGGGCCGTTCAGCTGCTGAAGGAGGACCCGACCATCATGGAGAACATGCGGCGCAACATCCGCGTGTTCACCGAGGAGGCCCACAAGCGCGGCTTTGACACCTGCCTGGCCGGGAAAACGGCCATCATCCCCATCCTGGTGGGCACGGATGAGGACGCCTTCCTGCTGTCCAACCGGATGCGGGACAAGGGCGTTTTCGTGCCTCCGGCTGTGTTCCCCGCCGTGCCGCGCGGCAAGGCGCGGCTGCGCTTCTGCGTGACCTCCTGCCATACCCCGGAGGAAATCATCGAGGCGCTGGACAAGCTCCAGGCGTGCGCCTTGGAGTGCGGCGTCGACCTGCCCAAATGGAGCGGCGCATGACCGTGCCCGAGGGGCTGCCCTCCGATTTCACCGAAACCCCGCTGAGCGGCCTCAGCCAGGCCGAGGCGGAAAAGCGCCATAAAAACGGGCTCTCCAACGCCGTCAAAAAGGAGCCCGGCAAATCGCTCTGGCAGATCATGGCGGGGAACCTGTTCACCGCCTTCAACCTGCTCAACTTCGCGCTGGCTGGGTGCCTGATCGCGGTAGGCTCCTACCGGAACATGCTGTTCCTGGGCGTCGTATTCTCCAACACGCTGATCGGCGCCGTGCAGGAGCTGCGCGCCCGCCGCACCATCCAGCAGCTGCAATTGCTCAACACCCCCGTGATCCACGCCTACCGGGACGGAAGGGAGCTGGCGCTCTCCCCGGACGAACTGGTCAAGGGGGATGTTGTCGTGCTGCGCGCCGGGGACCAGGTGCCCGCGGACGCGATCGTGCTGACCGGCGTCGGCGCGGCGGACGAATCGCTGCTGACCGGCGAAAGCGACGCCGTGCCCAAGCGCCGCCATCAATGGCTGATGTCGGGCAGCTTCATCACCGAGGGGCACTTCCTGGCCCAACTGGAGCGGGTGGGAGACGAAAGCTACGCCGCCCAGCTGACCAGCGCGGCCCGGAAAATCAAGCGTCCCAAGTCTATCCTGATGAGCGACCTGAACCGGCTGGTGCACGCGATCAGCATCGCGCTGGGACCCATCGGGCTGCTGCTTTTGTTCAAGCAGACCCACGTGCTTAAATCGTCCCTCGAGCAGGCGGTGCCCACCGTCGTCGCGGCGATGATCGGCATGATCCCCGAGGGGCTGGTGCTGCTGACCAGCATGGCCCTTGCCGTCGGGGTGGTGCGCCTGGGCAAAAGGCAGACCCTCGTTTCCGAGCTGTATGGCATTGAAACGCTGGCGCGGGCCGACGTGCTGTGCCTGGATAAGACCGGCACCCTGACCACCGGCAGCATGAGGCTGGAGCGCCTGATCCCCGTGGAGGCGCGGGAGGATGAGCTCCGGGAGGCGCTGGGCCGTTTTTTGAGCGCCTTTACGCCGGATACGCCCACCTTACGCGCCCTGTGCGCGGCGGTGCCCGCGGCTGGCGCGGAAAACGCGGCGGTGCTGCCCTTTTCCTCCGAACGAAAGCTGTCCGCCGCGGCGTTTGACGACGGGGTCACGCTGATCCTGGGCGCGCCGCAATTCGTGCTGGACGACTGCGCCGCCGTTCAAGCCCTGCTGGACGCCGAAACGGCGCAGGGCCGCCGGGTGCTCGCGCTGTACGAGGCGCACGGTCCCCTTGGGGGCGAAAACGCCTGCCCACGCCCCGAGCGGGTGCTTGGCATCCTCTCCCTGAGCGACGAGATCCGCGCCGGAGCGCAGGATACGCTGCGCTGGTTTGCCGAGCAGGGCGTCCAGCTGAAGGTGATCAGCGGAGACGATCCGGTCACGGTGTCCCGCATTGGCCAGGCCGTGGGGCTGCCCTTTGCGGACCGATATGTCGACGCCTCCGCCCTGAAAACGGAAGAAGCGCTGGCCGAGGCGGCGAGCGATAACGCCGTGTTCGGCCGCGTAACGCCGGAGCAAAAGCGACAGCTGGTGGAGGCGCTCAAGCGCGCGGGCCACAGCGTAGCCATGACCGGGGACGGCGTCAACGATATCCCCGCCCTCAAGGCGGCCGACTGCTCCATCGCCATGGGCTCGGGGGCCAACGCCGCCCGACAGGTGGCGCAGCTGACCCTGCTGAGCGGCGATTTTTCGGCGCTGCCGGCCGTGGTGGCCGAGGGACGGCGCGTAGTGGGCAATATCCGCCGCACCGCGACGCTGTTCCTGGTCAAAACGCTGTACTCGGCGGCCATCAGCCTGCTTTTGCTGATCCTGCCGCTGCACTATCCCTTCGTCCCCATCCAGCTGACCCTGCTCAGCAGCCTGACCATCGGCATTCCCGGCTTTTTCCTGGCGCTGGAGCCCAATCAGGAGCGCATCCAGGGCGCGTTTTTGCCCACCGTGCTGCGCCGGGCGGCCCCGGGCGCCGCGGCGATCGCCGTCTGCGCCGTGCTGGCGATGAACTGCGTTTGGCTGGGCGGCTCCATAGACGACTGCTCGACCGTCGCCGTGCTGACGGCCGGCACCTTCGGCCTGGTGGAGCTGGCCTTCGCCTGCCTGCCCCTGAACCGGTTGCGCGCCGCCGTGCTGGCCGGGATGACGCTGTCCTTTATCAACGTCGTCGCCTTCGGCGGCAAAATCTTCTTCCTGAACGTGCGCGGCCTGTCCGCCACCCTGTGGGGCGCTCTCGTCCTGCTGGTCCTGATCGGCAGCGGCGTCATGTACCTGACCAATCGCCTGCTCAACACCCGGCGGGGAACGAGTATCAGACCGTAAAAAAGGCCGCAGCGATGGAATTGAACCGCTGCGGTCCTTTGAATTTGTTTATTTTTTCTTTACGCCTTTTTCATCAGCCCGACCCCAGCGTTCCAGGCCTTACCGACCTTTTCGCCGGTCACGTAATAGCCGTGCTGGAACTGGTCGAAGACAAGGGCGTTTAGCTTCTCGGGATCTACCTTGCCGTTTTCGGAAAGCACGCTCTCCTCGGCGGCGGTGTTGACGATCCTGCCCACGATGGCGTAAAAGCTTTCCGTCTCGGTGACCTCGGCCAGCTCGCACTCCATCACGACCGGGAATTCCTCGATGACCGGCGCGTTCACATGGGCGCTCCTGACCGCGTGGTAGCCGGTGCGCTCGAACTTATCCGCCATCTTGTTGCCGGTGGCGATGCCAAAAAAGTCGGCGGCGTCCATGTGCGCCCGATCGGCCAGGGCGACGGTGAACGCCTTGGTCTTGAGCAGATTTTGTGTTGTTTTGTGTTCCTCATCGATAAACAGCGCGATGCGGTCGGTGTTGCAGATCATGCCCCAGGCCGCGTTCATGACGTTGACCTTCCCGTTTTCATCATAGGCCGCCACCATCAAAACCGGCATGGGGAATACCGCCTGCACGATACCTAAATCCTTCTTCATCGTGATTTCCTTCCTTTCGTCCGCGATTGCCTTTTGGCAAAGAATATGGTATCATGAACCAGTTATAAAAACAAGTACCAACATTATGGTAAGGTACTAACCAGGAGGTAAGCTTGAACGGCATTGAAAACGCGGATTTTTCTCAGACAGGGTACAGCTATACACTGTCTCTGATCGCCGGCAAGTATAAGCCTATCATTCTATACTGTCTGATGGAATATGAGCCGGTCCGTTTTAACGAAATGCGACGGTATTTGGGAAAAATCGCCGATAAGACCCTCAGCCTGACCCTAAAGGAGCTGGAGCGCGACGGGCTCGTCCATCGCAACATGTATCCCGAGATCCCGCCCAAGGTCGAATATACGCTGACCGAACGTGGCCGATCCCTGATGCAGGTACTGGACCAGCTCTGCACATGGGGCATGCAAAATCAGCCGAAGGATGCATCCGAGGAGGAGTATTGATGAATCGGTTTGTACTCAAGGCCCCCTATCAGCCGAGCGGGGACCAGCCTCAGGCGATCGAGGCGCTTGCGCAGGGCGTTTTGCGGGGAGACCCGGCTCAGGTGCTGCTGGGCGTCACGGGCTCGGGCAAAACGTTCACCATGGCCTCCATCATCGAAAAGGTACAGCGGCCGACGCTGGTGATCGCCCACAACAAGACCCTCGCGGCGCAGCTCTGCTCTGAGTTCAAGGCCTTTTTCCCGGACAGCGCGGTCGAGTATTTCGTTTCCTACTACGACTATTACCAGCCGGAGGCCTACATCGCCACCTCGGACACCTATATCGAAAAGGACGCCTCCATCAACGACGAGATCGACCGGCTGCGCCACAGCGCCACCGCCGCGCTCAAGGAGCGGCGGGACGTGATCATCGTCGCCTCGGTAAGCTGCATTTATTCCATGGGCGATCCCTCCGAATACGAGGGGCAGATGCTGTCCCTGCGGCCGGGGATGCGCATCGGCAGGGACGACCTGCTGCGCCGCCTGGTGGACATCCAATACAGCCGCAACGACATCGGCTTTTCGCGCGGGGATTTCCGCGTCAAGGGAGACACGGTCGAGGTCATCCCGGCCGGGGAATTTGAAAACGGCGTGCGCATCGAATTTTTCGGGGACGAGATCGACCGCATCAGCGAATTTGCCGTGACCACCGGGCATACGCTGCACACCGTCCAGCATAAGGGCATCTTCCCCGCCACCCACTACGCGACCGGCGTGATGGGCCGGGAGGACGCCATCCGCCAGATCGAGCGGGACCTCGAGCAGCGCGTCCGCGAGTTCGAGGGGATGGGCCAGCTGCTGGAGGCCCAGCGCATCCGCCAGCGCACCCAGTACGATATCGAAATGCTCCGGGAAGTGGGTATGGTATCCGGCATCGAGAATTACAGCCGCTATTTTGACGGCCGAAAGCCCGGCGACGCGCCGTATACGCTGCTGGATTATTTCCCGGAGGGCTTCCTGACGCTGATCGACGAGAGCCATGTGACCGTGCCCCAGATCCGCGCCATGTACGCCGGGGACCGCGCCCGCAAGGAGGCGCTGGTCAATTACGGCTTCCGCCTGCCCTCGGCCTTTGACAACCGGCCCCTGCGCTTTGAGGAATTTAACGAGCGCATCGGCCAGATTATTTATGTATCCGCCACGCCGGCCGTCTACGAGCGGGAGCGCGCGACGCAGATCGTCGAGCAGATCATCCGCCCCACCGGCCTGCTGGACCCCAAGCTGATCCTGCGCAAGGCCACCGGCCAGGTGGACGACCTGGTGGGCGAGATCAACGACACCGTTGCCCGCGGCTACCGCGTGCTGGCCACCACCCTGACCAAGAAAAACGCCGAAAGCCTGACCGATTACCTGCACGACCTGGGGATGCGCGTGCGCTATCTGCACAGCGACATCCAGACCCTCGAGCGGACCAAGCTGATCCGCGACCTGCGGACCGGCCAGTTCGACGTGCTGGTGGGCATCAACCTGCTGCGCGAGGGCCTGGACCTGCCCGAGGTCGGCCTGGTCGCCATCCTGGACGCCGATAAGGAGGGCTTCCTGCGCAGCGAGACCTCCATGATCCAGACCATCGGCCGCGCCGCCCGCAACGTGGACGGCAAGGTCATCCTGTACGCCGACGTGATGACGGATTCCCTGGCCGCGGCCATCACTGAGACCAACCGCCGCCGCGCCATCCAGGAGGCTTACAATCAGGAGCACGGCATCACCCCGGAAAGCGTACACACCGCCGTGCGCGCCCTCCTGGAGATCACCGACAAGGTGTCCGATACCCTGCCCGAGGACATGGCCGAGGATGAAAAGGCCGCCCTGATCCGCGAGCTGGAGGACAAGATGCTCACCGCCGCCTCCGAGCTCGATTTTGAAAAGGCCGCCAAGCTGCGCGACGAGCTGTTCGCCCTGCGCGGCGACGCCCCCATCGATAAGCCCCAGAGCAGAAGAAAGCGGAATAAGAACAGATGACCTCCTTTGCAAAACACCCCTGATCGGAAAACGCGGCGGGGATCACATGCTCCTGAAGAAGTTTCCCCTCCGATCAATCTTCCCGAATCGCAAAACGCACGGTGACGCCGCCCCGCCCCAGGGCTTCCCGGAGGCCTGAGACATCATCCACGCGCCCGATGCGCGTATAGCGGTACGGGGTGGCAAAGCTTTGATAAAACAACACCACGCAATCTCCGCCGTACAACATCAGGTCGCCCGCCTCGATATATTCCACCCGCTGCGGGTCGCTGGGCAAGTCGTTCTTCATGTAATGATATTTTTCGTTGCCGTTCAGCTCGCTCATGTCCAGCGTCATCGGCAGCAGCGCGGCAAAGGCGGCGGCGCTTTCGTTATCCGCAAGGGTAACGGTGAAGGTCTGGTCACCGACGGTGATCTCGAGCATCATGGACTTCTCCTCCGTGGTAGAATCGGTTTCACTCCACGCTGCCGGGGCCATCACCAGGAAAACCAGCAGCAGCGCCAACATCCTTTTCATCATCTCTTCCTCCCTTCCGAAGGCAAAACAGTAAATAATCCAGGCAATCCAGTCGGAATCTGTCCCAGTGCAGCGCATCCAGCAATTTCCTGCGATGCTCCGCCAGCAATCTTTCCTGCCGGCGGTTTCGCATTTCATCCGGCGCTTCTCCTCCGATTTTCGCAAAGGACCGGATCAGACCCTCGTCGCATCCCGCGTCCCGAAGGTTTTGCGCCACGCGCTGATCGCACTCCATGGGAGCACCTCCTGTCCATGTCATCATACGGCGGAGCGTCTGAAATGTCCAATCGTTTGTTTGCATAAAGATCGATGCTTTACAGGCATAACAAAACCGCATATAATAGCGCACAGGAGGGATCGCGCATGGATATACGGGTGCTTCGGTATTTTTTGGTCGTCGCGCAGGAGGAGAGCTTCTCCCGAGCGGCGGAGGCGCTGTTTTTAAGTCAGCCCACCCTTTCCCGCCAGATCAGGGATATGGAGGAAGAGCTGGGCGTTCAGCTGCTGGAACGCACCAACCGCAACGTGCGTCTGACCAGGGAGGGCATGCGCCTCAGAAAGCGCGCCCAGGAAATCGTGGACCTCATGGACAAGACGCAGGACGAATTTGCCCACCGGAACGAGGAGGAAATCGCCGGGGATATCGACATTGGCTGCGGCGAAACGCAAAGCATGCGGAAAATCGCCCAGGTCGCCATCGCCCTGCGGCAGGATCATCCCGGCATCCGCTTCAACTTGTTCAGCGCCAATGCCGACGATATCGCCGAAAAGCTGGATCGGGGCCTGCTGGATTTCGGCCTTTTATTCGAGCCCTTTCAGCTGTCCCGGTATGAAACCCTTCCGCTGCCCTTTGAGGACACCTTCGGCTTCCTGATGCGGGCGGATCACCCCCTGGCAGGCAGCGCCCGGCTGCGCTTTGAGGACGTGGCGGGCGAGCCGCTGATTTTCCCCAACCAGGGCCACTCCATTTCCCTGCACACGCCGACCGAGACCTTCGGCCTTGCGCCGGAGCAGATGAACATCGTATGCCGCTATAACCTGCTGTTCAACGCCGCCGTGATGGTAGAGCAGGGCATGGGCATCGCGCTGTGCTTCGATCACTTGGCGGATACGACGGAGCACAGCGGCCTCGTATTCCGGCCGCTGACGCCCAAGAAATCCTTCCGGATGTATCTGGCCTGGAAAAAATATCAGTTCTTTTCGCCGGCGGCCGAGCTGTTCCTGAACCGGATGAAAGGGCAGTTTATGCCGATCGACGGTTAATAAAGCGCAGCGCGGGCGGAGGCCGTTTGACAGACCTCCGCCCGCGCTAATTTGAAGCGTGCGGTTATTGCGCCAGGATGGCGGTACGGGCGATCTCGCCGGCAAGGGTGCCGGAGGACAGCGCCTCGTATACATGAGCGCCGAAGCCGGCCACGGGCACCATATTGCCAACCACGCCGCCTGCGCCAAGCAGGTTCTCGATGCGCTGGCCGCCCTTGGTCAGGGTGATGGTCATATCATCGTCGCAGTACAGCGTCACAGCCACGGACGCGGTGAAGCCGGGCACGATGCGGGCCGCATACAGGGTCTCGCCGGTCACGGGCGTCATGAAATCGGCGGGCGTGCCGAAGGCTTCGTCCACGCCGGACTCGCAGGACGCGTTATAGGCATCCAACGTAGCCTTCAGGGCATCGGCAGGCAAGCCGGTCTTTTGCGCCAGTTCTTCCACGGAGGCGGCGCTCCAGGCCACGCCGTAGCCGATCAGCTCATCGGCAAAGCGAGCGCAGTCGGCGTTGTTGCTGTCAAAAATCATCCAGGCCTGGCCGTCCTCCAGCGTGCAGAGCTGGGCACCGATATCGGTGAGCCCCATGTTCAGGATCGCGCTCTCGTCAAAGAAGCGGCTTCCCTGACTGTTGACCCACAGGGTATGTCCCTTCTGGAAGATCCAGCCGAATTCATAATTGTCGCGCAGAACGGGGTTATAGACCGGCACGATATAATTGCTTTCGGGATAATACACCGTTTCTCCGCCCATGGCCACCATCCACTTCTGGGCGTCAGAATGGTTGCCGGGGTTATTGGCGCCGGTCACGTTGGACAGCTCGGGGTAGAACATTTCCACCGATTCCGGATCCCAGCCCGCGTAGCCGGTCGCCAGGATCACCTTCTTGGCGGTGATCGTATAATAGGACTCCCTGTCCTCCACGTTCACGCCCAGGCATACGTTGTTTTCGATCACCAGGCCGGTGGCCTCGGTGTTCAGGCGAATCTCCACCCCCGCGTCCTCGGCGGCGTGCTGCAGGGTCCATCCTTCGTAGGGCGCGCCGGTCATGGCGTCCCACCATTCGTCACCGCAGCGATAGCCGGTCACGGGGTCCTGCGTGAAGGCCGCGGTCATGGGATGGCCGTTGAGGGACACAACCTTCGCATCCTCCACGCTCATGTGGAAGCCGCGGTTCATCAGGCCGGTGATGGTAGCGGGTCCGGCGCTCCACACCTTCCGGGACAGCTCCTCGCTGGCAAAGTCCGCCGCGGCGGGATTCAGCGCCAGCATATCCCGGGTCACGTCCTCGGGAGAGAGCTCCACGCCGGTCGCGGCGCTCAGGGGGTTGCCGGAGGGAGTGGCCACATAGCCGCCGGAATAGTTCATATCACCGCCGGCAAAGCTGTTGCGCTCCACCACCAATACCTTGAGTCCGCTGTCCGTCAGGCCCAGACTGCTGTCAGTCTTGGCGGAAATCGCCGCCGTCAGGCCGGAGGTGCCGCCGCCTACGACCAGCACGTCCACCTCGACGTTTTCACCCTGCGTCTTTTCCTTCGGTTGAGCGACGCGCCAGGCAATCGGATCGCCGCCGGCGCTTTCAATGGCATTGGCCACCGCCAGGATGGCCGCGTTGCTGGTCAGCGTCGCGCCGGAATACACGTCCACGGCCAGGGACTGTGCGTCCTCAATCGCTTTGGTCACAGCAATCACCGCGTCCCTGCTGAACACGGCGGTATCATTGCTTTCCAGCGGCCAGACCCGGACGGTCTGATCCTCGTTGACCTGCACCGCCACCTTGACCTCGCTTTTCGCGCCCATGGCGGAGCCTACATATACGCCGGGCGTCATGGCCTTTTCCTCCGCCGCGATACCGGCGTTTGCCAGGGCCTGCGCGGCGGCGGCCTTGACGGCGTTTGTCGTGATGGTGCAGCCGGAAACGCCGTCGATGTCCGCGCCCTGGGCGTCGAGCAGCTGCTGCGCGAACTCATCGGCGTGATCCAGACCAAAGCCGGGGGTCTCGTGGCTTACGTCCACCCGGGCCTCCGTGATTCGCCCGTCCTCGACGGTCAGCTCTACCCGGACTTCTCCCATGCCGTTGGCCTTTCCTTCAACGGTCTGCGTCTCGGCTGCCGCCACGATGCCCGGCAGGAGCGTCAGCCCCAACAGAACGGCCATCAGCCTGCGAAACGTGTGCTTCATGATCTCATCCTCCTTGCGATGGAAGGGATGCCCCTTCCTTTGCTCCCATCTTACCCCGGCGGAGAATGAAATACAAATGCTTATATCAAATACTTCGTTATGCCTTCAAGGCATAATATAAAAAGCGTCTATTCCGTCTCATCCGTCAGCACGAGCAGCAGGCCGCGGCGGACGGAGAGGCGGACCACGTCCTCCCGAAAGGCGTTGCTGACGCCGAGAGGGAAGCAGTTGGTGAGCGCCCCGTCCTGAAGGTCGTACTCCGCGCCGGACACACTGACGCACTCGCAGCGATCCCCCATGGCGAACAGGGACAGGTGGCCCGGCCTCCGGGGCAGCGCGATTACTTCCTCCCGCAGCACAACGGCCTCCCGCAGGCCGTCCCGCATCCGGGCGTCCCGCGCGCCGTGGGCCTTGAGATAGGCCAGGGTCTGGAGGTTGGCCAGCGTATGGTCCAGCCGGCCGCCGAAGCCGCCCAGCAGCAGGAAGTCCGCACATCCATTTTCCAAGCCATATCGGGCGCAGAGCATGGCGTCCGTATCGTCCTTGCGGATCGGGTGAACGATCGTCTCCATCCCCTCGGGGCGCGCCGACGAATCAAAATCCCCGATCACCAGATCGGGCGCAAGACCGTAAGCCTGGGCGATCCGCCAGCCGCCGTCAGCGCAGAGCACCATATCCCCGGTCGCCCTTTCATACGTCCATGCTCCCTCATAGCGCGCGGTCACGATCACGCAGCGCCGCCCTTGTCCGTCCGCCATGACGCCTTCCCTCCTGATGTTTCGGATCAAAAAAGGACGGGGATCAACCTCCGCCCTTTGCCGTCAGGCATTTTGACGCAATTATTTGAAGAAGCCCTTGACCTTGTCCAGGATGCTCTTCGCGCCGGCTTCGCCGATCTTTTCCTGGACGAGGCTGATCAGCTGGTTGATCTGCTCATCAGGCAGGTCGATGCCCAGCGTCTTTTCGAGGGTCGCGACCGGGTCCTTCAGGAACGCGGCCTTGAGATCGCCGTCGCTGGTAAACTTTTTGATCAGTTCTTCCGCCTTCGCAGTCAACTGTTCAACATTCAGGGAATCCGCCATGGATATGCACCTCTTTCCGTTCGTCTGTTTGCGAGAGTCGGCCCCCTTGGCCCGCTCTTTGCCGTTATTTTAGGGTGTTGAACAGGGAATGTCAAGAAAAGCGGTTGATTTTTCACGGTTTTTTCACATTTTGAGGACTTTTTTGGGATTATATGGTATAATAGCGCCCGGCGGTCGGATCACCGCGCAGGCCGCCCGACAAGCAACGCAAAAGGAGAATCATTTTGAGCAGCGCACGTTACGCACTATTTGTAGATTTGGAAAACTGCGGCGCAAAGGCCGCCACGCTGAACAGCATCCTGGAGAAAGTCAAGATCCGCGGGGACATCCTGCTGGGCAAGGTATACGGCTATACCGATAATTACAGCGACCTGAAGGAGCTGCTGCTCAGCAACACCTTTACCGTGGTTCCTTCCCTGCGCTATGGCATCAGCCAGAAGAACAACGCCGATATCATGCTGGTTATCGATGCCCTGGAGGTGGCCTATACCAACCCGCTGATCGACAGCTTCTGCATCGTTTCCGGCGACAGCGATTATACCCCGCTGGTGGGTCGTCTCAAGTCGATGGGCAAGTTCGTGCTGGGCATCAGCCGCAGCGAGGTGGCCAGCTCCATCTTTATCAACGCCTGCAACGAATTCCAGTTCCTGGAATCCGTCAAATCCACCAGCAGCCGGGCCACCCGCGGCAAGCGCAAAACGGCCGGCGCCGACGAAACGCAGGACCTGGGCGCGCTGGGCAAGCTGGTCGAATCCATCCTGACTCAGCAGGGCGCGGAGGGCGAGATGTACGCCAGCGAGCTCAAGGGCGTCCTGCTGCGCCTGCAGCCCGATTTTAACGAAAAAAGCTATGGCTGCGCCACCTTCGGCAAGCTCCTGGGCAAGCTGGCCGAGGCCGGCAGCATCGCCGTCAAGAACGACAATTACAACGTGCTCGTCTCCCTGAACCAGGACGACACCCAGAGCAAGGGCTCCCAGCTGAACGCCTCCAACTGGCAGCAGGCCTTCGCCGAGCAATTGCAGCATTATAAGGACGACGGCTTTGAGCGCATCAACCCCTCCATCCTCAAGGCCGACATCCAGGCCACTTACCCCGATTTCACTGAGAAATCCATCGGCTTCAAGCGCTTCTCCGACGTCCTCAAGGAGCTGGAAAAGAACAAGGTCCTCCGCCTCGACACCGACGACCAGAAAAATTTGTTGATCCAGATGCTGTAATAATATCATCCTGCATCCCCCTCGGACGAAGCGATTCGTCCGAGGGCTTTTTCATGGTACGGTCGAAATGCGCTTTCAGATATCTTATTAAATATTTTAATAATGTTATTTCGTGAAATGGGCAGGATTGCACCTGCCTCACGGCGAAAATATGATTGAGGCGAGGATGACAATCAATGGAGGAAAGCAAATGAAGAAGGCCGTTCAATTTTTACTGATCGTATCTGTAATGCTGATGATCCCGGCTATAGTCTATGCCGATATGCTCTATCCGATCCGGAAGAATGACCTTTGGGGGTATATGGATCAGCAGGGCAACATCATCATTGATTGTCAGTTTAGCTATGCCGGTCCGTTTCGCAACGCGCAATATGCTGTTGTAGAAAACCCGGATAGCGGTTATGGCATCATTGACATTCAAGGCCAATACTGTGTTGACCCGGTTTATGAAATGATCATCGAGGGCGAACTGGACTGTTGGTTTGGAGGGCGTGATCAGGGGGTCAATCTGTTGTTCACAGATACAGGCACCGCAATCTTTGACGTGGTTACCGGCAACGTCAGCCCGGCTGATTATGACGTACTTGACATCTATTTTGATACGAAAAGCAGGCTGATGCCCGTCAATTCCTTGGACGACGCCTCCCTTGGATATCTGAATTTGGACACTTGGGAGCTGGCGATCCCCTATCAGTTTGATCCTTCTTTCTGCGGCAGCTTTTATAACCATATCACGATCGCCGCTCCTCCGGAAGCGCCTGATGATTTGATCCTGATCAATGAACAAGGGCAGACCATTCCGCTGCCTGCGAATACTGAGATCGCAGATATCCGAATCAGTCAGGGAAGGATCCTGATCCAGGACCTGGATAGTAAGCTTTTTGGCTTCTGCGATACGAGCGGAGCTTTGGTAATCCCCTGCCAATATGACGACGCATATCCCTTTCTCAACGATATTGCCTGTGTAAGGAAGGGCGATACGATATTGGGTATTGACTTAGAGGGTGTCGCATTGTTTACAGCAGAGAGCGAGTTCCAATTTTTATTTGACTATGCGGTCTGTGATACGGGAGCGATCATCGATCGAAACGGAAATCAAACGGGAATGATACCGGAGGATGTGATCCTCATCAATTATTTTGATCAAGACGGCTTCTGTCTGGTTGCGAACGCCGACCGGAAAATCGGAGTTTTAGATGCCTCCGGAAAAGAGATATGGTCAGCAGAGAATGAGTGCGAACTTGGAGACACGCTATTTTATCGCGACATCGAGCCAGAGGAACACACCTATTTCCACGATGGCTTGCTGATGCTGAAGAATGAAGACGAAAAATACGGGTTTATCAATCAACAGGGCGAGGTTGTGATCCCCTTCCTGTACGATACCGCAGCCGACTTTGACACTTCTCTTGCGCTGGTGGAAAAAGACGGTATCTTGCAGTACTTGGATACTTCCGGAAGCGTAGTCTGGTCAGAAAAAAAGCAGTAGATTCATACAAGCTGAACGGCGGCGCTGATTATTTTGGCAATCAGGAGGCTGTATTCATCATTTTGCGCTTTCGCCACACCAGCACGGCGAAGAGGGCGGCGGAAACCAGCTCCAGCCCGGCGGCGACGGACAGCATCAGCCGCATGCCGCCCTGATCCAGCATCCCGCCGAAAACCACGCTGGCCAGGATGGGCCCGACGCCGGAATACATCATGTCGCCCAGGCCGTGCATGGTGGTCTGCGCCTCGTCGGGGGCCAGCGCGGTGACCAGCGCCCGGCGGGCGTGCAGGCCCAGCCCGAAGGCAAAGCCGTTGACGCACCACAGCGCGATAAACAGCCAGACGTTCCCCGCCAGCCCCATCAGCAGCGTGGATACGGCGTACAAAAGGGCGGACAGCACGCAGCGCTTCGCCGGGGACAGGCCGAAGCGATCCCAATTGACGCGCATAGCCGGGGCCTCCATCCCCGCGTTGCAGAACAGCAGCAGCCCGTGATGGGCCGTCGTGCCGCCCAGCACCGGCAGCAGCACCGGGATCATGTTATACACCGAGTTATTGGCCGCCCCCAGGAAAAAGAGCGCGGCGAAAATCAGGATCAGCTCCCCCGTGATCAGGGAAAGGCCGGACAGCAGCCGGGGCCGCTCCCCCGCCGCCGGAGCGCGGCTGGTGTCCTTGGTGCGCAGGCAGAGCGCCACCAGCCAGCACAGCAAAACGGCGGACACCCACGGCATGATGCCGTAGCCGAAGCGATTCAGCGCGGCCCCATAGACCAGCATCAGCAGCGCGAAGGCCAGGCTGCCCGCCGCCCGCATCCGCCCGAAGGCGCGCATATCGTCCCCCACGGCCCGGATGAACCAGGTGTCCAGCACCGCGCCGAGGGGCTGCTTGGCAAAGCCCGCCGCAAAAATCAAAATCAGGATCAGCCAACGCTCCGTGACGCTGTATAAAAGCAGGCAGCTCAGCTCGAGCGCCAGCACCACCGGCACAAACACCCGCCGGCACCGCCCCGTCGCGTCGCACAGCCGCGCCACGAAAAACTGGCCCAGGCAGCTGCCCAGCGTCATCAGGGCCGTATAAACGCCGATCATCGTGGCGCTCTCGCCCCGGGCCGCCAGCATCGACAGCAAAAAGGAGTGAAAGGAGCCTACATACGCCCAATACAGCGCCTGCAGGGCCGAAAACCGCCGCACCTGCGCCTTTGAAACCGTTCCGTACATTTCATCCGCTCCATCCACGCTTATTCGGGAAACGGACGACATTATAACACACCCTGTGGGAAAAATGAATATAGTCGCTCAGATTGTTCAGGGTTCACGCATGAAAGCGTGAACCCTTGGCGGGGAAATTCTTTCCCCGCCAACACCACCCCTTGGACGCCTTTTCCTCTCGGCCCTTCGGGCCTCCCGGGCGGAAAAGACGCAAGGTACAAATCGCTGACGCGATTTGGTCCTCGCACCGCGCATGTCGCTGCTGCGGATTTCAGTCGAGGGTGTTCCCCCTCGACACTCCCCTCGCGTCCTTTGGGGGAGTTCTTTCTCAATGGGTGAATAGTAGCTCTTATCAGCGTATACGTAGATTATCCGATCGTCAAATCAACAATCATTCCCGTGCCCCAGGCGAAGGCCATGGAGAACAGGATGTAGATAACAAATCGTTTCCACCCCAGCACGATCTTCATGGCCCCCAGATTGGTGATCTTCGTCGCCGGGCCGGTAATCATAAAAGCCGCCGCACTGCCCATGCTCATGCCGTCCACCAGCCACTGCTGGAGCAGCGGGATGGTGCCGCCGCCGCACATATAGACCGGCACCCCAATGGTCGCGGCCATCAGGACGCCGAAGCCGTTATTTTTCCCAAACAGCCCGCTGACGAAATCCTCCGGCACATGAATCTGGTAGAGCGCAGTCAGCAGGATGCCCAGCAGGAACATCGGCCCGGTGGCCTTGATGTTCCGCCAGATGTTCTTCAGAAAGCGCTTTAGCATATTCGGGTCGGTATCCCGGCTGGTTCCCTCATGGAAGCCGGTGAAATCAAAGAAGGCCCTGCCCATCCTGCTGTAAAACAGCCGGATCAGCCACCCCGCCGCGCAACCGCAGAGAAAGCAGCTGACACAGCGAATGAGCACTGCCGTCTGCCCCAGCGCGCCGGAATAAAAGATGAGCTGCGGATTGAGCAGGATGCTGCTCATCATGAAGGC
Source organism: Clostridia bacterium (assembly GCA_017469085.1). Classification (GTDB taxonomy): domain Bacteria; phylum Bacillota; class Clostridia; order Christensenellales; family Aristaeellaceae; genus UBA4246. The sequence continues at coordinate 26,449 of JAFUHB010000196.1, forward strand.
GGCCAGATAGTCATCCTTCACCCCCTGCTCCGAAAAGGACGCCGCGATGGGAATCGTGCCATACATGCACAGTGGCGAGGCAATGCCCAGCAGGCTGGCCGGGATCACTCCCAGCCAGCCCATTTTGCGTTGTCCGATTTTGGCGAAAGCACCATGGATGTACTTCTTTCCGAACACTGAAACGGCGCTGCCCAGCACGATGCCCAGCGCCCAGTAGGGAGCGATCTGGCGAATCTGGATATCCAGATAGTACCAGAGATAGATGGCTTCCCGTTCTATCCAGTCCCGCATGGATTACTCTCCGATATTCACCAGACGATAGCTCCTGCTGCCCAGACCGATCTGTTCCGCAGCCTCCAAGGTGTGCAGACCATTGCGGCCTTCGATGCGGGCAACCAGGCTGGCGCTGTCCGGCATGGCATAGACCAAATCGATTCCCGCCTGATCGATGGCTAAAGGATCGGTGGAGGCCAGAATGCAGATATCGTGCATATCCGGCTCGGCGGGATTGCCGTCGCAATCGCAGTCCACACTCAGACGATTCAGCACGCTGAGGTAAACGATGCGATCCCCCATATAGGTATCGACCGCCTTGGCCGCGTCCGCCATAGCTTCCAGGAAGGCGTTCTGATCGCCCCAGATACTGCCGCTGGTACGGGTGCCGCCGGAATGAATCCACACCTTGCCCATGGAGGAACCAAAGCCGATGGAGATGTTCTTGATAGCCCCGCCAAAGCCCGCCATGGCGTGCCCCTTAAAGTGGGTGAGCACCACGTAGCTGTCATAGTTTGCGAAGTGACCGCCTACGTAATCGACGGACAGCACATTGCCGCCTTCTACGGGCAGCTCCATGCTGCCTTCCTCATCGAGAATGTCCAGCTCCGCAATGTCCAGCAGGCCGTTGTCCTTGGCCTGCTGCCGGTGCATGGCGGTGCTGGCGCGGTTTCCGCCGTAGGCGGTATTACACTCCACAATGGTCGCGCCAAGGCTCCGCACCAGATCGCCGATCAGCTCCGGGCGCAGATAATTGCTGCGGGTGCTCTCGCCAGTGGACATTTTCACGCCCACTCTGCCGGGAAGGTCGACGCCCAGGGCGGTATAGGCTGCCACCAAGCCTTCCGGGCTGATGTCAGAAATGTAATACACGATCGGCGCGTCCTCCGAATCGGTCAGATACGGCAGAGCGGACGCTTCCATCGCCACGCCGCCATTGGTGGTCAGCAGCGGTTCAGCGGACGCTGAAACCGTGAACAGCAGGCAGATGCCCAGCAGCAGGGAGAAAAATCGAGCCTGTTTCATGGGTGGGTCCTCCTTCAATCATTCTATGATTTTTCTTGCAGCGCAGAATGATGCGCTCCTTATTTCAGATATTCCTGAAAGAAGTCCGCAATCGCGTCAAACGGGATGATGTCCACCCGGTCATACAGATCAATGTATACCGCATCCGGCACGACCAAGTACTTCTTATTATCGCCCTTCATCTGGGAAAAGGCGTCGTCACTGTAGAATTTGTTGTGCGCTTTCTCGCCATGCGCCAGCAGCACGGGCCCTGTCCTACTCGCCCCCTGCAAAATCAAGCGCATAACTTAACCACGTAACGGCTTCGTACAAGCCAGTCACGCCATAAACAACCTCGTTACTTGAAGTAGCCAGCATCGTGTCACCATCATACCAGATCTTATAGACCCCAACCTCCAGATCGGGCTTTCTTTCTTGAGCAGCAGTTATCTTAGCCGCATCATCTTTGTTTCTCCACCTGACGCCAATCAGGTTTGTTCTGTCTTGATCAATGCCATTTTCATCAAAGCTGTAGATAAAGGAGTAGAATAATTGTCCTTCCGTATAGCATATTCCCGTTCCTTCTGTTGATTTGGATGCATGAACGGTAGTTCTGTATGCCTGCTTCTGTACCTTTGCTTCTTCCTCTGTGAGACAAATTGTGCCAGGCGCCTCTCCGTGCGATTTCAGTTTATTAGTATCATGATCAGGCATTGTGTCCAATATGGCAATAACCTCTTCCACAGAGGATCCCCATGGGATGTCTTCATAGGTGTATGCTGATGCCACACCCGAGATCAATATACTAACCAGCAAAAGAGATAAAAGTCTTTTCACTTTTCTACACCTCCATACACAAATTTTCGCTCCATAGTCCTTACCATCTGCCACCTGTGTCCATTGCCACATCACGCGTCGTTGGCGTCCGTTCTCATCCACCCAAGTACGATCCTTACCAACCCCAGGGGGCTATCATGTGATCGTATCCTTTTTGGCTATGCGGGATTGAAGAAGAAAAGGCCGGTGTCGCGCTTCTCCGGATCGGCGACCTTTTTCTCCTCGGTGTAGATATCGTAGAAAATCATGTCGCCCGCCAGGACGTGAGCCTTCATGTAGTTGGTAATCTCCACCGTCTTGTTTGGGTCAATGTAATTATACCACACATAATCCAGCCCGCCCAGCGTATTGCCGCTCCAGCAGCCTCTGTCCACAGGGAAAATCAGCCGACCGTAATCGCCGAAGGCCAGATCGTTCATCACTTCCGAAACGGGGGGTGTCCGCCGTGTAGTGGACGGCGTTGGCTGTTTCTATCGGCTGCTCTTCGGTCTCATCCCGGAATCATAAGCCTTGTTGTTTGGGCCGCTGTTCACCTGGGGGATGGACGATCTTGGGATGAAATAATCCCCTTTTTTACAATATATCATGTTAAAAATATCTCGCGTGATTTTCAATAAAGCATCCCAGATATCAGATTTGCCGATTTTCGCTGATATCACATGGATATCCGTCCGCTCTCAGGCTCTCCCAGCGACATTTCAGGAAGATTTTTTTGAAAAATCCTCAGGAAAAATGACACGCAAACGCGACATTTGAAACACGAATGCGACATAAACGCTACATTTGAAACGCGAATGCGACATTTGACACGCGTTTGCCACATAAACGCTACATAATTGCTACTTTACAAGGGCTTTTATCTGTGTTATCTTTATGCTGGCCGAAGGAAAGGCGCGGCGGGAAATCAAACCCGTTCGCGCCTTTTCTGTTGCCCGATCAAGAGGAAAGGAGGTATCTACCCGGATCGCCGGAACGCTCCCGCCGGGTCATTTTTTCATCGGCCTTACAGCCCCACTTGCCGCAGGGCCTGATCCAAGTCGGCAATGATGTCCTCGGGGTTTTCCAGGCCGACGCTGAAGCGGAGGAAACCGTCGCGGAATTTTTCCGGGTACAGCAGGATCCGCTCGTCGTAGCTCGGCTGGGGAAAGATCAGGCTCTCGTCATGCCCCAGGGACACCGCGAAGGTGACGACCTTCAGCGCGGCGCAGAAGCGCTCGACGGTATGATCATCCGCCGCCACGCCAAAGGAAATCACCCCGCCAAAGCCCTCCTGCATCTGCCGGACCGCCAGCTGATGGCCGGGGTCGTCGGCCAGGCCCGGATAGGCGACAAAGGTGACGTTCTCACGGCGGGCCAGCCACTCGGCGACCGTCTGCGCGGTCCGGTTGATCTGCCGCATCCTCAGCGGGAAGGTGACCGAGCCCCGGAAAATCTGCCAGGCGTTAAACGGGCTGATCACAGCGCCCACGTTGACCTGCGCCTCGTAGCGGATGCGGTCCATCGTATCCAGGTCGTTGGAGATGATCGCGCCGCCCTGGGCGTCCCCGTGACCGTTGATAAACTTGGTCAGCGCCTCCACCACAAAATCGGCCCCCAATTGCAGCGGGCGCTGATTCAGGGGAGAAGCAAAGGTGTTGTCCACCGACAGCAACGCCCCGTTTCGATGGGCGATCTCCGCCACCGCCGCAATATCCGTGATCCCCACCGTTGGATTATCCGGCGTTTCGATGTGCACCAGGCGCGTGCCGGGGGTGACGGCCGCTTTCACCTCCTCCAGGTTCGTCATGTCCACCATCACGGTCTCTACGCCGAACTTACGGTTGAAAAGCTCATGGAACATGCGATATACCGCCATGTAGCTGACCTTGGGGTATACCACCCGGTCCCCCGTTTTCAGCAGCGTCCAGAACAGCGCGTGCAGCGCCCCGACGCCGCTGGCCAGCACGATCGCGTCCTGAGCGCCGTGCAGGGCCGCGATTTTTTCCTCCAGCCAATGCTGGTTGGGGTTGCCGTTCCGCGCGTACATCAGCAAATCGGTCGAGGAATAATTGACCTTGGACAGGTCGTCGGGCAGCCGATAGCTGTTGGCCATGTGCAGAGGCCGCCGCACCGCGCCCGTTCCCTCGTCGTAATCCGTCCCGGTATGTACCGCCTGCGTATCCAGCCCCAGGCCCGCAAAGGGGTTTTCCTTTTTCGCCATGCTCCATCCTCCCGAAAGGGCGGCCGATCCTCGCTTTGGCCAACTGCCCATATTCCCTTTGAGGATACCCCTCCCTTCTCCGCCTGTCCAATAATGGAAATGAATGGCGAGATATAGCCTGAATCTATAACAAAAAAGACGCACTGATCAAAAAAAGAGACGCGCCGATCAAAAGCGCGTCTCCCAGGAATTACTGAAGTTTTTCGACGGTCACTTGGCCGTACAGGCGGTCATAGTCCTCCTGCGCGAAATCTCCGGTGTACAGGCTCAGGGCATTGGCGGCGGAAACCGCCAGCGCGATGCGGAAGGTCTCCTCCGGGGGCAGCCTCCGGGCCATGCCGACGGCAAAGCCGGCGATCATGCTGTCGCCGCAGCCGACGGTATTCTTCGGGGTGATGCGAGGCGGCCTGCCCTTGAAAACGCCCTCCGCGCAGACCATCAGCGCGCCCTCCGCGCCCAGGGAAACCACCGCGCGGGATACCCCGCCCGCCCGCAGGCGCACCGCCGCGGCGATCAGGGCGTCCTCTCCGGCGGGCGCTTCGCCCAGCAGCTGGGCGATCTCGTCGGTATTGGGCTTGATCAGGTCGGGCCCGGCCTGCACGGCCGCCCGCAGCGCCTCCCCGCTGGTATCCACCAGCACGGGCACGCCATTTCCCCGGCAGCGGCGGATGATCTCCCCATAGGTATCCGCCGGCGCTCCCTTGGGCAGGCTGCCGCTGACCGACACGACGTCCGCCTTGGGCAGCAGGCCGTCAAAGTCGCTGAAAAAGCGCTCCAGGTCCTTTTTTTCCACCGGCGCGCCGGGCTCCAGGTATTCGGTAGAGACGCCGGCGGACAGGTCCCAGCAGTTGATGCAGCAGCGCGTCTCATGATCGACATGGGTGAACGCCCTGTGGATATTTTGCTCCCGGATCAGGGATTCCAGATACTGCCCGTTGTGGCCTCCCACGAAGCCCGCCGCGGTCACCCCTTCGCCCAGCAGGGCGGCCACGCGGCTCACGTTCAGCCCCTTGCCGCCGGCGGAATCATGCTTTTCCCGGACCCGCATCACGGTTTCGGGCACGTTTTTGTCGATCAAGTACAGCTTATCGATGGAGGTGTTCAGCGTTACCGTCAGGATCATGCGCTTTCCCTCACTCGTTCACCAGCATGATCTTGCCGTGCACGGACCCCGGATCGTCATACAGCCGGAAGGCCTCCCAGGCTTGGCTCATCGGGAAGGTGCGGTAGATCAGGTCAGGATCGTACTTGAGCTCGCCGGTCGCGAAATAATGGGCGGTCAGCTCCCATTCCTTGCCCGGGAAGGGGGCGGAATAGCTCATCCAGCTGCCGGTCAGGTAGAACTCCTTGCGGTTCATGTTTTCCCACTGCCGGGGGGTGAAGGTCAGGTCGGTATGCGGGGTGCCGATAAAGGTCACGTGCGCCTTGTTGGCCGCCAGTTCAAAACAGATGCGGTCGGTCACGGGGTTGCCCGCGGTCTCGAACACATGCTCATACCCGACGCCCCCGGTCAGGGCCATGGCCTTTTCCATCCAGCCCTCCTCGCGGGTGTTGACGGTCTCGTCCGCCCCCAGGCGCTTGGCCAGCGCCAGGCGGCTGTCGTCGATATCGAACACCACCAGCTTGCGGGGCCCAAAGATCTTACACCACTGGGCCGTGAACATGCCGATCGTGCCGCCGCCCACCACGGCGGTATATCCGCCGCCGGTGAACTGCCCCTGCAAAACGCCGTGCAGTGCCACGGTGGAGGGCTCAAACATGGCCGCCTGCTCATAGGGGATGGCGGGGTCGTACTTGACCGCGTTGCGGGCGGGGATCACCACGTAATCCGCGAAGCTGCCCTGCTCCCGGCTGCCGATAAAGCTGTAATGCTTGCACAGCGAGAAATTGCCCCGCTGGCAGTCGGCGCATTTCATGCAGGGCAAAAGGGGCGCTCCGCTCACGGTGTCCCCCACGCGGACGTTTTCCACGCCCTCGCCCACCTCGACCACGTCGCCGCTGAATTCATGGCCCAGCACGATGGGATAAAAATGCGCGCCATTATGCAGCACGCGCGGCACGTCGCTCCCGCAGATCCCGGTGGCGCGCACGTGCACCTTGATTTGGTCAGGCCCGCATACGGGCGTTTCCCACTCCTCGTAGCGCAGATCGCGGTTTGCGTGTAATACGGCAGCTTTCATAAAAGATACGCTCCTTTCGCCGTCAGGCCGACCGCGCGACGCTCAGCAGCGCCTCGCTCAGCCTCCGATAGGTTTGATAATAGGGTTCGTAGATCGCTTGCGCCGCCCGGTCCGGCTCGTAGCGGGCCCCGGTGCGGAAGGCCGCGGCCGCCTCCCGGTAATCGGCGTACAGCCCGACGCCCCGGCCTGCCAGCATGGCCGCCCCACG
>JAFUHB010000197.1 GCA_017469085.1 Clostridia bacterium
CGGGGCTGGTATAGGAAAGGGTTTCCGGATGCCATTGAATACCGATGGCGAAGGGGTGTTCAGGTAACTCGATCCCTTCCACCAATCCGTCCGGAGCCACGGCGGATACCGAAAGCCCGGCGCCGAGACGCTTGATGCCCTGATGGTGCCGGGAATTGACCCCGAGCTCCGACATGCCGGTCAGGCGATAGAGGGCGGAAGCTTGATCTACCTGTACGATATGGACCTTCTCGGCCGGCTTTTGATATTGAGGATGACGGAGCGTTTGACTCATCTGCTCAGCAATATCCTGATAAAGAGAGCCGCCGAGCGCGACGTTCATGACCTCAAATCCGCGACAGATAGCCAAAAAGGGGATGCCCGATTTGATACAGGTCCGCATCAAAAAGGGTTCCGCCTGATCGCGCAAAGGGGATGTTTCACCGCAGCAGGGCAAAACTTCTTCCTGATAAAGCGCGGGGGAAAGGTCGGCGCCTCCGGTAAAAACAACCCCGTCAACCACCTGGAGCGCGGCCGACAGCACGGCTTCGTCCGCGCTCAGGGGAAGAATCACGGGAATCGCGCCTACTCTCAGAACGGCATCCATATAATCCAGATTCAGCTGTAACCTCTCGGATTGATGATCCACCGATGGGGTGAGCCCGATGATCGTCGGCATGCTTCAAAGCGTCCTTCCTTGTCAGCGTTCTTTGCTATGATAATTTAGAAAAAAAGCCTTGTCAAGTTGCCTCTTGCGATTGAAAACAAATGTGGTATATGTTATAATTTTCAAGGATGCGCGTGATTCGGGGCTGTGTGCCTAACCGGAACCGCGCCATCGCAGAAGGAGCATCCGCATGAAGAAGAAATCAAAGCTGAAGCCATATATCACCTCGTTTGTAACGGCGGGAGTGGTCGCTGTGGTTTATACCTCTATTTTTCCGCTTTATAGGCCGCTCGATTACCTGATTTGCGGAGCGCTGGCCTTGCTGCTTGGCCGTGTCGTATATATCATGGCTTCCGGCCTGGATACCAGCAAAAAAGCCCCCGTCCAGAGGACCGTGCCTGTTACAGGCAACCAGGCGGTCGATAATCTGGTGCAGCAAGGGCAAAAGATGCTGGCGGATATCCGCGAAGAAAACGACGGTATCCCGGATCCCGTCCTTTCCGCCAAGATCGATCAGCTGGATGAGATCACCAATAAGATATTCCTGACGGTCGTCGATAAGCCCGAAAAGGCGCCGCAGATTCGCCGGTTCATGGAGTACTATCTCCCCACTGTGCTGAAAATGCTGACCAATTACCGCAAGCTCGATGAGCGGAACGTGACGGGTGAAAACTCGGCCAAAATGAAAAAACGCGTTGAAGAAGCGATGGACGTCGTCATCGGCGCTTTTGAAAAGCAGCACGATCAGCTTTATCAGAATGATATGCTGGACGTGACGACCGATATCGACGTATTGGAAACGATGCTCAAGCAGGACGGCCTGATCGACAGCGGCCTGCATGACAATAAGGCCGGACAGACGATGTCGGCAGGAACGTAATCAAACCGGAGGAGGAAACGAACATCATGTTGGAAGAAAACAAATCCCTGGAGAACCTTGTGCAGGAAGCTAATCAAGAGAAGCATTCCGCCCCCGTACTTTCCCTTGGCGGGAAGGCGGCCGCGGCGGTCGAGCTTGAGAATACCGCCGCGATGGTCGAGCAGGCGGCAGCCGCTCCGATCGCGCAGGATGCCAAGGAGATCGTACAGTCCCTCGAGAGCAGCCTGACTGACGATGAGCTCAAGGAGGTCGAAGCTTTTGCGGGCCAGATCGACCTGATGAATCCCGATCATGTCATGCTGTACGGCGCGGACGCGCAGAAAAAGGTATCCAGCTTTGCGGATTCGATCCTGGAGAGCGTGAAAACCGTTGATACCGGGGACGTGGGAGACACGCTGACCAAGCTGATCGGGGAGCTCAAAGGCTTTGAGGCCACCACGGAAAAGCCGAAGGGCCTGAAGGCGCTGTTTACCTCCTCCAAGCAGCAGATCGCGACGCTCAAGGCAAAATATGACGATGTTTCCGCCAATGTGGACGCGATCGCCGGCAGCCTGGAAAAGCATCAGGTGCAGCTGCTGAAGGATATCGCCATGTTCGATCAGCTCTACGATTTGAATATGACGTATTTCCACGAATTGACGATGTATATCGTGGCCGGCGAAAAGCGGCTGCAGGAGGTCCGGGAAACGGATCTGGTCAAGCTCCGCGAACAGGCCGAGGCCAGCGGCGACGCCATGGACGCGCAGAAGGCGAACGATTTGGACGCGCAATGCGACCGCTTTGAAAAGAAGCTGCACGACCTCAAGCTGACAAGGCAAATTTCCATGCAGATGGCGCCCCAAATCCGGCTGCTGCAAAATAACAATTCATTGCTGGTTGAGCGTATTCAGTCGACCCTGGTCAACACCCTGCCGCTTTGGAAAAACCAGATGGTCCTGGCCCTCGGCCTCCAGCATTCCCAGCAGGCGATGAAGGCGCAGAAGGCCGTTACGGATATGACGAACGAGCTCCTGCGCAAGAATGCCGAAACGCTGAAGCAGGGAACCCTGGCCACCGCCAAGGAAGCCGAGCGCGGCATCATCGATATGGAAACGCTGACGCAGACCAATCAATCGCTGATCGACACGATTGACGAGGTGATCCGGATCCAGCAGGAGGGCAAGCAGAAACGCGCCGACGCTGAAAAGACCCTGGCCGAAATGGAGAATGACCTCAAGCGCAAGCTGTTGAGCATGTAAGGAGTCAAAACGTTGAATAAAGCGGAAAAGCTTTGGTCCTGGATCATCCTGATCGTGCTGATCATTTTCTCGCTGGTATGGGGAGCGTATAAGGGCTGGACTGGCGAGAGAGCGGACGTCGATGCATCGTGCGCCGTGCTCGAGGAGGCGCTGGAAACGCGCGCGGAGGTTGCGAGCAACATATTGACCGTAGCCAAGCGGCATCTGCCGGAGGATAACGCGTTGATGCAGCGGCTTGCTGCGGAAAAAATCACGCTTGCTTCACGAACACTGTCTCTGGCGGAAAAATCCGCCGGCAATCAGTCGCTTGAAACGGACGCGCGTGCGCTGCTCACGCAGCTGCGGCAAATCGACTCGGTGACGCGGGACGAGCGCGATATGATGTATGCGGAAAAGCTTCTTCCGCAAATGCTGGATACGAGCTATGAATATGTCCGCGAGGCGGAAAATGCATACCTGAGCTATGCGGAGGATTATAACCAACGGTTTGATCGGTATTTCTTCAGCAGCTTTATCGCACGGTTTATCGGCGTGGATCACGCGGAGGCGTATGCTTCTGACGCCTCTGCGACATAAAGGAGGGGCAGGATGAAAAAGTTACGAGCGATCGCCCTGGTCCTTTGTCTCCTGATGATGCTCCCCGCCGCTGCGTCCGCGATCACCTATCCGGAAAAGAGCGGCTATACAGCTGACAGCGCCGGTATCCTTTCCGATTCGTTCAAGTCGGATATGGAAATCCTGAACGATCGGTTGGAGCAGGCTTACGGCGGACATGCCTGGCTGTACGTCACGCATTTTCTTGGCGGAAATTCGGTCGGTGAATACGCAAAGCAGCTGTTTGAACGCTGGTCGCTAACCGATCGGGACATCCTCTTTGTGATGGCGTTGGGCGAGGAGACCTATGCCCTGCGGCTGGGCGCTGAAGCGGCCAAGGCCCTGAAAAGCGATTCTTCCGACCTTTTGCTGGCCTCGTATTTTCGCACTCCGTATCAGGAACGCAAGTATGGGGAGGCGATTGCGGCGCTGCTGCCGGAGCTTTGCAAGCGCGTCGCTGATTATCAAAAGGCGGATCTGAATCTGAACGGCATTTTCAGCAGCGATGCGGGAGATACTGTCAGCAACGGCGTATTTGACTGGTCCGGTTTTATTACCTCGGGAAATGTCAATTGGACGGACTACAGCGACGAGTATATCGTCGGTCAGGAAAGCGTACCGAAGTATGAAAAGAAGGGCTCGACCTTCAGCTTCAGCAAAGTCCTGATCATTTTAGCGATCCTGTATTTCCTGTTTGGAAGGAAAAACCGAAAAAATCGGTTCAATTTCCGCCATGAGCCAAAACGCTGACCTCTTTAAGAACATCAAAGGCCGCCGCATGCCATCACGCGGCGGCCCTTTCAAGCCCGCGATAGGAGGACGCTTGTGAGCAATCAAGCGACGGTCACATACTTATATCACTCCGGTTTTTTGGTTTCCGTTGAGGATACGCTGCTGGTGTTTGATTATTGGGAAGGCGACAACCGCTCCCTGCCGCTGCGCGCACGAATCACGGAGCGTGATTTTGAGCCGTATCGGCGCGTATTTGTTTTTGTATCCCATAATCATGCCGATCATTTTGACGAGGTCATTTATACCTGGGACCGCGCAAAATACAACATCACCTATATCGTATCCTACGATATTCCAACCGGCAAACGCGGCAAGAGGATGGCCCCTGGCGATGTTGCCAATTATGACAGGATGGAGATCCGGGCGTTTGATTCTACCGACAAGGGCGTTTCCTGGTACGTGGATTTGGACGGCGTCAGGATATTTCATGCCGGGGATCTGAACCTGTGGCATTGGCATGAGGTCAGCACGGTACGCCAGGTCAAGCAGGCGGAGGATGATTTTTATGCGGCCTGCGCGCCGATCATTGAGCTGCCGATCGACCTTTGCATGTTCCCGCTCGATCCAAGATTGGGCGGCATGTATGACGCCGGTATTAATTATTTTGTCATGGCGGCCAAGCCTCGCGTCGTCATCCCGATGCACTGGCAGGAGCGGACGGAGGTGCCTGCCAGCTATGTGCGTCAGGCCGGGAAGGAGATCCCCTATACGGAGGTATTGGCCCTGATCCAGCCGCGTGAGCGGGCGGACCTGACCTTTGGGGATGTCTAATTGCAGATCCATGTGCATACGCCTGCCAGCCGCCTGCTGGAGGAAAATGACGATGACAAGCAAACCACCCCGACGGACGACCCGTTTGCCGATACCGATCTGCCCGTAGACATTCGATTGGACCGTCATGATTGAACGGGACCGGCAGCTTCAGTTCATGCGCTTGGCGCTGGAGGAAGCAATGAAATCACAGGATGAAGTGCCGGTAGGCGCTGTCGTCGTTTTTGATGGTCAGGTGATTGCCGCTGCCCACAACGAACGCGAAACCGCGGAGAATGATCCCTTTGGCCATGCGGAGCTATTGGCAATGCGGAAGGCCGCCAAGGCGCTGGGAAGAAGAAGGCTTTCCGGCTGCTCACTGTATGTGACGCTGGAGCCCTGTCCCATGTGTGCCGGAGCCATGCTGATGGCCGAAATGGAGCGCTGCTATTTCGGCGCATTTGACGCGAGGCAGGGCTGCTGCGGCAGTATCTATGACCTGACCAATGATCCGAGCTTTTATCACCGCGTGGAAACCGCGGGCGGCCTTTGCGAGGCAGAGGCTTCGGAACTGTTAAAAGCTTTTTTTCAAAATAAGCGGGATAAGCGCGCGGAAAAATAGCGCACGGTGATAACGTGCGCTAAGAAATTAAGAGTGCTTTGGTTTGGAACAGTTTATTTATTGATTCCGCCGATCAGGTTTTCCAGCAGACCGCCCAAACCGTTGGCGACCCCGTTCGTCAGCAGTGAGCCGATATCCAATTGGGCGTCCTCGACGGCCTTGCCCTTGAGCAGATTCATCGCCAATTTCTTGTTTTCGGATGATGCGCTGCGATAGGCTTCGATCAAGCGCTTTTCGGTCGCCGTCACGCGCATACTGGCTGTAAACGTGGTCGCGGATGCTTTTTTTGCTGTCGACGCGGAAGTGCCGGACGTCTTTTTCGCGGACGTCCCCCTGGCGGCGTCCAGGAGCGATTTTTGTGTAACGCCGGTTGCCTTCGCAATGGCCTTCAGCTGGGCGTCCGTGGGCCTTGCCAGGCCGCGCTCCGCTTTGCTGATGTCAGCGGCTGTCAGGCCGTTTTTTGCTTTTTTGGCCAATTGCTCCTGCGTCAGGTCGGCGGCGCTGCGCGCTTCTTTTAACAGTGTTGCCAATGAACTCATGCTATCAGTCCTCCATCCTGATCATGATAACATGATTTGTTTATCGAAAAATGAATATATCATGAATTTTCAAAGTAATATCGTTGCAAAAGCTTCATACTTTCGTTATAATATACTTGGAAAGGAGTTGACTTATGGAAAACAAACCAACGATTTCGTTTGCCAGAGCCGCTATATTGGCAGTTTCTTATATGCTCTCCCGCGTCGCGCTGATGATTCCCTGGCTGATCCCGGTCAATCAGCTATCTTTTGAAGGAAAGGCGGCCGTTCATTTTGGCCTGACTGCCCTCATTTATATTCTGTTCGTCATCCCGGAGCGGTTGCTTCGGTGCGATCAGTTCAACAGGATGGCGAACGCTGCAAGGCCTTCTTATCGTTTGGGCCAAATGTATCGGGTTGGCATGCAGCGCCTTTTGCGCGTCAGCCCGTTCTTACTGCCTGCGCTGTTTGTGATTGGCCTGATTTATTATATCTTGTTCAGCAATATGAAGGCCATGTCCATCCTCAAGGATATCGGCGCTGTGTTTGGCAGTGCGACCGGGTACGATGCCGGGCTTGCGATTCTGCTGATTGCCGGCTTCCTTTTTATCCTCCTTTCCGCGGTTTTCTGGCATCGGGATGCCCCTGCGGATTATTTGGGAAGCTTCCCGGTTTTCAGACAGGTCAAAAAAAATCCGGAGAAAAAGAGAATCCTTAAGAAGGCAAGCCGGAAGAACTGTTTGCTCGGGCTTCCGGCCTATGTCCTGTGGATCGGCGTTACCGTCTATATGGGGCTTCGTCAGGATGTAGGCGGCGGCTCGCTGCTGAGTCAGGTCACCAATATCCTGTATCGCGTAATTCCCGGCATCTTTGGCAATCGGGAATACTGGATGTACATGGGGCTCATCCTTGTGTTTCTTTATCTGCCCTTATGGGTGCTCCGAAAATGGACCGTTGCAAAGGCCTGCGCAGATGCGACTTGACCGGCTTTTGAGCACGCTGGGGTACGGCTCGCGCAAGGAGGTACAACGCTTCATTCACGCCGGTGCCGTGACCATCGCTGAGCAGGTGATCCGTGATCCGGGCTTTGATTACCGATGCGGTGAAGTATTATTGAACGGTCGTCCAGTGGATACGCGCCTGCATCGGACCCTCATGATGAACAAGCCGGTCGGCGTCCTGACCGCGGCCAGAGATCATCAGCAGCCGACGGTTGTCGATTTGCTGGAGCCATGCTATCTCTCCCTTCGCTGTATGCCGGTCGGACGCTTGGATAAGGATACGGAAGGCCTGCTCCTGTTTACGACAGACGGAGAGCTTTCGCACCGATTGCAAAGCCCCCGTCATGAGATCGATAAGGTGTATTGGGCGCGGGTAGACACGGCGCTCTCGGGACTGGACCAGGAACGCTTTTCGGCGGGGATCGACTTGGGTGATTTTGTTGCTAAGCCGTCCAAACTGACGCTCCTTTCCCCGTATACTTGTCAAATCACTGTATCGGAGGGCAAGTTCCATCAGGTCAGACGCATGCTGAAGGCGCGCGGTCATGAGACGCTTTCCCTGAAGCGACTGTCCGTCGGCCCGATCCGGCTGGATGAGACCCTGAAGCCGGGAGCATATCGTGAGCTGACGGAAAGCGAAGCCCTGAGCCTGTATCAGGCCGTGCATTTGGAGAAGGATTGATGCAACAGTATTTTGCAAGGGAACCGGAGTCTCCCAGCGCGCCGATCGAATTTGAGTATCGGTTCCGGGAACAGTCCTTTCGGTTCAAAACAGATTCCGGGGTTTTCTCCAAGGGGGAAATGGACTTTGGCTCGGAATTGCTGCTTCGCTCCATAGAATATCTTCATGGCAGTGTACTGGACCTGGGCTGCGGCTATGGTGCGATCGGAATCATCTTACAGGCCTGTTTCCCTGTTGCTGTGACCATGACGGACGTTAATCTCCGCGCGCTTTCACTTGCGAAGGAAAATGCGGTCGCCAACCGTGTCACGCCAAACGTTCTGGAGAGCGACGGTTTTTCCGCGATCATGGATCGGCGCTTTGACGCGATTGTGACAAATCCGCCGATCCGCGCTGGCAAGCAAGTCATTTGCCGTTTGTTCCGCGAAGCGCGTGAGCATCTAAACGACGCTGGATCGCTTTGGCTGGTGATCCGAAAGCAGCAGGGGGCTGAAAGCGCGCAAAGATACCTGGAAGGTCTTTTTGAGCAAGTGATGCTGACGGAACGAAAAAAGGGATTTTGGATTCTCAGATGCATAAAATGAGGAGGAGTCAGATAGGATGATGTACGATCGCGCTTTTTTTGATCAGGGCATCGAGCGGCGAAACACCGCCTGTGAAAAATGGGACGACAGGAATGTGATGGGGGAGGACGGCATCCCGCTTTGGGTGGCGGATATGGATTTTCGCTGCGCGGAGCCGATCGTTGACGCCTTAAAAAAGCGCGCTGAGCACGCGTGCTACGGCTACCCCATCTGCGGCGACGAAGATCGGGAGGCTTTTATTCATTTTACGAAACGACGGCATGGGATTTCGTTGCAGTCAGAGGACATTGCTTTCCTGCCCTGCGTGGTGACAGGCATGAAGGTATTCATTCGGGCCTTTTCCAAGCCCGGCGATCGGATCGCGATCCTGACGCCGGTTTACGGTCCGTTCACCTCATCGATTGAATGTAATCAGAGGATCGCGGAACGGATTGCCCTTACGATCGGGACGGACGGACGATATCAGATTGATTTTGATGCGCTGGAAGAGGCGTTTCGGCAGGGCGTTCGGCATTTGATGCTGTGCAGCCCGCACAATCCGGTATCCCGCGTTTGGACGAAGGAGGAGCTTGAAAGGCTGCTTGCGCTTTGCCGACAATATGGCGTTTTCCTGTCTGTGGACGAAATCCATGCGGAATTTGTATATGAACCCCAGTCTTTTACATCGATTCTTTCCCTGGCAAAACCGGAGGATGCCGTCGTTTGCTTCATGAGCGCCAGCAAAACCTTCAATATCGCCGGCCTCCAGCAAGCGATGATGATTTCCTATCGCCATGACCTGCTGAAAGCAATGCAGCAGGAGCTGATAGCAGGCGGCGGCGTATGGGGCAATACATTTGCCCTGGCCGGGACCAGGGCGGCCTATGAGCTTTGCGACGACTGGCTTGACGGGCTGATGGCCTACCTGCAATCCAATCTCGAGGTCATGAAGCGGGAAATTGCCCGACAGCTCCCGCTCGCGAGGATCATTCCGGTGGAGGCCACCTATCTTGCCTGGCTGGATCTAAGGGAGTATCATTTATCCTGTGCTGAAATCGCGCAAAGATGTATGCGCACAGGCGTGGCGCTGACTGGGGGCACCTTCTTTGGGCCCGAGGGAGAAGGGTTCATGCGTTTGAATTTTGGCTGTCCGGAACGGCAGCTGATTCGGGGCATCGAGCGGCTCGCAGCCGCTTTACAATAAGAAACGGAGAGAGAAAACCATGGATAATAACAAACTGGAAGCCGTATTGACAGAATTAGAGCAGCCCATGCTTGAAACCTTGGCGGAGTGGGTGAAGATCCCTTCCGTCAAAGGAGAGCCGGAGCCCGGCGCGCCGTTTGGTCGGCCCGCCCGGGCAGCACTGGATCGAGCGCTTGAAATTTGCGACGCGCTTGGTTTTGATACCCAGAATATCGATGGTTATGCCGGGCACGCCGATATCGGCGAGGGAACCGTCGAGGACGCGTTGGCGATACTTGGGCATCTGGATGTGGTGCCTGTTGGGGACGGCTGGACTGTCGATCCCTTTGGCGCGGAAGTTCATGACGGCTATATGTTCGGGCGGGGCACGTCGGACGATAAGGGGCCGGTTGTCGCAGCCATGTACGCTATGGCAGCTGTCAAGCAATTGGGCGTTCCGCTGAAACGGAAAATCCGCCTGATCCTTGGCACTGACGAAGAAAGCGGATGGGACGATATCGCGTATTACCGCACAAAATGCGCGATGCCCAGACAGGGCTTCTCGCCGGATGCGGATTATCCCGTGATCAATATTGAAAAGGGCATGCTTCGTTTGGAATTGGAAGGAGACGCTTCCGGCGAGGGGCTGCGCGTGCTGTCTTTTCAGGTGGGCGAGCGCCATAACGTTGTTCCAGGCCATGCGGAAGCCGAAGTGGTCGGGGATCAGCAGATGGTTGATCACATCAACCAATTTGACTATGGTTTTCCTGTATCAGCCGCGTTGAATGAGGATATTGTGACGATCAAGGCGGTGGGGATCCCCGGACACGCCGCGATGCCGGAGCTTGGCAGAAACGCGATCGGCTGTATGCTGCTGGTATTAAAAGAATTGGGTGTGCAGGGCGCTCTGCGGACGCTGGCCGATGCGATCGGCACGGAATACGACGGTAAGAGCTTAGGCATCAAGATCAATGATGCGGTTTCCGGGGCGTTGACCTGCAATATCGGGATTATCCGCGCGGACGCGGCCAAGGTGCGCGCCGTGCTGGACCTGCGCTGCCCTATTTTGGCGGACCTTGACGCGCTGGCTGTTCAGGCGGCC
>JAFUHB010000198.1 GCA_017469085.1 Clostridia bacterium
GGCCTGTTCGCGCCGATCCTTGCCACGCTGCTTGTACTTGGCATCGCCTTTACCGTGAAGGCGCTCACCGGGGGCAGAGCGCTTGGCGAGCTCGTTGGCAATCCCGTGCTCTCGTCCCTGCTCAGCAGCTTCCTCCGTGCGGGGTTTGTCGAGGAGCTGGTCAAGTTTCTTCTGTTTCTCGCCATTGTAAAACGTCTGCATCCGAAAAACGTCTATGAATACGCTGTCCTGATGGGTGGGGTCGGCTTTGGCTTTACCGTGCTGGAGGAGCTCACCTATGGCGCCACCAACGCGATGGTCGGCCTGATGCGTCTGCCGGGCTTCGCCATGCATATGGTGCTCGGACTGATTATGGGCCTCTTTCTCGGCCTTGCGCGCTATAAGAAGCAGCAGGGCGAGAGCGGCAGCCGCGAAACCTGTCTCGCCCTGCTGCTGCCGATGTTGTACCACACGGTGTATGACGCGGCGAGCGTCGCCAATGTCGCCCTGTCGAGCGAGGACGATTATGTGCAGTTCCAGGGGCTTCTCGTCGGAATCGTTGTGATCGCGGTCTCGATCGTGCTGCAGTTCACGCTGCTGATCCTGTTTAAGAAGAGGACAGAAAAATACTGCGGCATGGAAATTGCGAAAGAGGTAGTAGAATGACGCCGCGAAGAGAGCTTTGGAAAGACGGCCTGCTGGCCATCACGGCGATGTTGATCTGCGTATACCTGTATCACATCGCGAAGGACATCCTGGACATTGCGGTCTCAGACAGCTTTTTGAGCGATTTCCTGGCGGAACTCGTGTTCGCCGTCCTGGCGATGGCGTCGGTGCTCCTGCTGAAGCAGACGGCGCTCTTTCACAGCGACGTGTCGCTCCTGAAAAAAGGCTGGCTCTCCGCGGGGCTTGAGATCGCCGCGATCCTCTATTTCGGCCTCACGGATATCCCGCTTATGCTGGAGGCCACCGCCACGCCGCCCCAGTGGCTCTGCCTGTTGGGCCAGGCCGTGCTGGTCGGTTTTTGCGAGGAGGTGTTGTTCCGCGGGCTGATCCAGCGTGCCATGCACCGCCGTCTCGGAGAGGACAGCTTCGGCCATGTTTTCCTGGCGATCTTTTGCTCGGGGGTCCTTTTCGGCCTCGCCCATCTGATCAACACCGACCGGGGCAACGGACTTCTCCCCGCCGTCTTTCAGGCCGGGGTGAATGCCTGTATGGGGATGTACTACGGCGCCGTGTATTTCCGCACCGGGAAAAATATCTGGTATATGATAGTCCTTCACAGTCTTTACGATCTGACGCTGCTGATTGCAAACGGCCGCCTGAGCGGACGGACGGTGAACAGCATTCTCAATTTCGGCGGCGGGGAGCTGACGCCGAAGCTGGTCCTGATCGGCATTTTGGCCTGGGGCGCTATCTACCTGCTGCCCACCCTGTTTATCCTCCGCCCAAAGAAGCTCAAGCCGCTTCTCGCAGAGAAGAAGGATTGATTCGTTTTATGGAGCACAAGAACATAGTCAACAACGACGAACTGCATATCCGCCTGCGAAAGAATCAGAATACCCTGTCCGTGATCGGGCTCGGTGTGATTGCCTTCGGCGTATGGAGCGTGCTCAAGGGCATCCTGTACGCGGCCCAAAGCACCGGCACATTTGACGGTGAGCTCGAGGGACCGTTTGAACAGGGTTTCTTCTGGGGCTTTATTGCCATCGTGCTAATCATCGACTTGGGGCTTCGGCTGTATGTCGGCCGCTCGGCCATCGCCGAGGCACGGGGAGGAAAAAAGCGCCGGGGCTATATCGTGCTCGCTTCCCTGATGGCGCTGATCAGCTTTGCGCTCTTTGCCCTGAGCGTAGCGCTGTTTCCCACCAGCGATGTGAAGGGAGCCGCCCTGGTGTCGATCGTCGTGGACGCGACCTCGTGCGTCCTGCTGGCGGAGATGGTGCTTGCCGCCGTCAGGGTCAATCGGCTGACTAAGCTTTTGGACAGACAGGAGGGCTGACATGCAGGAGGACTTCCATTATTACGCGACATACTGCGCGGCCTTCCTCGCGGGCTACAGCCACGCGGAGAGCCTGGACATCTGCTACAGCGCGCAGTTTGTGGATCTGTGCTCGGCGTCCCTGCTGGCAAAGATCCGTGCTCCCCGCGCGGCTGCGACAACGCAGCTGGCGATGGAGATGGCAGACGCGCGCACCGATCTGTTGGGCCTGCAGAACATCACGCGCATCTGGGCTTCGTTCCATTTTCTGCCCTATGACCTGTACGCAGAGAAAAAGGGCGTGTCCCGGCTCTACCGGCAAAAATACCGCCTGATCTGCCAGCCCAACGGCAGCCTGGTCGAGGACACGGTACGGCTCGCCAAGGGCAGCAGCCTGCAGGCCGTGGGCCTGGCAATGCACGTGCTGGCCGACACCTGGGCGCACCGTAACTTTGCGGGAACGCCGTCGTTGGTAATCAACAACACCAACGAGCACTTTTATGAGCTGCTGCCCGACGGGACCGAGCGGCAAATCAAGTTCCGCCACAACCCGACGGCCCCGGACGACCTGGAGCGCGGTCTCTTTACCAACAGCCTCTACCAGATGGGCGAAAACGCCGTCATGAACCTCGGCCACGGCCGGGCGGGCCATCTGCCGGATTACAGCTTTATCCGCTACAAGTATCTGCCGGCCTGGGGCGGTTATCGGGAGCTCCTGAAGGATAACCCCTCGGACTATCTGCACGCGTTCTGCCAGATGATCGAAGCCATGAAGTATCTGCGCGGCGAGCGCGAGAGATTTGAAAAGGAGCGCTACGACCGGGCGGCGATCGAAGGGCTGGAGGACGAGATCCAGACCATCCTCTGTACGCGCCGGCTGGATGCCTGTGCGGACTGGAAGGCCCTCGGCGAACGGCTCTCCGGGCAGCCGATCGAGGCCTTTTCGGTCGAGAAGTATCAGCAGGCGTATAGGGACACGCCCGAGAGCGGGAAGGACGAAACCTTCCTCGGGAAGTTCATTCTGGCTGCTCTGGCGCAGAAGAGCATGGTGACAAACAAGATCTACCGCTCCGGCAGCCTGCTGGCCGGATTCTCGGTGGACTATGAGCAAAAGGGCTTCCGCGGCATCAAGGATTTCCGGAAGTTGGTGGAACAGGCGAGGGAGGGCGAAGGATGACCGGTTTACAACGAATCCGTTCGGTCCTGGCCGGACTGCTGATGCTGGCAGGCGTGGCTCTGCTGTTAGTTCAACCCGAGGCGGGCTACCGAATCATCGCTCTGATCCTCAGCGTGGTTTTGCTTATCGACGGTGTCCGCTCGCTCTGGTTTTATTTCTCGATGGCCCGACACATGGTGGGTGGCCGACTGATCCTGTTTCGCGGCATCATAGCGCTGGATCTGGGCATGTTTGCCTACTCGCTGCAGGAAATTCCACCGGTGTATATTCTGCTGTATTTGCTGGTTGCCAACCTGTTTGCCGGCGTTATCGACGTGCTGCGCGCCATGGAGGCCAAACGGATGGAGAGCCGCTGGCGCCTGAACCTCGCCATTGGCATCGCCAATATCCTGCTGGCCCTCTCCTGCGGCTTCTGCTTCCGCAATCCCACGCTGCTGGCCTATGTCTACGCCGCTGGTCTCGCCTATTCGGCCTGCCTCCGCATCGCACAGGCCTTCCCCAAAACGGCTATCGTATATATTCCGTAATAATGCGGGCTGAGTTGTATAGAGTGACTGGATAAACGAGGAGAAATCAGAATGAGAGATAGAAAACTGGTATTACAATCGATTACAGGTTTGCGTGGGATCGCCTGCCTGTTTATCGTATGCTATCATTACTTTTGCTTGTTTATTGATGATCCAGGGCTTGGCATGGAGGCGCTGCCCTTTGGAGCACATGCGGAGTTCTTTTTTGTCTACGCGAAGAACGCGGTCGAGCTCTTTTTCATGCTGGCCGGTTTCCTGACTGCGTATCACTATCGGGGACGGATCGCGGATCTGTCGTTTGGCGCTTATTTCAAGAAACACTATGGGAAACTGCTGATCCCTTCGCTGATCGTAAATGCTTGGGCCGTGTTCAACGAGCTGGCCCTGCCAAGCAGTGATATCGCGGTCACACCGATCCGGTTTGTCCTTTCGGTTCTGATGATCAACACGGGGTGGTTCACCTCATACAGTCAGACCGGACTTCCCATCAACAGCACCATGTGGTTTATAGACGTTTTACTGCTATGGTATCTGCTTTATTATGCGATTCGCAAGCTGACAAAGAATCGCTATGTCTATATTTGTATGTGTACC
>JAFUHB010000199.1 GCA_017469085.1 Clostridia bacterium
CGGGCCCAAAGGGCGGACGGCCATACCCCCAGCCGCGATACGGACGCCACGGGCCAAACAGCCAGCGGCGGGGACGAAGGAGAGAAGAGAGAATCCAGAGCGTGATCAAAATCGAGAACATTTTCATACCTCCTGATCCGTTCATGATCCGTTCTCCTGGAGCGTTTGCTCCGGGGGGAAAGTACGGTCCCGGTACGAAAAAAGACCCGCACCGTGACCCTTGTCACAGCACAAGTCTTGCCATCTCATTTGTTCCGGCCCGCGCGGTCCTTCGCACGGGCGACTGACGGTCGCAAACCCGCCGATCAACGGCGTTCGGCTACTCCCTTGCACAACTCATATATATCATACTTTTTATCGCTTGTCAAGCCTATTTTCACAATAATTTGACCTTTTTTGACTTTTTCGGAGCGCATTTTTCTTTGCGCGAAGATTGACAACCATCGGCCCGAATCGATATAATCAATTGTTTCGACATTTACGTGGTTCTGCGGGAGGTTATCTCATGTCAACTTTACGCGAGGAGGTCGCGCGCAGGCGGACCTTCGCCATTATCAGCCATCCGGACGCCGGCAAGACGACGCTGACGGAGAAATTGCTCCTGTACGGCGGGGCGATCCGACAGGCCGGGTCGGTCAAGGCGCGGCGCGCCGAGCGCTTCGCCACCTCCGACTGGATGGAAATCGAAAAGCAGCGCGGCATTTCGGTGACCAGCAGCGCCATGCAGTTTTCCTATAACGGCTATCATATCAACATCCTGGACACGCCCGGCCACCAGGACTTTTCGGAGGATACCTACCGCGTGCTGGTGGCGGCCGACAGCGCGGTCATGCTGATCGACGCGGCCAAGGGCGTCGAGGAGCAGACCGTGAAGCTGTTCAAGGTCTGCCGGATGCGGGGCATCCCCATCTTCACCTTTGTCAATAAGATGGACCGGGCGGCCAAGGACCCCTTCCAGCTGATGGAGGAGATCGAGCAGGTGCTGGGCATCCGTTCCTGCCCGGTCAACTGGCCGATCGGCGTGGACGGGGATTTCCAGGGCGTTTACCACCGGGATGAAAGGGCGGTGGAGCTGTACTTCAGCGGCGATCACGGCCGCACGCAGGTGCAAAAGACCGTGATCGGCATCGACGACCCGGCGCTGTCCGGCGCGCTTTCCGAGCGTTATCGCACTCGCCTGGCCGAGGAGATCGAGCTATTGGACGAGGCGGGGGACGCCTTTGACTTGGACGCCGTCCGTCGGGGCGAGCTGACGCCCATGTTCTTCGGCTCCGCGGTCACCAACTTCGGCGTGGAGCCCTTCCTGGACCGCTTTCTGCGCTACACGCCCGAGCCCTCTCCCCGGGAGAGCGATCAGGGCGAGGTGGAGCCCACCGACGAAAGGTTTTCTGGCTTCATCTTTAAGATCCAGGCCAACATGAATCCGGCGCACCGCGATCGGCTGGCCTTCCTGCGCGTGGTGTCGGGCGCCTTCACCAAGTCGATGATGGTGTGGCACTCGGGCACCGGCAAGGAGATCCAGGTCAAGCAGCCCCAGCAGTTCATGGCGGACGAGCGGGAAAGCGTGGATACCGCTTATCCCGGCGATATCATCGGCCTGTTCGATCCTGGGCTTTACCGGCTGGGCGATACGCTGTGCGTGGGCCGGAAGCTGCGGTTTGAAAAGATCCCGGTGTTCGCGCCCGAGCGCTTTGCCCGCGTGCGCCCGCTGGACAGCATGAAGCGCAAGCAATTTCAGAAGGGCATTTCCCAATTGTCCGAGGAGGGCGCGATCCAGACCTTCCGGCGGGACGAGACGGGCTTGGAGGAATTCATCGTCGGCGTGGTCGGCGAGCTGCAGTTCGACGTGCTGACCTATCGCCTCAAGGGCGAGTACGGCGTGGATCTGGTGATGGACCGGCTGGGCTATCGCTTCGTGCGGTGGGTGGTCGAAACGCCCTGCGACGTCCACGCCCTGAACCTGACCTCCACCACTGCGCGCGGCTATGACGCGTATGAAAACCAGGTGCTGTTTTTTGAAAACGATTGGTCCATCCGCCTGGCGGGCGAAAAGAACAAGGGCCTGACCCTGGCGGAGATCGCGCCGCGTCAGGCGGACTGAGCCCTGCGTCGGGAGGAACCACGAGTCGGATGATGGACGGATTTTGTTTGGAAAAAAGGCGGCACAGGCCGCCAGATCGCGCTTGCGTTCATGAAGCGTGCAGACTATTGATGTAACGAAGCGGATCAATTGAGAAAGAAGGAATATCCATGGTTCGGGAAGATATTCGCAACATTGCCATTATCGCGCACGTTGACCACGGCAAGACCACCCTGGTGGATCAGATGCTCAAGCAGGGCAACGTGCTGCGCACCAATCAGCAGATCGCCGACCGCGTGATGGACTCCAACGACCTGGAGCGCGAGCGCGGTATCACGATCCTGGCTAAAAACACGGCCGTTCATTACGGCAGCACCAAGATCAACATCGTCGATACGCCCGGTCACGCCGACTTTGGCGGCGAGGTGGAACGCATCCTGAAGATGGTGGACGGCGTCCTTTTGCTGGTGGACAGCTTTGAGGGCCCCATGCCTCAGACGCGGTTCGTGCTGTCCAAGGCGCTGGCCCTGAAGCTGCCGGTGCTGCTGGTCATCAACAAGGTGGACCGCCCGGACGCCCGCTGCGACGAGGTGGTGGACGAGATCGTGGACCTGCTCGACGAGCTGGACGCCGATCCCGAGACGCTGGACCGGCCGATCCTCTATGTGTCGGCGCGCAAGGGCACGGCCACGACCGATCTGGCCGAGCCTGGGGTGGACCTCAAGCCGCTGTTTGAGACCATCCTCAAATACATTCCCGCCCCCGAGGGCGATGAGAACGGCCCTGCCCAGGTGCTGATCTCCACGATCGATTATAACGATTACGTGGGCCGCATCGGCATCGGCCGCATTTCCCGCGGCAAGCTGTCGGACGGCATGATGGTGGTGCGCTGCAACGCCCAGAACGAGGGGGCCCTGACCCCGCCCTGGCGGCTGACCGCGCTTTCTGTGTTCGACGGCCTCAAGCGCGTGCCGGCGCCCACTGTTTCCATGGGCGATATCGTGGCGCTGACCGGCCTGCCGGACATTTCCATCGGGGATACGGTGTGCGACCCCTCGCTGGTGGAGCCCCTGCCCTTCGTGGCGATCACCGAGCCCACGGTAACGATGACCTTCTCGGTCAACGATTCTCCCTTCGCGGGCCGCGAGGGCCAGTATGTGACCAGCCGTCACCTGCGCGCCCGCCTGTATCGCGAGCTGGAAACCGACGTTTCCCTGCGCGTCAAGGATGGGGATACCCCCGATTGCTTCGAGGTCTGAGGCCGGGGCGAGCTGCACCTGTCCATCCTGATCGAAACCATGCGCCGCGAGGGCTATGAATTCCAGGTCAGCAAGCCGGAGGTGCTTTACCGCACGATCGACGGGGTCAAGTGCGAGCCCATCGAGCGCATGGTGGCCGACGTGCC
>JAFUHB010000200.1 GCA_017469085.1 Clostridia bacterium
GCCTCCGCCAGGCGTAGACCTGCTCATCCTCATCCATCAGCGGCTCAAAATCGCCGTATACGATCACGTCGTATTGCTTGCGCAAGGCGATCAGCTGCTGATAGTAGCGCAGCACGCTGTTTTCATCCCGCCGCTCATCCTCGGCGTTGATATATGGATAATTGGGATTCACGGCGATCCAGGGCGTCCCGGTAGTAAAGCCGGCGTTCTCCGCCCGGCTCCACTGCATGGGCGTGCGGGCGTTATCCCGCGCGCGGCGGGCGAAATAGCGCAGCATATCCTCGCCGTCCACCAGGCCGCTGTCCACCCACTGACGCCAGGCGTTGAACACCTCGACGTCCCGGTAATCGGACAGATGCTTAAAATAGATGTTGGTCATGCCCAACTCTTCCCCCTGGTAGACGTAGGGCGTGCCGCGCATCATGTGCAGCAGGGTCGCCAGCATTTTGGCGCTGCGGGCCCAAAACAGCGGGCTGTCGTTCCCAAAAAAGCTCACCTGACGCGGGATATCGTGGTTGCCCAGGTGCAGGGCGTTCCAGCCCTTTCCCTGGATATCCAGTTGCCAGCGGTTCATGACCTTGCGGAACTCGGGCAGCGTGACCTGGTGGTCATCCCACTTGCCCAAGAACGTGCCGTCGTTCAGTCCGTCGGTATGCTCAAAGGAGAATACCATGCTCAGCTCGCCGCGGTCCTTGCCCATGTATTGCAGGGCCTGGGCGGTATTGCCGCCCGCCTCGCCGACGGTAAAAAGATCGTAGCGGTCCAGCACGCGATGACGCATCTCGCGGATATAACGGTGGGTCGTCTCGGTATGCTGACAGGCAGGGCCAAAGCTGCCGAACAGGGCCCCGTCGGCCTTGGCGCCGTCGTCATAATTCTCCTTGCCGATCATGCAGATCACGTCCATGCGGAAGCCGTCGACGCCCTTATCGCACCACCAGGTCATCATATCAAAAATCTCATCCCGCACCTTGGGATTGGCCCAGTTGAGGTCAGGCTGTTTTTTGCTGAACAGGTGGAGGTAATACTGCCCGGTGAGCTCGTCCTTTTCCCAGGCAGGGCCGGAAAAACAGGAGCCCCAGTTATTGGGCGCGCCGCCGTCCTTCCCGTCCCGCCAGATATAGTAATCCCGATAGGGATTGTCCTTCGACTTTCGGCTTTCGATAAACCACAGATGCTCATCCGAGGTGTGATTCGCCACCAGGTCCATCACCAGCTTCATGCCCCGCCCGTGGACCCCGTCCAGCAGGCGATCGAAATCCTCCATGGTGCCAAACTCGGTCATGATCGCCCGGTAATCCGAGATATCGTACCCGTTATCGTCATTGGGCGAGGCGTACACGGGGCTCACCCAAATCACGTCCACTCCC
The DNA here is from genome assembly GCA_017469085.1 of Clostridia bacterium. Lineage (GTDB taxonomy): Bacteria > Bacillota > Clostridia > Christensenellales > Aristaeellaceae > UBA4246. The sequence goes on from JAFUHB010000200.1 coordinate 1,371, forward strand.
AGCTCCTTCAGATAATCCAAATGCTCCGTGATCCCGTTCAGATCGCCGATCCCGTCTCCGTTGGAGTCAGCAAAGGACCGCGGGTAAATTTGGTATACTACCGCTTCCTTCCACCAGGCGCGCGCTTCGCGTTCCATCCTGTCATCCTCCCTTTTCGAGCGTTCCGCTTCCTTTCGTATTATAACGAAATACGTGCTCCAAGTAAAGCTTTGCGTGCGCACCGGAATTGACACGGCGTCCTTCCATTGCTATACTGCGAGGGAAGACATGACGATCCACCCAAACATCAAAACAGGAGCGTTACTTATGAACGTATTGATTTTGAACGGTAGCCCGCACCCAAACGGAAACACAGCCATCGCCCTGCGCGAGGCGGAAAAGGCCCTGAACGCGGAAGGGGTCGAGACCAGCTTCCTCACCGTCGGGAACAGGGCTATCCGAGGCTGCATCGCCTGCGGGCATTGCTTCCAGGCCGGAAAATGTGTGTTCGACGATCTCGTCAACGAGCTCGCGCCCCAATTTGAGGCGGCGGACGGCCTGCTGATCGGCAGCCCCGTCTATTATGCCTCCGCCAACGCCACGCTGATAGCGCTGCTGCACCGGCTGTTTTATTCCACGCATTTTGATAAGAGCATGAAAATCGGGGCCTCCGTGGCTGTCTGCCGCCGCGGCGGCGCTTCGGCGACCTTCGATGAAATGAACAAATTCTTTACCATCTCCGGCATGCCGGTTGCCGCGAGCCAGTACTGGAACAGCGTACACGGCCGCGCGCCCGGGGAGGCCGTGCAGGACCTGGAGGGTCTCCAGACCATGCGCACCCTGGGGAAAAACATGGCCTTCCTGATCAAATCGGTTGCCCTCGGCCGACAAGCCTACGGCCTCCCCGAAAAGGAAGGCTGGATCCCCACCAACTTCATCCGATAATCCGCGGAAAAATCGGCAGGCCGGAGCAATCTTTCCAGGCCTGCCGACTTTTTAATATTTTTATTGCTTCCTGCGATAAATCTGCGCCAGCCCCCCGTGCGAGGTCTCGCGATATTTTTCGTCCATATCCCGGCCAGTGCGGTACATGGTCGCCACCACCTCGTCGAAGGAGATCTTGCGGGTCGAATATAGGAAGCGCGATAGATTGACCGCGCTGATGGCGCGCATGGCGGCTACGGCGTTGCGCTCGATGCAGGGAATTTGCACCAGCCCGTCCACGGGATCGCAGGTCAGCCCCAGGCTATGCTCCATGGCGATCTCCGCGGCGTATTCGATCTGGTCGATGTTCAGGCCGTACAGAGAAGCCAGCGCTCCCGCCGTCATCGAGCAGGCGCTGCCGATTTCCGCCTGGCACCCACATTCCGCGCCCGAAATGCTGGCGTTGGTGCGGATCACGTTGCCGATCAGCGCCGCTACGGCCAACGCGTCCAGGATCTCCCCCTCGGGGAAGCCGCGATCCCGCTGCATGTAATACAGCACGGCTGGCAGCACGCCGCAGCTGCCGCAGGTGGGCGCGGTCACCACGATGCCCTCGCTGGCATTCTCCTCGCTCACGGCGTAGGCATACGCGGCAATCACGCGGTTCATGGCCACATCGGCGCTTTCATTATAGCAGCGGTTTTCAAACAGAGTTTTTGCCTTGCGCGATACGCCCAGCCCGCCGGGCAGCGTGCCCTCGGCGCAAAGGCCCCGCCGCACGGCGTCCTGCATAGCCTCCCACACCGTTTTCAGGTAATCGCGCAGGCCGGCGTCCTCCTTCCCCTCGATCCATCGGCTCAGCGACGTGCCCTGGGCACGGCAATCCCGCAGGATCTCGGTAAAATTGGGCTGCGCATAGATTTCCCGCTCCTCCTCCGAGGCCTCGCCTTCGATCCGGATCGAGCCGCCGCCGATGCTGAAGATCCGGCTTCTGCCAAGCGTCAGGCCGTTTTGATACGCCTCAAACAGCATGGTATTGGGATGAGGCAGGTCCCGCTTCTCCCGGTCGGACAAGATTTCCGCCGAGGGCAGGGCCGAACGGATCGCCTTGCCGGTGCCGTGTCCCTCGCCCGTAAAGGCCAGGGAGCCGTACAGCGTTACCTTGAAGCGATCCGCCTGCGGATATCGCGCTCCAAAGACCTGAGCGGCGTGATAGGGCCCGACCGTATGGGAGCTGGAGGGCCCATGCCCGATCTTATATACGCTTTTGATGCTTTTCATACCGCTCTCCCCCTCGAAACGCGCGTTCAAAAAAGCTCGTCCATCAGAATGTAATATCGGATTTTGTCCCAATCCGGTCTCAAGCCTATGCAGTCGAACAGCCGCTCGGGCTCAAGGTCCGGATAACGCGCTCCGCCGTATGGCTTAAGTCGGTTAAGCAAGCAAAGCGATCTGTCCGGCCTTGCCCCGTTGGGTAAGACGGCGGCGCCCCCGTTCAGAGAGCGCCGCCGATTTTCTCCCGTGGCTCAGCCCACATTCCCCTCGTCGGGCAGAGTATCCGTCTCGGTCACGGTATAATCCGGCTCCGTTTCTTCCTCAACAGGATAGTACCCGATGTACGCGCCGGACGTATATTCCAGCGTCGGCTGCACATTGTCGTCATAATAATACCGGAAGCCGCTGTCGGCGCGATAGGCCGTCAGGCGCAGCACCACGCGCCCGATCTGATCGACCGGCTGGGCAAACCCGTTAAAGTTAAATCGACCGTGGCGCGTCGTATCGCCCTCTCCGAGCTCATAGAGGTAGGTTCCGGTGAAGTAATTGGCTCCGTTCGTCGAGCAGGTGAGCGGCACACCGTAGATATCGTAGCACTCCACCACGAAATCGATGCGGATGATATTCATATTGCTGACGTTGCGGATCGCCAGCTTGACGGCGTTGTTATCCAGGTACAGGTCGGTGGGACGAAGCGCGGTATCATAATTCCCAACGTCGATATAAGCGGTCGTCTGATAGCCGCCGTCCTCGGTAATGCCATAAACCTCGGTGCTGCCCCAGCGGTGGCCGGTCACCGTGGGCCTGGTGTTCGTGCCGCGGATGGAGGCGATGGATTCGTCCCGGCTGAACCAGGTCATGCGGGTGTTGCTGGCGTCGCTGGGCTCGAGCACAGCGGTCAAGCGGATGCTCTCGTCAACATCCACCCGCGCGTTGGCGTCCTTCATGTGTACGCCCTCCACCGGCTGGATCACGTTGACCGTCAGCTTGCCGGTCGTGCCGCTGCCGTCCACCGCCTTGGCGGTAATCGTGGCGGTGCCGCGCTTAACGGCGGTGATGACGCCGCTCTGGTCCACGGTGGCGATGCGGGTATTGCTGCTGGAGAAGGTCACGCCGCTGTCCGTCACGTCGTCCGGGGCGACCGTCCAGGGCACATAGGCGGATTCCGTCACATTGACATCCACGCTCTTTTGATCAAAGGTGATCTTGGTCGCCAGCTGGGTCACGGTGACGTCGGCGTAAGCCACCACATCGCCCTTGACCTTGCTCTGGCAGGTGATCACGCAGGCGCCCGCCTTGACGCCGGTGACGCGGCCCTCACTGTTGACCTTCGCCACGCTGGGGTCAGAGGAGGTCCAGACCACGTTTTTGTTATTGGTATTCGCCGGCAGCACGGTGGCCTTGATCGTTTTATATTTCCCGGTATTGACCGTCAGGCTGGTGGAATTTAGGGTAATTTCCTCCGGCATCTGCGCCACGGTGACGGACAGGGAGGCCGCCTTGCCCGAGCCGTCGTTCGCCTTGGCGCGGATGGTGGTCTGCCCCTTGGCGACAGCTGTGATCATGCCGTTTTCATCGACGGTCGCGATCCGCGCGTTATCGGACGAAAAGGTGACGCTCTGCTCGGTCGCGTCGCTCGGCTGCACGGTCAGCGTCACGAAGGCGCTGTCCCCTACGCCCAGCTCCAGCTTGCTCTCGCTGAAGCGCAAGGCCATCACCGGCTGCACGACGCGCACGTCGGCGGTCGCCGTGATATCCGGATTGGCGCAGGACTGGGCCGTGATCTCGGCGGTGCCGATGGACACCGCGGTCACGCGCCCCTCCTGATTGACCTTGGCTACGCTTGCGTCCGAGGATGTCCAGATCACGTTCTTGTCATTGGCGTTGCTGGGCAGCACGGTCGCGCTCAAGGTCTGCGCCTTGCCGACGCCCAGCGTAAGCTCCGTGGTTTTTAGGGTAATGCTTTCGGGCAGCTGCGTCACGGTGACCGTCAGGCTGGCGGTCTTTCCGCTGCTGTCGGCCGCCGTGGCGCGGATGGTCGCCTGGCCCTTGGCCACGCCGGTCACATTGCCCTCGGCGTCCACCGTGGCCACCTTTTCATTGCTGCTCTTCCAGGTGACGGTGCGGATGGTCGCGTTGGCCGGCTGGAATTCCGCCGTCACGGTCACGCTGCCCTCGGTATTCACCGTCGTGCGGGGGGCGTCCAGGGTCAGCTTGGTCACCGGCTCGATCACCAGCGTCAGGAAGGACTGGGTGACCTCCGGGTTGGACACGCTGGCCGCCGTCAGCACGCAGACGCCCTCCTTGACTGCCGTCACGGACAGCTTGTTGATGGAGACTACGCTCTCATCCGAGGAGGAAACGGCAAACGTCCGGTCGCTGGCCTGGGTCGGCCTCAAGGCCGCTCCGATCGTGGTCTTTTTGCCCCGCTGCAGGATCAGCAGCCGCTCGTCCCCCGCCAGTTCCCGATCCCCGGCCAGGGAACGGGCGGCGGTCATCGCGTCCTCATAACGGCTCCCGTCCGAGGGCGCGAGCACGGTCAAATTATCCTCGCTTACGGCGATGCTGGTCACCGCCTTGAGCACCGTAACCTTCACCTTGGCCGAATACGTTTTCTTGGCTGTTTTCAGGGTAGCCGTTACCGTCGCGGCGCCCTTGGCGACGCCCGTTACCGCTCCGCTTGCGTCCACGGTGGCCACCTTGGGCGCGCTGCTCTTATAGGTCACCTCGCCGCCCTGCAGATCGGCCGCCACGTTCAGCGTTAGGGTCTTGAGCTCCCCCTCAAAAAGGGACACCGCGCTTTCGTTAAATGAAAGCTCATCGGCGCCCAGGGCGGGGGAAGCGCACAGGAACAGCGCCAGCGCGCAGCTCAATACCGCCAACATTTTTCGATACATCGTGAAACCTCCCAACATCGACCGCTTTCTATTTTGAACGCGATCGTCCTCATCTCGCTTATATAACGGATGATCTTGCAAAATTCTTGCAGTTGCGCTGAAATTATGTTATATTATCTCAAACGCGCAAAGGGGTGACAAAATGTCGATCCGAGAGCATATCTTTCTGGTGGGAATGGCCGGCTGCGGAAAAACCAGCCTCGGCTCCCGCGCCGCTCAGCACCTGGGCGTCCCCTATGTGGACACCGATCAGCGGCTGAGCGAGATCATGGGCATGTCGGTCAACGACATTTACGCCGCCCTCGGGGAGGAGTTCTTCCGAAACGCCGAAACGGCGGTCCTTGCCGAGCTGGCCGGCCTCACGCCCGCCGTCATTTCCACCGGCGAGGGCACCGTCCTGACCGAGGATAACATCACCATCATGCGCAACCACGGCACCATCATCTTCGTCGACCGACCGCTGGATCAGATCCTGTCCGACATCAAGATGGACCGTCGACCCACCCTCCGGGGCGGGACGCATGAGGTCGTGATCGAGCAGTACGGCCAGCGCATCGGCTTTTACCGCTCCGCGGCGGACTATCGCTTCGATAATTCCCGGGGCTTTGTGTACGGCCTGAGTGGGCTGATCGAGCTGATCAACAGCATCCAGGCCTCCTACAACGAGCTTCCCGTCCTGCAAGGAGGGCTTTGCCTATGAAGTGCCCGGTCTGCGGCTTTGAGGACAGCAAGGTGCTGGATTCCCGCCCCATCGATGAAGGCAACTGCATCCGGCGGCGGCGTGAATGTATTCAGTGCAGCCGCCGTTTCACCACCTACGAAAAGATCGAGCAGCCCCCTCTGCTGGTCATCAAAAAGGATCAGTCCCGCGAGCTGTTCAACGTGCAGAAGATTCGGGATGGCATCATCGCCGCCTGCCATAAGCGCCCCGTTTCCGCCGCCGATATCGAACAGATCGTCAGCCGGGTGGAGCGTTACGCCTATAACAGCGTCCAGGAGGAGATCACCACCAAGCGGATCGGCGAGCTCATCATGCAGGAGCTCAAGGACCTGGACGACGTCGCCTATATCCGCTTCGCCTCGGTCTATCGTCAGTTTACCGACATCCCCACCTTCATGAATGAAATGAACGAGCTGCTGATGGAAAGAAAGAACGCCGGCAAGGAAGAAAACCGTTCCTGACCGCGACAGGGCCGTTACCGGGCATCCGGGACGGCCTTTTTCATGACGTTCAGCGCCGCCGCGCCCGTCCCGACCGCGGTCAGGCCGATCAGCAGATACACCAGCCAATCCTCAAAATAGATGTTCTCTCCGAACAGGGGTAGCGGCTTGTCAAACAGGAATTCCAGTCCCACGCACGCGCCCACACACACCGCGTAAAGCGCCCACTGCCGGACAAAGTAAGCGGGAGCGGCCCTCTTTCGGCCCAGGACAGTATAATACGCCATCAACCCCGCCAATATGATGACCGCCAGCAGCTGGTTGAGCCGCACAAAGGTGATCATCGAAGTATCATGCACATAGGAATCCTGCCGCAGCATCTCAAAGAACATCTGCCCCGCCAGGTACAGGATAACAAAGAAGGAGGCTTTCCTTTCCTTGGCCCTGCCGCAGGCCGCCATCATTCCCCAGACGGCCAGCGCCAGCGCATAGATCCCCTCATAAAAGAAGGCGGGCAGATACCGGTCGTCGGGAAAATCCGCCTCCGGCGCAAAGGATAATGGGAAGAATTCCGCCAGCATGTCCGGGCCTTTGCCCTGCCCGTCCAGGGGCTCGGCAAAGCGGATCACGGCCAGCGTCAGCAACAAAGCCGGGACGGCATAGCGCATCAGCTCATCAACGCTCAGGAAGCGTTTATTGATATCAACGCATACGATCCGCCTTCTACCCACCAGCAGGCAGGCCAGGCTGACGCCGCCGAGCGCGCCCAAAAAGGCCGTTCCGCCCGCCCCGGGATTGAGCAAGAACAGGAGGGGCTGTTCATAGCTATACCCGTCGATCAGCAGCCGCATCAGCCCATACAGCAGATGGCCCAGGAACACCCCCAGGAACAGGCACAGGGGCAGCAGCATATCCACGGCCTTTTGCGCTACATGACGCCTTTTGCACAGCCAGACCAGGCACAGGCACCCCAGCGCCGCCGCCAGCAGCGCCGCCACTGAAAAGCGGGTGACCGCCCAATTCCCCCAGGTCCACAAAGGCTCGTAAATCATCTTGCTTCTCCCATCATTCCTGCCAGGCGCTGGCAAAAAGGATCATATCACCGTTGGCCCTCCGCTGGCTCTTGGTATTGACGTAGGGACACTCCACCTGCCCGCCATGGAAAAGAATCCGCGTGGAGGCGCCACCGTCCAGATTATAGGCGATCTGCACGTCCCCCAGGCTGTATACCAATTCGGCAAAATCCGATAGCCACAATCCCGATTTGTCCGGGTCCTCCGGGCCGTCCGACTGCACGATCATATAGGAAAGCGGTCCCGTCTGCGCAATGCAGATGCGCCGGGCCGGAATTTCCGCGCCGATCATGTTTTTGTAACGAACGCCGTCATACAACTCCGTCACCAGCTCGCCGTCCATCACCAGCGCCGGACCAAAGGAAAAGCAGTTGACGATATTGCCCTCAAAGGCGTCAAAGTCCGCTTCCTTGGCGTAGCGGATGATATGGAAATCTCCCTGGTCGTCGATGATCAGCGCGTCAAAGCCATTAAAGCCGTCCTTATTGCCGGAGGCATTGCTCTTCAGCACCTTCCCCTGGCGGACGATATGGCGGCCGTAGCCGTTAAAATTATCGCCAAACCCATCGCCGTTGATGGCAAGCACAGGGTTATAATGGTCGTACCACCAGTAATTGCTCTCCCGGGTTTTCCCGTTGCGGGAGCCCAGGCCCGTTCGGATCTGCGTCGCGTTGGCCAGCTGGATGCGAACCACCCAGTACTGTGTCCTCACCAGCTCGTCGGTCCCCTTCACGCGGTTGGGAGCCATCCATTCCCCGCGGTCCAGCGTGATATGAAGGGAGGGATCCTGATATTCCAGATGCGTTATCTTTTCCAGCGCCTTCATATCCGTAGTTCTCTTTTTGACATTCGAAAGTGGCACGTCCGCAAGATAATAGGCCGGATCGACATCATCCATCTTAGTCTTATCCAGCGGGATCTCCACGATTTCCGCCAGCGACATTTCCGAGGGTACCATCACCAGGATGGACAGCAGCAGGATGACCGTCAACCCGATCAGAGCAGCTCGTTTCATTTTCATTCTCCTTATCAATTGATTATTCCGCGTCCAGCAGCGTTCCATCCGCCGCGATGTTGACGATACCAGTCTCCGCGAAGGAGGCGGGCAGATTGTCCAGCTTGGAAATTTTCTTTTTGCTGATCATCTTTTTCCAGCAGGCCGTTCGTTCAGCCGGATCGGTCAGCTCATAAGGGCGGTAGTCCCCCTTTTTGCCGGTCTGGCAGGGCACGACGCGCATCTGCGTCAATACGGGCTTACCGTCCTCTACATGATACACCAGCTGGAAGATGCCGGTAGAGGGGTCCACATTGCCCATGGTGCCAAAGATAAAATTGCCCGTGCTGAACATCAGCGGTTTCCCCTGGTAAAACATGACCGGCTGCAGTACATGAGGGTGATGGCCCCAGATGATGTCCGCTCCGGCGTCCACCAGCTTTTTAGCAAAGCTGTACTGGGTATTCATGCTGGTCATGTGCTCCTCGCGGCCCCAATGCATGCTGCATACGACCAGGTCGCAGCCCATCTCGTTCTTGAGCTTTTCGATGCGGGCGACATATTTTTTCAGGTCCCGCTTTTCGTCCGGATAGGAGAAGCCTACCATGCCGATCCGTATCCCCTTGACGTCGGCGACGCCGAGGATATCCGATTCCCTGGGCATGCCGGGATAAATGGTGCCGAAGTGATTGAAGCCGGCGTCATCCAGCGTCTTAAGCGTATCCTGATAGCCGGCTTCCGTAAAATCCATGCAGTGATTGTTGACGGTGTTCACCACGTCGAAGCCGCCTTCGATCAGCACGTTCACAAAGTCGGGCTGGCCGATCATATTATACTTGTTTTTGGATTTCAGGCGCTCCTGGGTGGTAAAGTTCACCTCCAGATTGCCGAAGGTATAATCGTCCGCGTGAAAATACTGGTCCACCAGCGAAAACGGATAGGCATACCCGTTTTGATTGATCACATTGGTCAGGCTGTTCGCCGTCTGGCGGGACTGGGTGGCGTCGCCGATGCTCAAATCCCCCACGAAGGACAACACCACCTCCGTCTCCGCGTCTCCTCCGGAGGAGGGGCGCAGCGCGACGTCGGACGCGCCGGCGGACGCAAGCAGCGCAAAGGCAGGACGGCTCGCAGCGGTTTTCGCGCCCAGCACGAAGGGATCGTCCTGCGTTCCCGCGCCGGACAGGAGCTTGCACAAGGTAAGATCAATGGTCAGCGCCGGGCGCACGCCCACATTGGTGCGGCCAAAGAAGCCGACGCTGATATGTCCGTCCACCCCGGCGATCCAGCCCTTTTTGCCTGTTTTATTGCGCAGCGTACCGGACCACCAGGGCGAGGTCCCCAGGCTGCGGTCCACCAGGATGCCGCCTGCCTTGGCGTAGGGCGTCGCGACGGCCCGGCGGGAGCGCATGTTATGATTCCAGACTGATTTGTCAAACCCCATTTTGGTATCGGACATTTGCTCGTAGCTGAGCAGCCAAAGCCTGCCCTGCTCCGTTTCAATCACCGCGCCGAGCAGCGGGTCGCCGCCCAGCAGCGTATCCAGCATTTCGCCGTTCAGCCATTTGCTCAGATCGCTGTCCCGAAAGTCGGTCAGGTCCGGGTAATTATGGTTGGTCCGATCCTTTTCATCCTCAACAAAGGTGACCTGCTTGGTATCCAGGATCATTTCGCTCAGCAGGAGGGCCCGACCCTCCTGCACGGAGAGTACGCGCCATACAACAGGCGCCGTCGCGCCGTCCTCCTCATAGGGGTACTCGCCGAGCAGCACGTATTCATAACCGCCCTGCGATTTATCGTAGCCGCGCACGTCCTCCGCCCCAGCCGCCGAACACAGCAGGAGCGCAAGCGCCGCAAAGGTCGCCATGATATGCCAAAACCGCCGCAAATTGCTTCCTTCCTTTCCATCGCAATCGATTCATTTTACAACACAGCCGTTTTATTCGTCAATCGCCCGCTCGTAACAAATCCCGGAGCTCCGGCGGCATATCGCTCTCGAAGGTCAGATATTCCCCGGACAGGGGATGCCGAAGGGACAGGTAAGCGCTGTGCAGCGCAAAGCGCCCCGGAAGCTTTTCCTCATCCTTGCCGTATAAATAATCCCCGACGATCGGAGCGCCGGCCCAGGCCAGATGCACGCGAATCTGATGCGTGCGCCCGGTCTGCAGCCTGAGGCGCAGCAGCGCCCGGTTACCCTGCCTTTCCAGCACGCAATAGTCGGTTTTCGCCGCCTTGCCGTCCGGCCGGATCATCCGTTTGCTCACATGCTTTGGATCGTGGCCGATCGGCGCGTCGATTTGGCCCCTCTCCTCCTGAGGGCAGCCCTCCGTAACGGCCAGGTATTCGCGCACGAAGGTTTCGGTGTGCAGCATTTTCTGCGCCAGGGCCTGGGCATAGGCGGTCCGCGCGCAAAGCATGAGCCCGCTGGTGCCGCTGTCCAGCCGGTTGACGGGCCGGAAATCACCGAAGGCTGCTTTGACCATCCCCTCCAGGGAGGGGCGGTCGTTTAAGCGCCCGCTCATCGTCGGCAGCGGGGCGGGCTTATCAAGAACGATCAGGTCCTCGTCAAACCAAACGACCGGCAAACCCGCCAGCGCTTCGACGCGCACCGGAGCGGGCTCCGGGAGTAGCACGCTCAGCGTGTCTCCCGCCTGCGCCCGACGGTTCGCGTGGACCGGCTCGCCGTTCAGGCGCAGGATCTGCGCCTGCTTGCCGCTCCGATAGGCCGTTTCAGAAAGCCCGGCCAGCGAGGTCGCCAGCCGTCCTACCCTTCTTCCCTCGGATTGACGATCGATTGTAAAACGCAGCTCCCGCATTGATTTTACCCCAACGACAGAAGGAAACCGCGCTGTCATGGAGCAGCGCGGTCCAGGACAACCCGATGGGTTATCAGTTCATCAGTTCATCGTTTCAAACAACAGCAGCTCAAACCGCGGATATTCGCTGGTGCCGCTGCCCTCGACGACCTCGACATAGGTATTCTCGCTCAGCGTGCCGTACATGCGCACGTGCTCGAGCACCTCCAGCTTCGGGTCCTCCTTGCAGATCACGTAGATCAGGTCCTTATAGGTGGAACCGGAGCGGTTGATCGCCAGCTTCACCACCCATTCATCGCCGGTCTGACGGGTTTCCATCACATAGCCCGTCATGACGATTGTATGCCCTGCGTAGCGGGAAATGCCGCTCTTGAGCGCGCTGTATTTCACGGATTCTGCTTTTTTCTTGGCCCGCTCCAGGCGCTCGGCGTCGGTCAGGGTCCGGGTGGCGGTAAAGGTCACCGTCCGGGGGGACATGCCCTTCTTGGTGGCGGTGATCAGGATCTGATAGGTGCCCTCCTTGCTGGTATCCACGGTAAATTTGAAGCTCTTGGAGGTCGTGGACTTTTGCATGGTCGTCGGACCCGTGACGGAGATCTGCGTTTTTACCCCTGACACCGTGGTGCCCGACACCGTCAGCGAATCCTCCGGCAGCACGGCGGGCACGGTGGTCTTAAAGTTCAGCGGGATATAGTCTCGCTGGTACATCACCGAGGTCGAGCGCTGCGCCGTCCGGCCGTCCGTCGTCGTGGCCAGCACAGTCAAAGAGAAGGTGCCCTGAGAGGGGAATTTCATGCTGATGGAGAATTTGCCGCTCTTATTGGCGACGGCGGAGAAGGTGGCCGTCTTGGAATCGGTCAGGGAAATCAGCGTCGCCGTCACGGTAGCGCCGGCTTCGGTTTTTCCGGCGATGGTCATCTTTTCGCTGGTCGTCTCGCTGGCAGGTTCCTCCGTCAGCGTCAGGCGGCAGGTATCCGCCGGGGTATCCATGACCTCGGTAAAATAGAGGCCCGACATCATTCTGTCCAGCAGCGTTTCGTCGGCGTCGGTCTGCTTGCGCCCCGTTACCTGCATATCCAGCGTGATCGTATAGCCGTTGCGGATGGTCCGGCGCTGGTAGCCGCGGCAGATCAGGTCGCCGCCTACGGTCAGCGAATACTTGAGCTTCAGGAATCGGGCCAGGTTGCTCCCATAATTGCGCCATACGGAGCTATCATACTTATAGCCCAGCAGGCCGTAAAGCGTACCGTTGGTGTGCGATTGGCGATAGACCTTGCGCATCGCCTCATCCTGGGTGTTGACGTCGAAATAATCCCTGCCGTCCGAGTCCTCAATGGCGGATACCACCAGAACGCGGCTGTTAGGGCTGTCGTAAGCCTCCAGCAGGACGCCGTCCTCCTCATAGCGCTGCTTGACCTCCGCCAACGCTAAGCCCTTGCCCGTCAGCCATTCGGCCTCGGCCTCCAGCGTTTCGGGCGTCAGCACCTTGTCAAACAGGGATGTATCGAAGGTCAGCTGCATCTTTGGCCCGGAAAACACGTACGTCTGGCTTACCGCCAGCGCGGGCGCAACCGGGATCAGCGTAAAAATCATCAAAACCGCCAGCGTCATCACCGTTAAACGCCTGGTCATCCTTCATCGCCTCCATCGGGAGTTTCCAATCATCTTCCAAACCGCATGGGAAAACAGCTTTATCTTAACACAGAACAGGCGGGAATTCAACGTTCCCGCCTGTAAAAAGCTCGCGAGCAGAGCAACTCGCAGCAGCATCGTTGCCGTATGCCGCAAGCTCTTTGCGCCACCCAAGTCAAAATGAACAGACATTTGAAGTCGCTCATCAATTGAAAACAGGCCATATTCGGCCTGTTTTCAATTGATTATACAAAAGAATCGAAGAAGCTCCTATTACTTTGCCTCGGACTTACCGATCGCAATTTCAAGCGCTTCCTTGAAAGCATCGGTTGTAATGGTCGCTCCGGCCACGCCGTCGATATCGGCTCCCTGCGCCTCCAGCGCTTGGGGCACAAGCGTCTCAAAAGCGACATCGCCGATTCCTGCAGTTTCGGACTGCTTGAGAACATCGATCGCCACGATCTGATCGTCCTTGACGCTGATTTCAATCTGAATCGCGCCGCCCATGCCATTGTCAGAGGTGCCAGTAAATTTGATCACGTCGATGTCAGCCTCCGCTTCGGCCTTTGCAGCTTCTTCGGCCTCCTTTGCGGCCTTTGCCGCGGCTTTCTGCGCATCAACCTCCTGCTTGGTCAGGCCATTGACGTTGGTAACATCATAGCGGTTGACAATTTGGGTACGCTCATTCGTTTCAGGCCCAGCGTATTCGGAATCCAGTTCGAGCGAGCAGGTCGCCATGCCTTCCTCGTTAACAGAGGCAGTCGCCATGCCAGCCACATAACCAGAGGTCATAACACGGCCCAGTCCATGGATCCGCATTGCGCCCTGCGCTTCGCCGGCGCAGAAAAGGTTGGGAATCACCGCGCCACGACGGTCGATCACCTGCATCGCGCCATTTACCCGCAGGCCGGCAAGCGTATCATGCAGAGACGGAACAGCCCACAGCGCATAGAAGGGACCTTTTTCGATCTTGTTGATTGGGTTCGCGCGGCCCCACTCATCGTCGTATCCCTTATCCACCGCTTCGTTCCATTTGCGAATCGTTTCAACCAGTACGTCAGGGTCCATCTTGATGTTTTCATAGTACTTGTTGATAATATTCTGCACCAATTCTTCGAGCGTGTCACCCTTGAAGGCATAGCCGGCGTCAAAGTCTACAATGCCTTGTTCCATCTTCCAGTCATTGCGGGCCACGGCATCGGCATCGAAGATTGCCCAGATGGGGCCGCCCAGAGCTTCAGCGTTACCATCCCCATCAGGATCAATGAACACAGAAGACAATGCGGTATTGAAGAAGCGGAAACGATCTTCAACATATTTATTGGTATTATAATCATCCTCATTGCCGCAGCGATAGCCCAACATGTTAACGATCACCAAACTGTCAAAATCAGGCTTGATACCATTGGCACGAACAAGCGGCCAGATAGCGCTGTCCTTGCTATACCCCTTACCATAGCCATACTGGCAGCCAAAGCGCTGAGGCGTAGTCAGCCATCCGCCGGCATCATTTGCATAGCCTGCCGCACTGCCCAATGCAGCGCCGATATCCATAGCGGCGAGCTCACCGGAAGCATCCTGATCAGAGAAGGGCATACCGCCGAGGCCATCAAATTCCGGTCCAAGGCGTGGATCAAACATCGTGCGGAATTCAAGATTGCCGGTAGAACCGCCAGTGCAAATGATCACCGCTTTATTCGCCTTGATATTTACGGACGGCTGGCTCAGTTCAATGTTGCCTTCGCTCATAAAGCTCTTAAGGGCTTCGGTTTCGCCAGGCAAAATGGTCGGGTATAAGTTGCCTGCACACCCAGCACCTTGCCAGATAGCTGCTCTTCACGATAAATGGAATCCATGTGATAGTTCAGCAGGAACTTGGCTCCCTGATCGCGCAGGGATTTTTCGAGCGGGCGGGTCACGCCAATGCCAGCGACAGCGGTACCGGTAAATTGATTCACCCAGTCGCTTCCATCAGTCTTTATTTGGCGCGGCACGCTTTCCGGCTCATTCTGGTTGATCGCATCCTTATAATAGTTTCTTGCAGTCGGCGCAGCGTCCGTCACCTTGATGCCATTGGCGAGGAAGAATTCATAACTGACGTGCATGAAGTTGGCGACAGAGCGCACGACCTCGCGATCGTTGTAACGGGTCGTGAACGGGACGCCGCGAGTATGGTCGAAATAGAACAGGTCGGCAGAGTCCACGATATCATATTTTTGCTGTTCAGAAATATAGGCGCCGTTATGCAGATTGCCTTCCGATACGGCGGCATGCCCGCCGACATCCCAATTTGCCTCCACCAGCAGAACCGAAGCGCCGTCCTGCATGGCTTTCAATGCGGCAGGCAAGCCAGCGCCGCCGGCGCCGATAACGACGACGTCCGCCTCAAGGTCCCACTGAATGTCATCAGCGGTCTGCGCGACGGCCATCATGGGACTAAGCATGATGAACGTCATCAGGACAAGCGCGCATACTAACGCACCATAACGGGAATAACAACTGTGTTTTCTGGTCATTTTGAGATCCCCCTTTCTTTGTTAGTTAAATTTTACTTGATAATGAGTATACAGAAAAGCAATAATTACAACTTATTTGTCAACCAAAAGTTGACAAATGAACAGATTGAAGATACACTACAGCTATTCAGGCGGTGGACGAATGATCGATTTGACTATCCTCAGATATTTCGTTTCGGTCTGCGAGAATAACAATATGACACGGGTCAGCGAGCAAATGTTCATCTCTCGTCAGGCAGTATCAAAAGCCCTTCATCGTCTGGAGAATACAGTCGGCGCAAGGCTTCCAAAAGGATGGAAACACGCTTACACCTACGCCGGCCGGACGTATTCTCTATGCTCATGCATGTGCGATCCTTCGGGAATATGATGATGCGCAAAGCGAGATCAAGCAGCTGCTTCAGAGCATCAATCAGGAATTAGTTGTTGGGATAGGCCACACGACCTGGTTAGTACTGGAACCGCTTTTGAATCTTTTCAAGCAGCAACACCAAGATATGGATATCGATCTTCGCATCTTGACGCCAAGTGAATTATATCGAGAATTGGAAAAAAGAACGATCGTCGTGGGGCTGACCACTGTTCGAAATACAAATCCGATGCTGCATGAAACAATCGTACAAAGACAGAAGCTATATGTGATGATTGCTCCAGATGATCCGCTGGCCGACTTTGACGTTGTACCGCTATCCGAACTCACTGGCCGAACAGTCGTCACAAGCTCGGAAAACGACACGTATTATCAGCAGATTTGCAGCTTTTTTTCCAGGACTGATCCGACCATACATTGTGTAAAATGCAATACACCTGGTATCATTGGTCCAATAGCGGATGTCCGATATCACGGATATATATTCATCAATTCCGGTCATTTTTATGATTATATGCCAAAAGAGCCGTCGGTTGTACTCCGGCCGCTGGAAATGAAGAACGGCCTCCCGGATAAACATATCCGAATGGTCGTTCCACAATATATTAAAGATGATATGATCATCTGCGAACTGGCTCATGCGCTTCGTGCAATGAAAATCCCGGAAATCAAAACACAATAGGCGAATAGATCAGTTTTGACGAGCTGATCAATATCTCCTCAGTGATATTCCGCTTTGCGCATCGCTGAAGCGCTCATTCCGTGATATGCTCCCAGCCCTGCGCGATGATGGTGCGTACATGCCCGTCCGCCAGGGAATAAAACACGCTCTTGCCGTGCCGCCTGGCCTTGACCAGGCCGCTTTGCTTGAGCAGCTTCAGCTGATGGGAGATTGCGCTTTGCGTCATGCCCAGCGTTTCCGCCAGGTCGCAAACGCACACCTCCTCCTCGAACAGGACGAACAGGATGCGGATGCGCGTGGTATCGCCGAATATCTTGAAAAGCTCCGCCAAGTCCTGCATCCTGGTCTCATCCGGCAGCTTTTCGCGGACCGACTGCACCAAATCGCCGTGGATCCTGCTTTCTTCGCAGCATTCCACGCCAGGATCAAACCGCTCGCTCATTTACGCCCTCCAATCCCGGATCAACAGGATCCGCACCGCATTCAACACCGCCAGCACCATGACGCCGACGTCCGCGAAGATCGCGGCCCACATATTGGCGATGCCCAGCGCGCCCAGCAGCAGGCACAATAGCTTGACCCCGATCGCGAACCAAATGTTTTCATAGACGATCCGCAGGCACGTCCGCGCGATGCGGATCGCGACGCTGATCTTGCGCGGATCATCGTCCATCAGCACCACGTCCGCCGCCTCAATGGCCGCGTCCGACCCAAGCGCCCCCATGGCGATGCCGATATCAGCGCGGGACAGCACGGGCGCGTCGTTGATCCCGTCCCCCACGAAGGCCAGCTTCCCCTTGCCGCCGGTCGCAAGCAGCCGTTCCACCTCGGCGACCTTATCGCCGGGCATCAGCTCGGTATGCGCCTCGTCGACCCCAAGCTCCCGCGCGACCGCCTCGCCCGTCTCCCTCCGGTCGCCGGTCAGCATGACGGTGCGGCTGACGCCCGCCCGCTTGAGCGCGGCCACGGCCTCCTGCGCCCCGGGCTTGATTTGATCGGAGATCAGGATGTGCCCCAGGTATTCCCCATCCCGGGCGATATGCACCACCGTGCCAGTATGTCCGCACGGGATCGGAGTGATCCCTTCGGCCTGCATCAGCTTATCGTTCCCGGCCAGCACGCTGCGGCCCTCCACCGTCGCCTCGACGCCCTGTCCCGCGATCTCCCGAACGGCGGTCACCAGGCTGACGTCCGGCGTTTCGCCCCAGGCGCTCAGGATCGAGCGCGCGATCGGGTGCGTGGACCGGCTTTCGGCCAGCGCGGCCAGCCGAAGCAGCTCCCGATCCTCGAGGGGACTGTGATGGATCCCCGCCACCTCGAAAAC